>CAIUAY010000158.1 GCA_903897335.1 uncultured Chromatium sp. | reverse complement strand
GTGGTCTCTTCAACGCTCGCCGCCTGCTCGGTCGCGCCCTGACTCAGCGCCTGCGCTGTCGAACTCACTTCGCTGGAGGCCGATGATAAATTGTCCGCGCCAACCCGCACCTCGCCCACAATCTGGCGTAGACGCTTCACCATGCCATTGAGCGCATTCGCAAGCTGACCAATCTCATCTTTCTGATCGATATCGAGTTGTTGAGCGAGATCACCTTCGGCAACCGATGTCGCAAACGCCACGCCCCTGATAATCGGTTTGGTAATCAGCACCGCCAGGAACAAAGCAATCAGCAAGCCCAGAATGACCGCAATCACAATCGTCGAAATAATGATGATGACCGCTTCGTGAACGACATTTTGTGCATCAACACGCGCTGCCTCAAGCTCCTGATAGCCGGCACTTTCAGCAGATTGAGCCGCTTTAATGACGGTCTCTCCGTAGTTCTGCATTCTTTTAAGAATATCGGCAAGTGTATCGTCGTTACTGATCCAGTTTTTCGCAGCCTGTTGGTACTCAGAGGTAGACTGCCTCGACTCATCAATCAGTTTAATCTCGGCTTCAGTCGTGCTGATTTTTTTAAGATCGTCATATAAACGCATCAGCTCAGGAAGCATGACCACCATCTGATTCCAGGCCGTGCGATCCTTATAATTTACCTCTTCCTTTTCCAGACGGATAATTCGATTGGCTTTAACCCGGATCGCCACCGTCAGAATATAACGCTGTACATAGGCATCCAGAACCTTGGCATCAGCGCCTTGCGCCATCGCTTCAGAATAGGCTTTTTGCTGGATCTCCATGAATTTTTGAGCCGCATCGACAACCGCTTTGCCCTTGTCGCCCATGGTTTGAACAAGTTGCTTGTTTGCCTTCAGGGACGCAACGCCCTTACGGTACTCTTCCGCGTACAGCGTCGTATCCTGGCGCGCAACTCTGGATTGATCGAGCAGATCCCGATTGTCATATTTGCGGGCAATGTCATCGACCTTATCCAAATAACTGAGCAGTTCTTTGACGTTCGCTTCGGCACGCTGATGAATTTCATCTTTTTGATACAGCAAATAATTCTTTTCCTCCATGATCGTTTGCAGCGCCATGCGTTCAACGCCCGTCGCATACTCAACGGCCTTGGCATTATTGTCGGTAATCCCGAACAAGGCGCCAGACACTTTCCCCATATAAACGTGCGCAAGCACACCAAACACCACGGTGATCAATACCAGTAGCATCGAACCAATCAGAATTTTTGTTTTTACTTTTAGATCATTGATGCTCATGGTTTGAATCCGTTTAAATGCGATGAATTTCAATTCTTACAGACGGCTTCATGCGGCGTGGCGCTTCACGGATGTGTCTGCTGATTCGATTATGGAATTGTCTGGAGTCATTCATCCGTACCGTGTGGCTCTGCTTCCTCGCCCATTCGGCGCAGCGCGGCGAGTTCCTGCACAGACAGGACGTGATCGACGCTCAGGATAATCACGAAGACATCCTCGACACGCCCCATGGCCTCGATGAAATCGGTGCGGATTTCCGAGCCAAACTCAGGCGGCGGTTTGACATCCTCGCGGGGGATGTCGAGGATGTTCTTGACCTCATCGACCAGCATTCCCAGGACATGATGCTCCTCGCCCGCCTGCACCTCGACTAGGACGATGCAACTGCGCCGGGTGAGCGTTAGCGCCCCGCGTCCTAACCGTGCCCCCAGATCAATCACTGGAACCACATTGCCGCGCAGATTGATGACGCCGCGAATATAGTCGGGCGTCATCGGCACTCGCGTGACCTGTGGCGTTTCGATGATTTCTTTGACGGCGTCGATGGACATGGCCAGACGCTCGTCTGCGACCGAAAAAGTGAGATATTGGGTGATGTCATCAACAGTGTCGCTGTGTCCGCCATTACCGGTTGGTGTGCTGACCACCAGTGCGCCCATGTCTGCCTCCGGCTAGAACTGATCAGATTAGAACCGCTCGAAGTCTTTGTGGGCAAACTCACTCGGCGCGTCTTCCGCTTCAGCGAAGTCGTCGCTGCGGCTGGTGCGCGGCGTAGCTCGGGTGATGGGCTTTTTTGGTCTGGCGCGTCCACCGGATGCGCCGGTGCGGAAGAAGGACATGGTTTCCTGCAACTGACCCGCCTGACCACTGAGTTCTTCTGCGGTCGCGGCCAGTTCTTCGGAGGCTGAGGCATTCTGCTGGGTGGCTTTGTCGAGCTGGCTCATGGCGTCGCTAATCTGACTGATGCCGGTGGCCTGTTCGCCCGATGCCGCCGTGATTTCTTCGACCAGATCGGCGGTTTTGACGATGTTCGGCACCATCTGTTCGAGCAGTTTGCCCGCCTCTTCGGCAATCGAGACGCTGTTGGTCGCTAACTGGTTGATCTCTTGCGCGGTGACGCCGCTGTTCTCGGCGAGCTTGCGCACTTCGGCGGCGACCACGGTGAAGCCTTTGCCATGCTCGCCAGCCCGGGCGGCTTCAATCGCGGCGTTGAGCGCGAGCAGATTGGTCTTGTAGGCGATGTCTTCGATCAGGCCAATTTTGCTGGCAATCTCTTTCATGGCGCTGACCGTGCGCTTGACCGCTTCGCCGCCGCGACGTGCTTCTTCCGCTGAACTCTTGGCAATGCCGTTGGTGACCCGGGCGTTTTCGGTGTTCTGTTGCACCGAGGCGTTGAGCTGTTCGATGCTGGCCGTGGTCTCTTCAACGCTCGCCGCCTGCTCGGTCGCGCCCTGACTCAGCGCCTGCGCTGTCGAACTCACTTCGCTGGAGGCCGATGATAAATTGTCCGCGCCAACCCGCACCTCGCCCACAATCTGGCGTAGACGCTCGACCATGCCGTGCATGTCCTTGTAGACGCCACGCAGGTTGGTTTGATCGAACTCAATAGCCAGATCACCGACCGCGACCTTGCGGGTCACTTCGGCGATCACTGCCGGGTCTTTACCCAATTGCCCCATGACGGCACGAATGATCAACCAGGCGATGCCGATGCCAAGCAGCAGGGCGAGAGAAGAGAGCACTGAGATGACCACGATGGCGCGATCATTAGCGGACTGCACCTGTGGCCCGAGGATGTCCTGTTCCTGCTTGTAAGACAATTTGATGCTGTCAATATCAGCAGCGAATTTAGGCCCTAAGACATCGAGCGTCTCAGTGACAATTTGATTACGGTCTTTGATAAGTTGTACCACGCGATCAAAGGCCGTCTTATAGTCGTTTTTATATCGCATGACTTCGTCGAGCCAGACGCGGCGCTGGGGATTCTTGAGCGTCGCCGCCATCTCGCTCAAATGCTTGTCGAATTCGCCCCATTCCTGATTGACCCGATCCACGTCCTGCTGGGCATTTTCGCTGAGAAAACGACGCACATAGAGACGTGCGAGCAACAGATTCCGCAATCCACGCGCTGATGTTAGAGCCGCTTCGGTATCCTGATCCTGGCTGGCGCTCTCCAGAATTTTGGTTAAGCGCTGCTCGATCTCGCGGCCAGCAACGGTCAATACTTCGGTATCCTGCTTGTCACTGTCACGGGTGTTCGTCACGACCTGCTCAAATGCCTTGGCATAAGTCTCAATGTTCGTGTTGGATGTGTTGAGCTTGGCCAGCCGTTCAGGATCGCGGACGATGTTCATTATCTCTTTGAGAATCACATCGGTTGCATTCAAATATTTTCGGAAAGCGGCTTCATCTTTATCGTTGTGGGTTTTCAGGTAATTTTTGACTTCCAGCCGACCCATCAGCATGTTGGCCTGCATTTCGCCCATACGGTTGGCTCTAATCGCTTTTTCGCGATAGGAGGTAAAACCGGTTGAAGCGCTATCAATGGTTATGAACGACAAGACGCTTACCACAACCAGCAGAGTCAGCACGGTGCCAAAACCAAGAATCAGTTTTTTGGCCATTGTCATGGAATGAAACATCGAACGTTCCTCGTTAAACCCGCTATATGAACAACTGTCAATCTGACACGCTTAGTAACTTGCTAAATGTTCAGGCGTTGCCCTGCCTGCCCGACAGCGGCCAGCTCTGCCACATCGAGGATGAGCGCGATTTCACCGGTACCGAGAATGGTTGCACCGGCGACGCCGCGCAGCCGCTCGAACAGTTTGCCGAGTGGCTTGATGACAGTCTGGAGTTCGCCGAGCAGGGTATCGACGACGAGCCCCATCTTGTGATGGCCGAAGCGCACCACGACGAGACTCTCGCGCTGTCCATCCGGGCGCTGGCCG
>CAIUAY010000157.1 GCA_903897335.1 uncultured Chromatium sp. | reverse complement strand
GTTGGAACGAATGCCGATGCCTCCATCCCCGGCACGTCGACGACCCCGGCCTCCGAAACCGATCTACCTTCTACCCATTGCCGTGTAGGGGGTGGCCGGAACGATGATCAAGGCCTCTTCGTTCATGCCCGTTTCCTCGGCCTTACGCCCGACGGCGTCACAGAATCGCTGGAATTCCGCTACGTTTAGCCGCACAAGGCGTTGGTATTCCTGCATAGACATCACTACCGCCACGTCCCTTTTCTGTCGCTGTATGACCACCGGCTCACGCGAAGCCATGTCGATCACGCTGGCCAAGCCTTGCTTGGCTTCGCTTGCTGTAACGGTACGCATGGCACTCTCCTAAATATCTGTATTGTATATATTGTACAATTATTATCGCTTTTTCGCCACTGATTCCGCCTCTTATGAAATCCCCTGCCGGAACCATGACAACAGCTCTGGATTAGATTGCTGAAGATGGGCTTCAAGCTGGCGCAGATCAGCGAGATAACACACAACGTTTCCATAATAATCAATTTCCGGGCTGATCTGTACGAAGCGAAAACCCAGTTGCGACAGGGCGCGGGCGAGCGGCTTTTCCATGGCCGCATACCAGTAGCGGATGCCCGACTGGATGCTGTAAATGTACATCTGGCGATAGAGACCCAGCAGAATCTGCGGCGGTTTGCGACGATCCTGCACGACTTCCTGGCCGCCGGGTTTGACCGTCTGAATCGTGACCCCGGCGAGATTGTCACCGGTGCGTCGGCGATAATCACGCCGGACAATCAGGCGTGAAATCTCGCCCGTTTCATGGCGCAAGGGTTGTTCACTCTGCGGCAGGAAATTCTGGCAATGCTCCTCAAATGGAAACAGAACGTTTTCCCGTGCGGTGACGAGCCGCACATAACCTACCATTTCATTCAGCAGATTATTCGCGCTGAAGTGCGCGCAGTGTGTATCGAACTGATCCCTTTCAAGTCCTTCAGGATAATCATCCGCCGACAGGAAATGACATTCCAGACAATAGACCTGGTGGCGCAGTGAGTAGGCGGTTCTTAACATAGCCTGTTGATTTTCCTCCCCGTCAAGATGATGACATACAAAGTGAGGAGTCCAGTCATCTGGCGCGTCTTGAACAGTCATGGGTCAGTCCTCTCGATGGTTAATCACCAGCCATTCAAGCATCTCAGCCCATCAAAGCCGCTTTCTGCAACCTGCCGCCATGATCTGTCAATGATCAAACGTCGAATGGATGCCGCCGGATCAGGGTTTCGACCCGATCAGGCCCGGTCGAGATAATGTCGATTGGCAGTCCGGTCAGTTCCTCGATGGTGTTGAGGTAGGCACGGGCATTTTTCGGCAGATCATCCAGCGATGTCACGCCAAAAGTCGATTCTGACCAGCCGGGGCAATCCAGATAGCGCGGCTGACAGCGGGCGAAGTCATCCGCGCCAACCGGCGGGGTAGTGAGTTCCTGGCCGTCCATGACATAGCCGGTGCAGATTTTCACCGTCTCCATGCCATCGAGGACATCGAGCTTGGTGATGCAGATGCCGGTGACGCTGTTGATCGCGCATGAACGTTTGAGCGCGACCATGTCCAGCCAGCCGCAGCGGCGTTTGCGTCCAGTGGTTGCGCCAAATTCATTGCCTCTGGCACCCAGACGATCACCGTCGGCATCGAAGAGTTCAGTCGGGAAGGGACCAGCGCCGACGCGGGTGGTATAGGCTTTGACGATGCCGAGGATATAGTCGAGATCGCGTGGTCCGACGCCACTCCCGCTTGCTGCGCCACCGGCGGTGGTGGTGGACGAGGTGACATAGGGGTAGGTGCCGTGATCGATGTCGAGCAGTGCGCCCTGAGCACCCTCGAACAGGATGTCATCGCCCTGGGCGCGGAGCTGATGCAGAACTCCCGGCACGTCCAGGATCATTGGGCGCAGGTGCTCGGCATAGCCAAGTGTCTCATCAAGCACGGACTGATACGCGACAGGCGTCGCCTTGAAATAGTGCTCTAGCATAAAATTGTGATAATCGAGCACATCGCGCAGACGTTCGGCAAAGTGCGCGGCATCAAAGAGCTCGCCGAGCCGAATACCGCGCCGCGAAGTCTTGTCCTCGTAAGCCGGGCCGATGCCGCGTCCGGTGGTGCCGATGGCTTTAGCGCCGCGTTCCTGTTCACGCGCCTGATCGAGCGCGCCGTGATACGGCAGGATCAGCGGACAGGCAGCGCTGATGCCGAGCCGCTCGCGCGCCGGAACGCCAGCCTGCTCCAGCATCCGCAGTTCCTCGAACAGCGCCGGTGGCGATAGCACCACGCCGTTGCCGATGAGACAGCGCACGCCCTCGCGCAGCACACCAGATGGAACCAGATGCAGGACAGTTTTCACGCCGTCGATCACCAGGGTGTGTCCGGCATTATGGCCGCCCTGAAAACGCACCACGGCGCTCGCCCGATCCGTGAGCAGGTCAACGACCTTGCCCTTGCCTTCGTCGCCCCATTGGGCACCAATGACTACAACGCTATTGCCCATCTGTCACGCTTCCTGATTTAAATGATCGTGCGATTGGTGATCACACGATGAGTTATCAAAGTTGCTGATTGCCTGTAATTCCCAGCGCCCATCAATCTGTGTCAGACACTGCTGATCGCCTGACGGACAGGGTTCCTGGCGGCTTCCTGGCAGTGCATGGATGACGCGATAACCGGAGTAACGCAGTCGTTCCACGGCTTCATGTAGCGACGGATCAGCCGACCAGGGCGCATACACCGTTGACGCGACTGGATAACGCTGTTCAAGCTCCTGGCCGTGTTGCAGGAGGCTCTTGAGATCGGTACTGAAACCAACCGCCGGACGCGCCCGACCAAAAACACGCCCAATGTCGTCATAACGCCCGCCACGCGCCACTTCCAGGCCCCAACCGGGCACAAAGGCCGCGAAGACAGCGCCGGTTTTATAGTGGTAGCCTCGCAGTTCGGCCAGATCGTAATGAACTGACACCTCCGGGTGCCAGCGATTCAGTTCATCGGCGAGCCGATGCAGATAGTCGACAGCCTCGCGCACGGGGCGGTCTGCCGCACGCAGATGGTCTTCCGCCTGCGTCAGTGCATCGCGGCCATTCAGTTCAGCCAGCACGATTAGCATGTCCGCGACCGCGCCAGTGAGGCCGAAACTGTCGATCAGCGATTTAATCTCGGGAATGGCCTTGCGCTGAAGCGCATCGAACAGTGCATGTTCCTGATGGGTATCCAGTTCCGCCTGACGTGCCAGACCGCGAAAGATGCCAACGTGACCAAGGTCGAGATAGCTTTCGGCAATGCCTGCCGTGCGCAGGGTCAGCAGGATCAGGCGCAGAATTTCAGTATCGCTCTCGATGCCAGCATGGCCATAGATTTCGGCACCGATCTGGAGTGGACTGCGGGTACCCGCGAAGCCATCGGCGCGGGTATGCAGCACGGTACCGAGATAGCAGAGACGGCTTGGCGTGTCGCCGCGCAGATGATGGGCATCCATGCGCGCAACCTGGGGCGTCATGTCAGCACGGATGCCCAGCAGCCGTCCGGTGAGTTGATCAGTGAGTTTGAAGGTTTGGAGGTCAAGATCCTGACCGGTGCCGGTCAGGAGTGACTCCAGATAATCGATGAACGGCGGAATCACCAGTTCATAACCCCAATTGGCATACAGATCCAGCAATTCACGCCGCAGTGCTTCCATGATTTGCGCCTGGGGCGGCAGCACCTCTTCGATACCGGCTGGCAACAGCCAGTGTTCCTTGTTGATCGCCATCATCAATTGACCAGATAAAGGAGTCCAAGACCTGCCAGCATACTGACGAAGCCAGCAATCCGCAGCGGATGTTCAGCCTCTAACGCAATCATCGCCAACGCACGCTTGAAGCTGGGTGGATGCAGAAAAGGCCAGATGCCTTCGATCACCAGCATGAGGGCGCAGGCAACCAGGATGTCATGCAGCAATAGATTGATTCCAGATCGAAAGACCAGACATGAAGCCGTTCGCTGTGAACGACTTCATCGGGTTTGAATAGCGTTGCGCAAGGCTTAGCGTCGCCCGGCTGGATCACGGAAGAAGCGGAAGAATTCCGAATCAGGTTCCAGCACTAGCATGTCGCCGCCCTTGCCGAAGGTTGTGCGATAGGCATTCAGACTGCGATAAAAGGCGTAGAAACCGGGATCCTGATTAAAGGCCAGCGCATAAATTTCAGTTGCGCGGGCATCGCCCTCGCCGCGAATCTCTTCAGATTCCTTGTATGCCTCAGCGATGGTGACGGTGCGCTGACGATCCGCGTCGGCGCGAATCCGCTCGGCGGCCTCGGAGCCTTTGGCGCGCAGATCACGCGCTACGCGCTCGCGTTCGGCGCGCATCCGCTGATAAACCGACTCACTCACTTCCGGTGGCAAGTCGATCTTCTTGACCCGGATGTCGATGACCTTGACGCCCAGATCGGCGGCATTTGCATTGACCTCGTTGGTGAGAATTTCCATCAGCGCGAGTCGGTCATCTGACACCACTTCCTGAATGGTGCGCTTGCCGAATTCATCGCGCAGACTGGTGTTGATCCGCTCCGAGAGCAGACGGCTGGTGCGGGCGCTGTTACCGCCAGTGGAACGGAAGAACTGGGCGGCGTCCGCGATCCGCCATTTGGCATAAGAATCGACGATGACATCCTTTTTCTCAATCGTCAGAAAGCGTTCAGGCTGTGCGTCCAGCGTCTGGATCCGGCGGTCAAAGGTCTTGATCTGATTCAGCAGCGGAATCATGAAGTGAAGACCCGGCCTGAAGTCATCCGAGATGATCTCGCCTAACTGGAGTTTGATGGCAACTTCATACTCGCGCACCACAAAGGTGAACGCATAGAACAAGACTGCCAGCGCGGCCAGCCCGACAAACAGGACAGTCTTGATGTGATTGGGTTGGTTCATCAACGTGACCTCCGATCACGATCGACCGTCCGTTGAGGAGGATCGTTCAGCTCCGGGACATGCGAGGGTGGCGTGGTGCTGACAACAGGCTCTGGCGGCGGCACGACTGCTGGCGCATGTGCTTTCAGCAACTGCTCAATCGGCAGATAGAGCAAATTGCTGGAATTCTTCTGAACGTCCAGCAGCACTTTGCCATTTTCGCTAAACACCTGTTCCATCGTTTCGAGATACAGACGCTGACGGGTCACTTCAGGCGCCTTGAGATACTGGTTGAGGACAGCCGTAAACCGGGCAGCCTCGCCTTCGGATTCGGCGATCACCCGATCCCGGTACGCCTTGGCGTCGGCAAGAATTCGAGCCGCGCCACCACGCGCCTGCGGCAGCACTTCATTGGAATAGGCTTCGGCCTGGTTTTCGAGCCGCTCTTTATCCTCGCGCGCCTTGATGGCATCGTCAAACGCCGCCTTAACCTGATCTGGCGGCTTGGCTGGCTGCATGTTGACCGACGTCACGATCAGACCGGTGCGATATTGATCCATCAGCGCCTGGATGCGTTCCTTGATCGTCACGGCGACGGCGGTACGCCCTTCGGTCATCACATAGTCGAGCTTGCTCTGGCCGATGGTGACGCGCAGCACAGTGACTGTGGCATCGTTGAGAGTCCGTTCGGGGTCTTGATCCTGAAACAGATAATCAGCGGCATTCTGGATACGCGACTGCACGGTCAGCTCGACTTCGACGATATTTTCGTCCTGCGTCAGCATCGCGGCGCGATGGCTGAAGGTCGAGATTTCATCGACGTTGACTTTTATAACCGATTCAACCGGCATTGGAAGATGCCAGTGCGGGCCGGGAACCGTGGTCTGGACATAGCGGCCAAAACGCATGACCACGCCACGTTCGGCAGGCTCGACAATATAGATGCCGGTCGCTAGCCAGACGATCATCAGGATGCCAAGGGCGATGCTGAGCGCCCGCGAGCTGAAGTGATCAGGCATTCCGAAGCCGTTGCCGCCATGACCGGAAGCATCCTTGCCAGAGGGCTTGTTGCCTCCAAACAGTCCGCCGAGCCGCTCCTGGAGCTTACGCACGACTTCATCAAGATCTGGTGGACCCTGATCGCCGCCCTGCTTGCCGCTCCAGGGGTCTTGATTGCCGCCCCCTGGCTCATTCCAGGCCATAACTACTCCGTCTGTTCAGATTGAAGTGATTTGAAATTGCCGACAGTCATCACGCCGGAAGTGGTCTGTCAAACACTGATTGCGCACGGCGATAGGAACCAGACAAGACGCCGATTGTAAGTGACTGACCCGATCACGGCAAATTCACGGCGGTCTCGTCAGGACACGCCGACAGGCGCTGTTCCAGCGTGGGATCATCTGCCACCAGGCGCTCAAGTGCGGCGTCCCGAATCATGAATTCAATTGCCCAGCCTCCAGTCTCCAAAGGCTGATCGGCGAGTATCTGAGCATGTTCAAATAGCCAGGCGCGAAGTCTGCCATCGCCAGAGCGGAGCTGCATGGAGCGACGCACCTGTGTCCCGCCGGTCAGTTCGCCTAACGCCTGTCGCAACAGATCAAGACCGGTGCCCATTTGCGCCGATAGCCAGACACGGGTTGGGCAGCCGTTTGCATCGCGCTCGACGTGTGGCTGCCCGTCATCGAGCCGATCAATTTTGTTGAAAACTTCCAGGCGTGGCAGGTCATCGCAGCCAATTTCGGCCAGCACGGTCTCGACATCCTGCATCTGGCGGTCATGATGATCCGTCGCCGCATCCACCACATGCAGCAGCAGACTGGCATTGCGCGCCTCCTCCAGGGTCGAGCGAAAAGCAGCGACCAGTTCATGCGGCAACTGGCTGACGAAGCCAACGGTATCGGCCATCAGCACCCGCCCGCCAGTGGGCAGCGTGAGGCGTCTCAGGGTCGGGTCGAGGGTTGCGAACAACTGGTCGGCCTGTAAGACGCCTGCCGCCGTCAACTGGTTGAAGAGCGTGGATTTACCAGCATTGGTATAGCCGACAAGCGCAATCACTGGCAGTTCAGCCTTGGCGCGTGCCCGCCGTCCCTGGGCGCGCTGGTTCTCGATCCGCGCCAGACGCTGGTCGAGCAGGTCAACCCGTCGGGCAAGCAGGCGACGGTCGGTTTCAAGCTGAGTCTCGCCCGGACCACGCAGACCGATCCCGCCTTTCTGGCGTTCCAGATGGCTCCAGCCACGCACCAGCCGGGTCGAGAGGTGCTTAAGCTGCGCCAGCTCGACCTGGAGCTTGCCCTCGAAAGAACGTGCCCGCTGGGCAAAGATGTCCAGGATCAGACCGGCGCGATCCACTACGCGACATTGCAACAGGCGTTCCAGATTGCGTTCCTGGGCGGGTGACAGAGCATGATTGAAAATCACCAGATCGGCCTCGGTCGCCGTAACCAGTGACTGCAATTCTTCTGCCTTGCCGCTGCCAATGAACAGACGCGGGTCTGGAGCTTTGCGCGTGCCGCCGAGGGTACCGACAATCTCGGCACCGGCTGAGGTTGCCAGCAGCGCGAATTCATCGCGTTCATCGGTGGTTGCCGTGGCGCCCAGATCCAGATGCACCAGCACCGCTCGTTCGCCAAGCTGAGGACGCTCGAAAACCAGCGATCCGGCAGATGATGCAGTCTGTGACGAGCTGATGTCAGAGGTCGTCTTCAATGAAGATCTGACTCGGGCAGCGCAGAGTCGGCCAGTTGTTCATCATCACTGACAGACAGTTTGACGTTACGGGCAGGCACGACGGTCGAAATCGCGTGTTTGTAGATCATCTGGCTGACATTGTTTTTAAGTAGCACCACAAATTGATCGAATGATTCGATCTGACCCTGTAACTTGATGCCATTGACCAGAAAAATCGACACCGGAACGCGCTCCTTGCGTAGCGCATTCAGAAATGGGTCTTGCAGACTTTGCCCTTTGGACATCGGCCTATCTCCTTATTGTTTTTTGGTTGATCCATGCCTGGACTGAAAATCTGCTGCGTTTCCCGCAACAGTTCGATGGGGTTGCAGCCGGAACGGTCTGAAAACGAAAACAGGGTAAGCGGGTTCATTATGACGCAGATGCGAATCCTGTCTATCAACACGACGGCCTGACACGCGCCACCATTCACCCTGCCAGGATCTGCCGGATCAGGCGCAACGCCTGCTCCAGCGGATCCGGGTCATCGTGCAGCCAGTGGCAGTCAGATTCGGATCGCAGCCAAGTCATCTGGCGTTTAGCGAGCTGTCGTGAAGCGACGATGCCGCATTGCAGCATGTGTTCCCATGTTGACGCACCCCGCAGATAGTTCAAGACCTGCCGATATCCCACGCAACGCATTGCAGGCAGGTCGTCAGTCAGATCGCCACGCGCCACGAGCGCGGCCACCTCATCCACCAGACCCTGTTGCAGCATCCCCCGAAAGCGCCGTTCAATGCGTTCGTGCAGAACGGCTCGCTCCCGGGGGGCGCGCACCAGCTTCAACAGACGATATGGAAGTGGTGCCGTACTGCCCGCACGGATCAGTTCGCTCATGGGTCGACCGGCGAGCTGACAGACCTCGAGCGCACGCTGGATGCGCTGTGGATCATTGGGGTGGATCTGCGTAGCGGTGATGGGGTCGATGTCGGCCAACCGTGCATGGAGCACTGGCCATCCAAGTGCGTCCGCTTCTTCTAGCAGCCGTCGTCGCAGCGTTGGATCGGCGCTCGGCAGACAGGCCAATCCCTGCTGTAGGGTGCGGAAATACAGCATGGTTCCGCCCACGAGCAGTGGAATGTCGCCCTGCTGGGTGATGTCGGCCATCGCCGCCAGGGCGTCGATGCGAAAACGTGCCGTTGAATAGGCGTCAATCGGGTCTATGATGTCGATCAGTCGATGCGGGGCGATAGCCAGGATTCCTGCATCGGGTTTAGCGGTGCCAATATCCATGCCCCGATAGACCATTGCCGAATCCACGCTAATGATGTGGCAGGGCAGGCGGCGCGTCAGTTCAATGGCCAGATCCGTCTTGCCGGACGCTGTCGACCCCATCAGTAAAATTGCCCAGGGTCGCTGGTCTGGCATTAACGCAGGCATTTCTGACAACGGCGGGAGATCACCATGTTTGATGTCACAGAACTGATTCATGAGTTAGACGCGGCGACACAGCAGATGCGTCAGGCTACCATCGCAGACGATTGGCTGTTGGCCGGAAAAATCCAGAAACGCCGCGCCCAGATGGTTGCACAGATTGTTGAATACAGTCATGCCAGTTCGCTGACCGTAACACAGATACACGATTTGCAAGCTGTGCGAGAAGTCGAAAGCTTGATTGCCGCCCGCGCCAGTGCGCGTCATCAGGCGCTAGGACAGGCGCTGAGCAGAATTTGGACTGGAGTCCGTCAGGGAATGCTGGAACGGATGCTGCGCGCCTACCGTGCGTCCGATCCGCGTCGGTCTTAACGCAGCAAATGCTCGCGATAGTGACGCAGTTCGTCGATGGATTCACGGATATCCGCCAAAGCCAGATGACGCGATTCTTTCTTGAAGCTGCTGGCCACATCGGGAGCCCAACGCTGCGCCAGAATCTTAACGGTACTCACGTCCAGATTGCGATAATGGCAGTAAGCATCCAGCCTCGGCATCCAGCGTGCCAGAAAACGGCGATCCTGACAGATGCTGTTGCCGCACAGCGGCGAAGCCTCGGCAGGTACGAAGTCAGACAGGAACGTCAGGGTTGCGGATTCTGCCGCCGCCTCGTTGAAACGGCTTGTGGCGACCCGCTCCAGCAGACCCGAACTGCCATGATGCGTTTGGTTCCATGCGTCCATTCCAGCCAGTACTGTCTCCGTCTGATGGATGGCGATGACTGGCCCCTCAGCGAGGATCTGAAGTTCGCTGTCGGTGACAATGGTGGCAATCTCCAGGATATAATCCTGGAACGGATTCAGCCCTGTCATCTCCAGATCGAGCCAGATTAAGTTATTTTCACTCTTTTTCATGCTGTCATATCCACGCGACGCCGCGCTAGGTCAGCGGAATGGCCAGCCGGAATCGCCTCCGACACTGGCATGAGATGCGCCTCAACGATGCGTCGCTCACGCATATTTGTCAATTGATCTGTCAGGTTAGCAAGCAGGAATGCGCATGTACCAGTGGCCAGCCGTTCTCAACCTTTTGGTGTGCAGCGTCATCGTTTTGACGATAGATGACGCGGCAACACCCTGTCTTTTAAGACCTTCCGCTCTGATCTAATGTCTAAACGTCGGCTATCCGAACGTCAGATCGAGCGCATCGGTGCGATTCAGGAACGTCGCCGCCAACGTCTCGCCTCCCGACCGGAGCAGGTGCTAACGGAGATCACTTCCGACAGTGAACCCGCCGAAGGTCGCGTCGTGGTTCGTCACGGTGCTAATCTGGCGGTTGAAGCGCACAACGAACAGATCGTTCACTGTCTGTCGCGCCAGAACATCGGTCATGCGGTCTGCGGTGATCGTGTGGTGTGGCAGCGGATCGCCGATGAGCAGGGCGTGGTCACGGCCATCCTGCCGCGTCAAAGCGTCCTGAGCCGTCCTGACTTCAATGGTTACGACAAAGCGCTTGCGGCCAATCTCACCCAGCTTGTGGTGCTGATCGCCCCCGAACCTGAACCCAGCGGCTATCTAGTTGATCAGTATCTGGTTGCTGCCGAACGCATTGGCATCGAGGCCATCATCGTTGGCAACAAAATGGATCTGCTCCATGGCACGGATCGCGATGCATTTGCGCAGCGCTTCGCCCATTATCAGGCGATCGGCTACTGCACATTCTGGGTTAGCCTGCACGAACCGGCGACGCTTGCAGCATTAACCGACGGTCTGGCCGGCGAAACCAGCGTACTGGTCGGGCAGTCAGGTGTTGGGAAATCATCGCTGGTCAAGGCATTGCTACCGGATCGGGAGATCCAGATCGGGCGTCTTTCCCGTGCAACCGGTTTAGGTCGTCATACCACGTCAGCAACCACTTGCTATCGGCTGCCCGGCGACGGTTTCCTGATCGATTCGCCTGGTGTGCGCAGTTTCCGGCTTGGAGCCATCGACCGCGAGGGACTCCAGCAGGGATTTCGTGAGTTTCGACCCTATCTGGGAAAGTGCCGCTTCGCAGACTGCCAGCACGCCCAGGAACCTGACTGCGCTATTTTACAGGCCGTCGCCGAAGGTCTGATCGCGCCGGAGCGACTGGCGAATTTCCAGCATCTGCTCAGTGCGTGATTTTCATGAACGGCTGTCTCCATACCCCTCAGGCTGCCGATGAAAGCTATACGGATGAAGGCTGCTTCATTCTGGAAATCTGGAACCAGACTGACGATTCCGAAGTATCCATCGCCCGCGCCCGGGTCGCGCCTGGAGTCACGACCCGGCTGCACCGGCTCGCAGGAATCGTTGAGCGCTATCTGATCCTCAGCGGCACGGGTTACATGGAAATCGAGGGGTTGACTCCGCAGACCGTGCAGTCCGGCGATCTGGTTTACATTCCAGCAGGACAGGGTCAGCGGATCACCAATCCAGGCGAGACGGATCTGGTTTTTCTGGCAATCTGCACCCCGCGTTTCGTACCAGACGCTTATCAGGACATCGATCCAGATCCTTTATGAGCATCGTCGTCCTTGCTGAAAAACCTAGCGTGGCGCGTGATCTGGCGCGGATTCTGGGCGCTGGGCGCAAATGCGCGGGCTATCTGGAAGGCAACGGCTATCAGGTGACCTGGGCGCTAGGGCATCTCATCCATTTCGCCGAGCCAGATGACTATGGCGCAGACTGGTCAGGCCGCTGGTCGCTGGCACAGCTTCCGATGCTCCCGCCACGCTGGAAGCTCAAAGATGATCCGCGCACCGTCGATCAGTTCAAAGTCGTCAAGGCGTTGATCACTGCGCCTGAGACTAAGCGGCTAATCTGTGCGACAGATGCTGGACGCGAAGGCGAGCACATCTTCAGGCTGATCTACGAACATGCCCGCTGCAACAAGCCTGTCGAACGGCTGTGGGTCTCCAGCCTGACCGATGACGCCATCCGCGAGGGACTGCGTTCGCTCAAACCGGGAGCGGCATTCGATCCGCTGGCCGCTGCCGCCCGCGCCCGCGCTCAGGCCGACTGGCTGATCGGCATGAACCTGACCCGCGCCTATACGGTGCATCACCGCGTCCTCTGTGCCATCGGGCGGGTGCAGACGCCAACCCTGGCCATGATCGTGGCGCGTGATGCCGAGATCGCCAACTTCACCAAGGCGTATTTTTACGAACTGGTCGCGCATCTGACTGAAGGCTTCGCTGCCCGTTACCGGCTCGATGGCACCACCCGCATCGACCAGAAAGCGACAGCAGAGCGTCTACACCGCGAACTCAGCCCACATCAGACCGGCACGGTGCTCAAGGTGGACATCTCCATCCGTCACAACCGTCCGCCGCCGCTTTACGATCTGACCACGCTCCAGCGCGACGCCAACCGTCGTTTCGGATTCACAGCCGCGCAGGTGCTTGAATACGCTCAGACACTTTACGAGACCAACAAGCTCATCAGCTATCCGCGCACCGAGAGCCGTCATCTCTCCGAGGACATGCTGCCGCAGCTTCCCGGCATCCTGCGCCGTCTGACGCATCCACTCGCAACGGAGGCGCTGGCGCGACTGGATGCCGGTCATCGGCTGGGCAAAGCCTATGTGGATCGCACCAAACTCACCGATCATCATGCCATCCTGCCGACCACGACAATCCCGCCGGATGGCCTACCGGAAACGCTGCGCAAGATCTACGAGCTGATTGCCACCCGCTTCATCGCGATCTTTCTGCCGGATCAAGAGGTGGAAGAGACTGCTGTTGAGATCAACATCGGCGGAGCGACCTTTGTCGCGCACGGCGCGGTGGTGCCGGTGCCGGGCTGGAAGCGGGTCGAGCCGGCGCGGCGGGCGAGGGCGGATCAGCCAACCGATGCGCTGTCCTGCGACCGCCCGCTGCCTGAGCTGAAACCCGGCCAGACAGTGCATGTCGAGCGTCTGGAGGTACAGGAAAAGGAGACCCAACCGCCGCGTCATTATGACGATGCCAGCCTGCTGGCCGCGATGAAAAACGCGGGGCGCACCATTGCCGATGACGCGCTGGCCTCAGCGATGGCGGCATCGGGTTTGGGCACACCAGCAACCCGCGCCGACATCATTGAAAAACTCATTCGCACCGGCTATCTGGAGCGCCAGCGCAAACAGTTGCGGGCAGCCCCGAAAGGTCAGGCGCTGATCAGACTGGTCGCCGCGCCACTGCGCAGTCCCGAACTCACCGCTGGCTGGGAACAGCGTCTGAAACAGATTGAACAGGGCGAACAACCTGCCGATGGCTTCTATCGTGACATCGTCGGTTTCATTGAAACACTGATCCCACAGATCGTCGAGACGCCCGCGCTGAGCGCCGAACAGGTTGCCGCGCTGGATGACGGACGGCGCGGCAAAGTGGGCAGCAAACGCCCGCTTCAGACGGCTGGACTGGGTGCCTGTCCCGTCTGCAAGCAGGGCGAGGTCACCGAAAACGCCAAAGCCTTCGGTTGCAGTCGTTACCGCGACGGCTGCGGCTTTACCATCTGGAAGATGGTTGCCGGGGTGACGCTGACCCGAAAGCAAGTGCAGCAGCTCATCGCGCAAGGACGCATCGGGTCACTCGCTGGCTTCCAATCTAAAAAGAGCGGCAGATCCTTTCAGGCGGCACTGCGACTCGATGCAACGGGCAAAGTGGTGTTTGATTTCGGCATGGACGGCGACCCGGCAGACAGCGCCACACACGCCAGTGACAGACCAGACACGCCCAGCATCCGCGAACAACCACCGCGCTGTCCCAAATGCGGCCAGGGGCACATCATTGAAGGTCGTCGTGGCTATGGCTGTGACCGCTATCGTGAGGGCTGCGATTTCGTGGTGTGGAAAACGCTTGGCGAGCTGACATTCACCGAAGCGCAGATCCGCGCACTGATCGAACAGGGGCGCACACCACCGATCAAAGGTTTGCGCGGTGATACGGCGACTGACGCCTGCCTGCGACTGGATGACCGGTGGCAGACCTGCATCATGACATGCGAGACACAGACTGACGCCTGAAAATCCCGACGATCAGGCCATCGACGCGAGTGTTGTAGTGTTTAAGGTCGCGTGCTGCGATGTTGGTAGAATGACGCCGTTTTGACATCACGCCACGCTCATGGGTAATCACGATGACCGCTGCCGATCACCAATTCCAATGGAGTCATGACACGAAAGTGCGAGTGCTGTTCGTGTGCATGGGAAATATCTGCCGCTCACCGACGGCTCACGGCATATTCCGCCAACTGGTCATGGAGGCGGGTCTGACACACCGGATCGAGATCGATTCGGCGGGAACCCATGCCTACCATCTCGGCGAACCGCCGGATCGACGCGCACAGGAGACAGCGCGTGAGCGCGGGGTGAATATCAATGATTTGCGCGCCCGCCGTGTGCTGCCCGAAGATTTCCTGCACTTTGATTACATCCTTGCGATGGATCAGGAGAACGCTCTAAGTCTCAGCGAGATCTGCCCGCCAGGGATGGAAGACAAGCTGAAGCTGTTCATGGACTTCGCGCCCGAATTGCCGTTACGTGATGTCCCCGATCCGTATTACGGCGGACAGCGCGGATTTGAACGGGTCTTCGATCTGGTCGAAGCGGCAGCGCAGGGTCTGCTGGCAGAGGTGAAAATGCAGTTGCTTGAAACCTGAAAATCGCCTGTCCTAGTCTCGCGGCGGCAAGCCGCTCCCACAGCCTGAGAGTGGCTTGCCGCCGCGATTTCGATGAGAAGTCTGTCAGGCGAGGGTGTCGCCAGGATGACGCAGGCTGTCCGGCAACGGGGTGCTGGCCGTGGGTTCAATCGCGTCTGCCGATGACGGTGCATCCGTTGCGGGCGATTCCTGCGCATCTGGCTCAGGCGGTTCAGGGATGCGTTCAGGACGTGGCAGCAGCACCTGCGGACTCGGTGTCACGTCAACAGATGTCTGATCTGGCACAGCATCTGTCTGGCTGGATTCCGGTGCGCTGGAAGAAGAAACGTCAGGGATCGGCATTGTTGACATGGAGGCCGCGTCCTCGCGGTCTGCGGGTTCACTGTGCTGTTCTGAGGGTCGCTGCTCGGGTTGTGGCGGCGCGGCCTGCATCTGCCCGGATAACGCCTGCTCAGCACATGGTGGTTCGGTTGGTGATGGTTGCGGGTCTTGCCCCGGCTCGCCGTCAGCCGTGTTTGAACCACTCTCGACCGGTGTGCGCCGACGGTTACGCCCGCCACGCCGACGACGCGAGGAGCGTGGGCGGGGTGGATCGGCGGCGGTTGCATCGTTCCCATCATGTTCCTGTTCGCTGTCGTTTTCCACATCGTCCGCGTTTTCAGATGGCTCAGATGCAGATTCCCACCAGCGTTGCCCGTCATTGTCCTGAGTCGCCGCGATTGCGGCGGCGCTGTTTGCAGGCCGCCTATCTTGATCACTCTCAGGGTCGCCACCCAGATGGACAGTCTGGTCTTCAGGACGCGGTGTCACGCGGGTGTCACCGGAACTACGACGCCCGCGTGAGCTGTTGCGCCGTGAACGCGGCTCGGAACGGGCATTTCGGGCATCTTCACCATCCACTGATGCTGCCAGAATTTCCCGTTCGTCACGGTTCCCCAACTCGCTTTGATCCGCATCGCTTGACTGATCGACACGCGGACGCGGGCTACGTGGGCGATCTTCACGTGATGGCCTGCCAGAACCCGAACGCAGTGTGCGGTCGGCGTTGCGTGAACCCGGACGCTGTGGTTGTGGATCACGGTCGGCGCTCTGCGGTGGTGTCCGCGCCAGTGAATCGCCGCAGATTCTGGACTCCATCGGCCCGCCTGGAGGAAGTTCGGAGTCCGGGGCGCGGGGCATGAACAGTCCTGTCCAGATCCGCTTGAGCAGACTTTCCGGCTCGGCGCGTTCAACGTCTTTACGGGACGTGAGCGGCACTGATTCGCGCTGTGGCACCGGCGTACTGGGCTTGACATCCTTGACGGCAGGCTCCTCGCCACGACCGGACTGAACCGGTCTGGTGTCGGTTTTGGGTGGCGCACTGACAGGCTCAGGGAATGCCGTCAGTTCATAGCTCGACAGGAGTTCGCCAGGTTTTGTGGCATCCTGGAAGCGAACGCGCTCGATGCGGTAGTCCGGCGTGTGAAGATGCTCGTTTGGGAGCAGCAGCACTTCGGTTCCCTGACGCTGTTCGATTTCAAAAACGGCACGGCGTTTTTCGTTGAGCAGAAAGGTGGCAACGCTAACTGGAAGCTGTGCAATGACGCGCTGGGTGTTGTCCTTCATCGCCTCTTCCTCGACGATGCGCAGGATCGACAGCGCCAGCGATTCGACGCCACGGATGGTGCCTTGACCCTTGCAGCGTGGGCACACCTGCTGGCTGGACTCGCCAAGCGAAGGACGCAGACGCTGGCGCGACATTTCCAGCAGTCCAAAACGCGAAATGCGGGCGACCTGCACCCGTGCGCGATCCTGCTTGAGCGCGTCGCGCAGCCGATCTTCGACTGCCCGCTGGTTCTTGGGCGGAGTCATGTCGATGAAGTCGATCACCAGCAGCCCGCCCAGATCGCGCAGACGCAACTGTCTGGCGATTTCGTCAGCCGCCTCCAGATTGGTGTTGAGCGCGGTCTCTTCGATGTCCGCGCCCTTGGTGGAACGCGCCGAATTGATGTCAATCGAGGTCAGTGCCTCGGTATGATCGATTACGATGGAGCCGCCAGAAGGCAGGCGCACCTCGCGCTGAAACGCCGTTTCAATCTGGCTTTCGATCTGATAACGGGTGAACAGCGGAACTTCATCCTCGTAAAGCCGCAGTTTTTTGAGATTTTGCGGCATCACCTGAAGGATGAAATTCTCAGCCCGGTCATAGACCGCCCGGTCGTCGATCACGATCTCGCCAATATCGGCGCGCAGATAGTCGCGGATCGAGCGGATGATGACATCGCTCTCCTGGTAAATCAGGAAGGGCGCCTTACGACTCTGGCTGGAGGTTTCGATGGCTTTCCAAAGCTGGAGCAGATAGTCGAGATCCCACTGGAGTTCCTCGACATTCTTGCCAACACCGGCGGTGCGCACGATTAGCCCCATGTCTTCGGGGATGGCGAGCTGGCTCATGGCATCGCGCAGTTCGTTGCGATCTTGACCTTCGATGCGCCGCGAGACGCCACCCGCGCGCGGGTTGTTGGGCATCAGCACCAGATAGCGGCCTGCCAGCGAGATGAAGGTGGTCAGCGCCGCGCCCTTGCTGCCGCGCTCTTCCTTGTCGATCTGCACCACGACCTCGGTGCCTTCGCGCACCGAGTCCTTGATGCTCACCCGCGAACCAGTCTTGGTCGTTTCGGGCTGAAAGTAGGCGCGTGCAATTTCTTTCAGCGGCAGGAAGCCGTGGCGATCTGCGCCATATTCAACGAACGCCGCTTCCAGGCTGGGTTCGACGCGGGTAATGATGCCTTTGTAGATATTGGCTTTTTTCTGTTCCCGACCGGGTGATTCGATGTCAAGGTTGTAAAGCAGTTGACCGTCGACGGTCGCGACGCGCAACTCTTCCGGCTGAGTTGCGTTGATCAGCATTCTTTTCATGTTGTTCCTTCTCACACACCACGGCGCGTGACCCGTGGTTGGGCACCTTGCTACGGGTCTCTTGTCAAGAAACCTCGCGGGCGGCTCGGCGCGTCGCCTGTTGGCTCGTGTTGGATGAAGAGCCGAAAGGCATCGGCACTGTCCGTTCAGCGATCTGCGTGGAGATGCCGAACGGGCACGCGCTCATGAACGATCGTTGACGGGGCCTGGTTGCGGCACCCGCGTTTGGTGGCATCATCCCGATGGATGAGCCTGCGACGGAGCGACAATGCTGACGCCGGCTGCGCTGGCTGACCTGGTCACGCGCCGACTGATTCGTGGTGCGTGTAGAATCCGCATGACTCAGTGAGATGAGTGTGCAGGATGTCATCGCATCTCCGCTGGCGGTGTGATATGAGTCATTCATGCCGGTCTTCAATCCGAAGAACGATTCGGACTTCGGATGCGCTTGCCGCTCCGGGAAAAAACCTGATTCCATTGGCCAGCGCAAGCCACCAATGGTATCAGTGAAATTTAATAGCAGCAATTGAGCCAACCTTGTCATTGCTCACTGCATCAGACGAGTACCACTTGAATCCTTTAGAACTGAATTTCCAAGATCGATCCGGGGCGACTGCCAGAACCGCTCAAAATGCTGCGGTGAGCAGCACTTCCCCGCAGTTCGTGCGGGTCGATGCGGAAGACGATGGCCAGCGTATCGATAATTTCCTGCTGCGCGTCCTCAAGGGCGTTCCGCGCAGTCATCTGTATCGCGTGATGCGACGCGGCGAGGTGCGCGTCAACAAGGGTCGTGTGAAGGCCAGTCATCGTCTGCATGCCGGTGATCTGGTGCGGATTCCGCCATTGCGCCTGCCCTCCCCAGAAACGCCCGCACGGGCACCCGACACCCAGTTGGCGCGTCTGAACCGTTCGATCCTCTACGAAGACGACCGCCTGCTGGTGATCGACAAGCCTTCGGGGCTGGCCGTGCATGGCGGCAGTGGACTCAGCTATGGTCTGATCGAATCGCTGCGACAACTGCGTTCGGGGCATGAGCTGGAGCTGGTGCATCGTTTGGATCGCGAGACCTCCGGCTGTCTGATCATCAGCAAACGGCGTAGCGCACTGCGCGAACTGCACAAGCTGATCCGCGAGGGCGGGATGGACAAACGCTATCTGGCATTGCTCGTCGGCGATCTGGCAGAGACTGAGACGATGGTCGCTGCGCCCCTGAAAAAAAATGTCTTGCAGAGTGGCGAACGTCTGGTGCGGGTCGATCCTGTCGATGGCAAGCCAGCACGGACGCTGTTACGGCGATTGCGCCGTTTTCAGCTTGACGATCAGCGCCTGACATTGGTGGAAGCACGGCTCATCACCGGACGCACCCATCAGATTCGGGTTCACGCCGCGCATCTGGGCACGCCACTGGCCGGCGATCCCAAATATGGTGATGAACTGGCCAATCGCGCACTCCGTTCATCTGGTCTGTCGCGCTTGTTTTTACATGCCTGCGCCTTGACTGTTCGGCTGGATAACATGACCCAACCATTGCGCGTGGAGGCATCCTTGCCGCATGAACTGGAACAACTGCTGTCTCGACTGGAGAGCCGGGAATGACCTTTGAATTGCTCGTCTTCGACTGGGACGGCACCCTGATGGATTCCGAAGCGCGGATCGTTACCTGTCTCCAGGCCGCCTTTACTGATCTCGGTCAGCCTGCGCCAGCCTGCGCTGCGGCCCGCGACATCATCGGACTTGGGCTCGATGAGGCGATGCAGCGACTCAGCCCGACAGCAGACGCCAGTCTGCGCGCCGCGCTCATCGACCAATACCGGCGGCACTTTCTCGTCACCAATCACACCCCGTCGCCACTTTTTCCAGATGCCAGAAAGACACTCGACTGGCTCGCGGATCAGGGCTACCGGCTCGCGGTCGCCACCGGCAAAAGCCGGATTGGACTTGAGAAATCACTGCGCGAAAGCGGACTGATCGGCTTCTTTCATGCTACCCGCTGCGCTGATGAAACCTTCTCGAAACCCCATCCGCAAATGCTGCTGGAATTGATGGATGAACTGGGTGCAGCGCCTGCCGCGACGCTGATGATCGGTGACACCGAATATGACATGCAGATGGCAACCAATGCTGGAATCCGAGCGTTGGCCGTCAGTTATGGCGTCCATTCGCCGGAACGTCTGTATGCCTGTGCTCCGCTCGACTGTCTGGATGCGCTCGGTGCGCTCCCCGACTGGCTGACAGCCCGATCCCACTGATGCAACCCGACAGGTGCCATGCGCACCCAGGATTCTGACTCGATGCACTGGAAATTCTGGAATTCCCGCCAGGACGCGATGCCGTCCCCCGGACAGCCGGACTGGGAGCGGGCGCTCATCAACCGCATGGCCGCTGACTATCTGCGTGACCAGCGCACCCGGCGACGCTGGGGAATCCTATTCAAGTCACTGATCCTGCTCTATCTGATCGGGATTTTAGCGGCGGCCTATTCCCAGGATCTGACCGAGCGCATTGCTTCTAGCGAGGATCATACCGCGCTGATCGAAATCAATGGCGTCATTGCCCCCGAAACCGATGCCAGCGCCGACCATGTCATCGCCGCACTGCGCAGCGCCTTCAAGACCGATCACGTCAAGGGCGTGATTCTGCGCATCAACAGCCCTGGCGGCAGTCCGGTTCAGGCTGGCTATATCAATGACGAGATCCGGCGGCTTAAGGCCGATTATCACAAGGAAAACGGCAAAGATCTGCCGGTTTACGCCGTTGCCGCCGACATCTGCGCCTCCGGCGGCTATTACATTGCCGTCGGTTCAGACGCCATCTATGTTGACAAGGCGAGCCTGGTCGGCTCGATTGGAGTGCGGATCGACAGCTTCGGGTTCCAGGATGTCATCCAAAAGCTGGGCATTGAGCGGCGCTTGCTGACAGCCGGCGACAACAAAGGCATTCTTGATCCTTTCTCGCCGCTACCCGAATCGCAGCGCACGTTTATTCAGGGAGTACTCAACACGCTGCATCAGCAGTTTATCGCCGAGGTCAAGGCCGGGCGAGGTGATAAGCTCAAAGGCGGGGATGAACTTTTCAGTGGACTGTTCTGGAGCGGCCAGCAGGCGATTGCGCTCGGACTTGCCGATGGTCTCGGCAGCGCCAGCTCGGTCGCACGCGAGGTGATCGGCACTGAAAGGGTCGTAGACTACACGCAGAAGCAGGATCTGTTGACAACATACGCCAAGCGGTTCGGACTGAGTTTTGGTGCAGGGATGCTGGCGCGTCTCGAAACGCTGCTGGGCAACACGATTCAGTACTGAACGCCACAACCTGCCACGATGGCGCAAACCCGCATAAAAAAACCACTCTGCTCCCAAACGGGAGAGAGTGGCTGATTAATCGCAATCCAGGCGGGGCGGCATCACGCCGCGACAGTTCAGCGCGAATATTTGCGGCGGAACTTGTCCACGCGACCGGCGGTATCGAGCACTTTCTGCTTGCCGGTGTAAAAGGGATGGCAGGCGGAACAGACTTCCACATGCAGATCCTTGCCCTTGGTGGAGCGGGTCGTGAACTCATTGCCGCAACTGCACACCACCTTGACATCGGTGTACTCCGGGTGGATTCCTTCTTTCATAATAACCTTTACCCTGCGCGGGCTTTAGAATTCCAAGGAAACGCGAAAAAATACCATTGTCGATAGCTGACTGCAATCATCATCTTCACGTTCAAAGGCGTCTTTGCGGTTTGAAAGCGCTGTTTAGTGCCCGTTATCGAGATATTCCGCTTTGAGCAGACGCGCCTTCATGCGGCGCAGGCCAAACCAGGCAACGAGTACCACGATGGGCGCCGAGACTCCCGTCAGATAGCTGGCATTGATCGGCAGCCCGTAAGCCTCCAGACCCTTCATCAGATAGCTGATCAGACCGATGCCGTAATAGCCGATGGCAATCACGGACAAACCTTCGACCGTTTCCTGTAGACGCAACTGGATTTGTGAACGCTGATTCATGGACTCCAGCAGCCTGCGATTCTGTTCCTGAAGCCCAACCTCCACTCGCGCCCGCAGCAAACTGGTGAGACGCGCTGCGCGTTCGGCCAGATCCTGCTGGCGTTTGGCTGTTGAAGTACACGTCGCAATCGCCGGAGCAAGACGTGCATCAAGAAACTCGGCAAAGGTCTGGAATCCTTCGATGCGTTTCTGGCGCAACTGTTTGAGACGCTGCTGCACCACGCCGTAATAGGCGCGTGATGCCTCGAAGCGCGAGCTGGTGCGCGCGGCGACGGCCTCAATCTCGGCGGCTAATGTGGTGAGCTCTGCCAGGAGTTCGGCATCCGGCACGCCGCGACCGAAAGCTTCGTCGGTCATGCGGGCAGCGACCCCAACTAACCGACGATCCGCATCGCTCAGTGCCGGATTGGCCTCACGCGCCTCCGGCAAACCGAGGAGTGCCATCGCGCGATAGGAATTGATTTCGAGAAAACGCTTGACCAGACGCCCCGCCTGACCACGCGACAGCCCCCGGTCACGCAGCAGGATGCGTGAATAGCCGTCGCTGTGGATACGCAGATCCGACCAGGCACATGCTGCACCGCCGACGACCTCAGAGCCGATGATGGCATTACCACCGAATAGCTCGCCCAGTTCGTCAGCCGTGTGCTCTGGCATTTCGCGTGATTCCAGCGCCAGCGAGACGGCGGTCACAACCGCGCCGGGCAGCTCGTGCAGCCAGTCCTGTGGCAGTTCATTGACGAGCGGATCGGCAAAAGGATGGACATAGACACCCGGCTTGCTGAAGGTGTACGTCACGAATTCAGTGTGACGTTCCCAACGCATCCGAATGTCGCCGAGCATCGCAAAATAATGCTGGTCGACCGTTTCGGGACAGGGCAGACCATAGTGCTCAAGCAGACGCTTGAGATGCCGAAGATTGCGCCCGGTGCCTTTTTCACCGCAGAGCGTCGCTACATGCGAGACGCGCTCAGGTGCCTGAAGCGGTTCATAGGTACGTGCATGAAGTTCGGCGACGCTCTGATGGCGCAGCGGGTGTTCCTTGAACGGAAGAACCATGAGACGGACATTCCTCGATTGGATGGCGATCCCAAGCATAGCCTGAAAACCTGGGGCACAGAAGACAGCAAGTTATCACAGGGATTCTGCGCGATTGACAGGATTGATAAATCATTCATGATGATTCTGATTCCATCGCCTGAATGTGCCTGGTCAGCCGGAACGCGCATCACGCCCGTCCCGCCGCGCATCCAGCATCCGATGCTGGCGAGCGTCTCAACCTGTCAAGATCACCAGGATGGCCGAAGCAACCAATCCCCAACCCGAACCGGTCAATGATTCCCAGTCACTGCGCAAAACGCTGGAGCAACTGCGGCGTGACGCGGAGCAGGAAGTCATGCGCCTTAACCGGCGGATTGCCGAGCGCGTGCGCGAGGCGGATGTCACGCCGGTCTCCAGTGCCGAACAGTTGGCGATGGAGCAGGAACTGACGATCCTGCACCAGACCCTCGCGTCCAAGGAACAGACGCTGGATCACATCACTGAAGAATGCCGACGTCTGGAAGATGCGCTGGAAGACCAGAACCTGACGCTCGACGGCCTGAAACAGGAGATGGATCGCAAGGAAGCTGCGCTCAAGAATGCGCGGGAAGAGATCGAGCGGATGCGGCGTGAACTGGCCGAGCATCTCAAGGCGCCACCCGCCATGATTCCAGCTCCTGCCCAGACTGCACCATCACCTCCACAATTAACAACCTCCCCGCGCTGGACATGGATTGGCGCGGCGCTCCTGTTGATGCTGCTGGCTGTTGTCGGTGGACTACTCTCATTGAAACCAGCGTGGCTTCGTCACGTCTTCCCGGCAGCCCCGCAGCCACTTCGCGCACCTGCCGTTGCCACGGTGCTTCCGATACCGACTACCCAGCCTGTCGCTGTCGTTCCAACAGCGGTCATGGCCACGCCGTCGATTCAGCATGATCCGCTGCGTCATGGCGGCCAGGCTCCCGATCTGGCCAGTCTTGCTGGCGGCAGTTTTCAGATGGGTAAAAACAGTCTGTCCAGCGACGATTTCAGTCCGGCGCATCGGGTTCAGGTCAAACCCTTTCGGATTGGCGTCACCGAAGTCACCTACCAGGACTACGACCGCTTCACGCACGCAACGGGTCGGTCTTTGGCCAGTGATTATGGCTGGGGACGCGGCAAGCGTCCGGTCGTTGGCGTCAGTTGGGATGATGCCCGTGCCTATGCTGGCTGGCTCTCGCAGGAAACCGGCAAACACTATCGTCTCCCGACCGAGGCTGAATGGGAGTTCGCGGCGCGTGCCGGCACCGCCAGCCCTTATTGGTGGGGTTTCGGGATTGAACCTGGACTGGCCGCCTGTTTTGATTGCGGTAGCGTCTGGGATAACCGTTCCACGGCACCGGTGAGAAGTTTTCCGGCCAATCCATTTGGTCTTTACGATACCGCCGGCAACGCGATGGAGTGGGTGGAGGATTGTTATCATCCCAATTATGAGGACGCCCCAGACGTGAGCCGCGCCTGGATCGATGGCATCTGTACCCACCGGGTCGCCCGGGGCGGTGCCTTCAATAAACCGTCTTCGTCGATGCGCATCTATGACCGCGCCCGTTTTGAGCCAGATGCCCGGCTCAATATGTTGGGATTCCGGGTTGCGCGGGACGACTGATTAATCAGTTGAGAAATCCCCCGGCTTTGCCGGGGTGACCGTAGAAGTTTGACATTTACGG
>CAIUAY010000156.1 GCA_903897335.1 uncultured Chromatium sp. | reverse complement strand
CACGCTCGGTCGCCAGATCAATCAACGATTCTGGATAGCGCCCATGCGATTCACCGCAGCCAAAGATGCAAGAGAACAGTTTCAAGGGTTGATCTCCGCGACCTGATGCCGGAAAAGTGATGTCAGACAACCCATGTCGCGACCAACAGCATGACGATAACGCTTGCACCATTCGCGCCGGGTTTGGGCTTGCACATACTCGCCAGCGGCAAAGACGTTTTCCTTGTCGGCAATGCGGTAGCGGTATCGCCACAACTTCGCGCCGCTCGGTCGCACCTGAAGATAAAGCCTGCCGCCGTCAGTCAGCTTGATTAGCTTATTACCGGGCGTGGTGTTGCGTATCTGAGTATCTGTCAGGGGCATGATTTCGGGTATCCGGGTTCGCGATAACCGCAAATTTCCCGGATAACACTGGACGCTACCGGGGGTTAACGGATAGTAGATTACTGTAATTGATAGGTTTAGCGCGGCTTGCCGGGGAGTCTCGGACGTTTCTAGATTCTGATGATGCTTATCGAGCATCAGCAGCATGGAGAGTCTGGCCTATTATTTTGCGTGGCTTTGACGCCAGATCATAAATGATGTCAGGCATGTCGATGCCAGCTTATTACGTTTGCTATCCTGCGGCATGGCGTTCGCTAACGCTCAGATCAACGAACCTGGCAATCCGGATGCCCAGTCTGACGGCGATGTACGCGATTTCAAGAGAAAAAAAGCCGATCACGCACTAACGTGATCGGCTTTACCCTCAGCCTGATTCGGGGGGGAGAGGCTTATTGGATCTCTGCGCGCCGGCCTCTCATGCAGCTGGCGCTCATCAGTCAAACGCGGCGCCTGTCAACCTTGCGTTTGAGAATGAATCTTCACGCGCCGCTGCTGCACCGAATAGATATCGTATTCAGGAAGCATGTCCTGCTTGCCACGGCTTTTAACAGACACGATGTCGCTTGATGGGATGCCTTTGCTCACCATGTATTGCTGGACGGTCTCAGCACGTCTCAAACCGAGCTGGTAGTTATAGGCATCAGATCCCTTGGCGTCGGTGTGACCTGTCAGCGAGATGAGTTCGCGAGCCGGGGTCTTTTTCACTTGCGTAATGTAGTCGTCAAGCCGACGAAGTTCGCCGTCATTGACGATGTTTTCAAGGCGGTATTTGTCGAACTCAAAATTCAGGCGAACCGTGAAGTCTTCGGGAACCGCTGCGATTGGCGCCGCGCCGCATGGCTCCAGGTCGCCAGGGCCATGCAGGCTCTGCCAGCACTCACCGGCATTGTTGACCCAGGCCGTTCCTTCTGGTTTGGCTGACCAAAAGTGCTCATTGTTATAATCACCCGCATTGACGGCGAGTGGGCCAGAAAGCGCCATGGCAACGGCCAGCGGAGCAGCCAGCGAGGCAAGGCGTGAAGTCATCGTCTGTTTGCGCATCTTTCGTTTCCTGTTCAGGTGGGTGGAGATGTTCGAATCGGGAACCTTCGTTTTAAGTTGACGCAACCGTTATTAAAAAACAACAGCGCCGTGGTTTTCTCTCACGAACGTCGAAGTCCGCCTCCCGAAGCTTGTCTTGAAATCTAAAGTAGAGCACGGGTGACGTGTGATGGCCGCAATTTGAAACACTCACATTTTAGCCCACAATAGGCGCAAAAGTGCAACTTTTTCTATTCGTGCAGCATATTTACAACGATCGTTTTGTGGATGCAACGTCAGGTGCTGTTATGTTGCCAAAATATCACTAAATTATGCCTTTTGGCAAGAATCAAAAATGTTACTATTTTGCAACAACATGGTTAATCCAGGAGGCATCGGTGCAGGATGACCCCGTGCTCGGAATCTCGGCTGGGCAACTCTGGCTTGATCGTCGCGAGCTGATTCGCAATCTCGGTGCCCAGATGGCCAATCAGGCGCACCGTGAATTGCTGCTGTTCAGTCATGCGCTCGACCCTGACCTCTATGATCAACGCCCTTTTCTGGACGCGCTGCAAACCCTGGCACTGGCAAGACCCGACCTGCCAGTTCGCATCCTGCTCTATGATTCGCAGACGCCCTGCCAGAACGGCCATCGACTCATTGAGCTTGCTAGGCGACTGACCTCGCGCATAGCGATCCGGCGGGTTGAGAATGACGACCAGAAACGACAGGATGCATTCCTGATCGCTGACCGCTGCGGCTATATCTATCGCCAAATAGCCGGTACGATGGAGGCTATCGCAGATTTCAACAGCCCCGGTGAAGCTGGCCGTTTACGCACCACCTTCATCCAGCTCTGGGATCGCGGCACGACGGATCTCCAGATGCGTCAGCTTTTCATTTAAAATCTTGATTGTTAGGTTTTTGTTGCCGTGCCAGACGTTCTATCCCTGCTCCATTTTAAAACATGCCGTTTCCGCTGGTATCGCCCCCTGCTGCTGGTGTTTCTCACGGCCTACATTGGCATTCTACTGTGGACGTGGTGGGTCGACGCGCATCCGCATGAAGAGCGGTCACTGCGCATGATGGTTCACGACCAGCTTCATGCCTGGTTTCCGCAGGTCATGTCTCCCAGACTGGACGGCTGGCACGGGCTGAAACTGCGTATTCAAGGCAGCTCCCCGCTGGAGCCACGCATCGTTCTGGTGCATGGACTCGACGAGCCAGGCAACATCTGGCACGACCTGTTTCCGGTGCTTGGTGCCGCCGGTTTTGAAGTGTGGGAGTTTCGCTATCCGAATGACCAGGGGATTGATCGCAGCGCCAGATATTTTGCTGAACACTGGTCTGAACTGCCGACGGATCGCCCCGCGATCCTGATCGGACACAGCATGGGTGGATTGGTCACTCGTGAATTCGTCTCGCGCTGGCGACATCCGGTGGGCGCGTCGCCACGGGTGTCGGGTGCGCCCGTGCGCGGCGTTATCCTCGTCGGCACGCCAAATCAGGGTTCGGAATGGGCGCGGCTACGTCTTTGGCTGGAACTCCGCGACCAGATTTTCAATGAGGGTGAACGGCGCTTCGCGCTTTTCGCGGCGCTGCGCGATGGCACCGGCGAGGCCAAGATCGACCTGCGACCGGGCAGCGACGCGCTCAAGGCACTGAATGCCATGGCTTGGCCAAAATCGGTTCCAGTCCGCGTCATCGGTGGCGTGATGCTGGATTCGCCAGCGCCAATGACTGACAGCATCGCACTGATCGCCCAGGAACTGCATGCCGATGATCTGAAAGAAACACTCAATGCCTGGTGGTCTGAGATCGGTAAAGGTCTCAGCGATGGCGTCGTCTCAGTGAATGCGTTAAGCCTCACGGACGCGCCGCCACCGATCCTGGTTCAGGCATCGCATCGAGGGATGCTGGCGCGCGTTCAGTCCAATGATCCAGAACCTGTGGCGATTGCGCCAATTCTGCGTATTCTGAATGAATGGCGCCATGATCCGAATCCACCCGGCGCCTCGTCGCTCAGTCAGGTCTCAGGCCACATCAGCGATGTGACACGCGGAGGTCAGTAAGCATCATGTCGGGAGCAAGCTGGCGTATCCAGACGTCCAGTTTCGCCAATTCCGGGGGCAGGCTCGCTTTTGCGACGCTTGCCGCATCGCGGGTCGCATACAGGCTATGGATCAGGACAAACCAGGGACGTCCACGATGGGTCTCTTCGTGGTAATAGACCGTTGCGGGTAATGGAAAAGTGCGTACAAACTGCTGAAGTTCATCAAGCGTGAAAAAGCCGATCAACTGTAGCGAATAGAGCGTGTCGCCCACGCGGCGCTGTGCTGAATCGATCACAAGTGGCTCGCCAGCCTCCTCGGAAGACTGGTTCAGCGCGGCGTCATCTGGTAATGGCGCGGCCGTGGATGCCGTCACAGCCTGCCGAGAGGCAGCATCCATCTCCTTGGCGGCTGGTTCGGGAGCCACCTGAGCAGACGTTGCCGCCGCCATCGGCTCGCTGTCTGGCAGCGCAGGCGCCAATGCATACGCCGGAACCGGTTTGCGCACTGCCGGGGTGTCTTGTGCAGGAACCGGTTTTAACGCGGACAGAGGCTCTGAAACGTGTTCGTCAAAGCGCTCCAGCAGCGCGGAAATCGTCTTTGCCGCCGCAGATAGGCTGGATAGTTGATCCTGCGTCACGGTATCCGGGATCTGACCCTGAATGTTGCTGATCGCCTGTCTGAGTGCTGTCGTTTCTCCAGCTAACGTCCGGCGTATCTGATCGTCCCTGAAATACATGACGGTCATGGACACCGCCAGCAGGATCGCAAACAGCGACAGTGTGATCACCATCAGGAAGCCCTGACGCCTTAGCCGCTGCTCCACATCATCGCGATGACTCTGCCAGCTTCTCTGAAACCGGCTGACCACCAGCCGCTGATCGTCATCGACATCGGCAATGCGGGTAATGAGCGAGACCTCAGCATTCTGAATCGCGCGCTGCTGCTGGTTCAGATGTTCCGAAAGCGAGGCAATCAGGGCAGACTGTTCAGCCAGTTGGGTCACGATGTCCTGACCGGCGCGGTCTCCCGCAACGTGGCTGCAATCTACGTTCACTGACGCTGCATCATCCGGTGCTGGCGTCTCGTCTGGCGCTGACGGGTCGCCGCGTGGCGGCTGATCCTGATGATCTGGCTCTTGATCGTATGCCATGAGCAATCAACCCCGTGCTGTTTGCAGACTGAATTTCCCGCCGAATCCACCCGGCGCAAATCGCTGTATCCTGATGAAAAACCAGTATGCCATCACCAGGATCGGGCGTAAATTCCATCCGCTTCGGACAACTATCGCGTTCTTTGCCGTTGCGGATCATTCATCTAGCAGCCTGCGTCTGGCGGCGTTGATCTGCGCCGCAAGATAATCCGAACCACCGTGATCCGGGTGCAACCGCTGCATCAGCCGACGGTGTGCGGCACGAATCATCTCGGCATTGGCGTTCACATCGACCCCAAGGATCGAGCGGGCGTCGGCTTCGCTGAGACGACCACCCGGTGGCGTCTGTCCGCTCTTCTGGCTTGACGCACGCCAGTCATCGCCGTGTTCGCGATCCAGGTAAGACTCCAGCACCGCCGCCGACTGCGCATCGCTGTCACGATAGAACTCCAGCATCCGTAGCAGCTCGCCGAGCTTCAGTTCACTGAGCTGGCGATGTTTGAACGGGCCGTCGAGTACACGACCATCCAGCGCCCCGGTCGCGTGATCCAGTCGCATCGACAGATAACGGGTGCGGATGCTCGATGCCTGCCCGGTTCCAGGCGCTGCCGCCACGCCAGCGAGACCGAGTGAACGCATGAGCTGTTGCAGCACTGGTGTCAGACGGAGGATGACCGGAACCAATGCGCCCAGCGCCGCAAACAGCGGATTCAGACGCCCGGTCAGCACCGCCATCAGCACCAGACCGATGACGCCCCAGAGTGCCACCCTGCGCAACATCCAACTGACCTGCTCGGGCGCGGTCACGCGCAGCCAGGAAACGAACCACAGACCCGCAAACAGGATTCCGGCCAGAATCAGCAAACCGCCCATGCTGTCACGCTCCTTTTCTGATGAGTTGATGGGTCAGTTGCAGGATCGCGCCACCGTGTATCTGACCATAGCGTTCCAGCGCCGGATGTCCACCGGCGGCATAGACCGCCACCGCGCCCAGTAGATCACGCAGCAGTTGGGGACTGCTGGCATCAAACGGACACCAGGCGCCACCACTCAGACGGGCGATGTCACGCAGACAGGGTTCAGCCGCCGGATCGCACCCTTCCTGAAAGACAAAAACCGGCACGTCAAGCAATCCGAGCTGGCCGGCGAGATCAGCCAGTCGGTCGCGCTGCTCTTCCATGCAGTCACCGCACTGCCATTAAGTTAACCGTATGCAACTCAATAGCAATGCTTTTTCTGCCGCTGATGAAAATCCAGCAAGGTGCGGGACGAGGATGTCTGACGCGGGGGATTCCGTTGGGGACGAT
>CAIUAY010000155.1 GCA_903897335.1 uncultured Chromatium sp. | reverse complement strand
GGGTCCCGTCAGGTCGGTGATGGCGTCGTCGGCAGTAAGCGCTTGGTCGTCCTCAGCTCATCGCGGAGTGTGCGCAGCGCCTCGCGAGCCTGGAACAAAGGATAGCTCCTTTTCGGTACATAATTACACGGGTCTTGACACTTATCCTGCTAGCAGCGCCGCATGAGCCGCAGCCAGTCGCGCCACCGGCACCCGCGGTCCAGAGCAGCTCACGTAATCCAACCCAGCTTTGTGACAGAAGGCAATGGATGCCGGATGGCCACCATGTTCGCCGCAGATGCCGACATGCAGATCGGGCTTGACCGAACGTCCCCAGCCCACGGCCAACTGCATCAGCTTGCCGACGCCTTTCACGTCCAACACGTCAAAGGGGTTGTCCTGCAAAATTCCAGACTGGTTATAGAGTGGCAGGAACTTGTTTTCAGCATCCTCGCGTGAGAATGAGAAGGTCGCCTGAGTTAGGTCATTGGTGCCGAAGGAGAAGAATTCAGCTTCTTCAGCCAGTGACTCAGCACGCAGACAGGCGCGCACCACCTCGATCATGGTGCCAAACTTGAAGCTGACTGGCTTGCCGTAGCGTTCGGCAACTTCGGCATGGATGCTGTCCACGAAGCTCTTGACCTTGCGCAACTCCTGCGCCGTGCAGACCTGCGGCACTTTGATCTGCGGCTTAACCTGAATCCCGGCCTTGGCGCATTCGGCAGCGGCTTCGAGGATCGCCCGCACCTGCATCTGGTAAATCTCCGGGAAAGTGATGCCGAGACGCACCCCGCGATGACCGAGCATGGGGTTGGTCTCATAGAGCGCCCGCACCTTTTTCAGCATGGCTTCTTTTTTAGCAATCGCTTCTTCCACCACTGCCGGATCGATCATCCGCCGTGCGGTGTCGATCTCGCGGCGCAGGCTCTCGGAGGCATGGAGCAGACCCATCGCGCCCGCCAGCACGGTCACGCCACGCGCGTTCTGGGCGAGAATCCGCAGTTCCGATAGTTCGCGCTCCAGCACATGCTCATCGGGCAGGAATTCGTGGATCGGCGGATCGAGCAGGCGGATCGTCACCGGGTTGGGCGACATCACCTCGAAGAGTTCGCGGAAGTCCTTGCGCTGGAGCGGCAGCAGTTTATCGAGCGCATCCTGACGCTGTTCCGGTGAATCGGCGACGATCATCTCGATCACGATCGGCAGTCGCTCGACATCATTGAACATGCGCTCGGTACGCGCCAGACCGATGCCAACCGCGCCATAGGTGCGCGCCCGTCGGGCGTCGTCGGGCGTGTCGGCGTTAGCCATGACCTTCAGCCGCGCCCGCTCGTCCGCCCAACCCAGCAGGGTGTTGAGTTCAGGGGTGAAATCGGGTTCCACGGTCGGAATGGCGCCCAGATAGACTTTGCCCGACGTGCCGTCGAGCGTAATCACATCACCTTCCTTGAAGCTAGTCAGACCGACCCGCGCCTCGCGCCGGTTGACATCGACGCTAATGCCTTCGGCACCGGCCACGCAGGGCTTGCCCATGCCACGGGCGACCACCGCTGCGTGCGAGGTCTTGCCGCCGCGCGAGGTCAGGATGCCCTCAGAGGCAAAGAAACCATGAATGTCTTCGGGTTTGGTCTCCTCGCGCACCAGGATGACCTTATAACCCTGTTCCTTGCCCAACTGTTCGGCGCGATCAGCATCGAAGACTGCGATGCCGGAGGCCGCGCCCGGCGAGGCCGGCAGACCCTGCGCGACGGCCTCGACCTTGATCGTCGGGTCGAGACGCGGGAACAGCATCTGCTCCAACGAGTCCGGCGCGATCCGCAGCAGCGCCTGGTCTTTGTTGATCAAGCCTTCACGCTCCATGTCGATGGAGGAGCGCACCATCGCCACTGTATTCATCTTGCCGTTGCGGGTCTGGAGACAATAGAGCTGGCCGCGCTCAATGGTGAACTCGAAATCCTGCACCTCGCGGTAGTGCGTTTCCAGCTTGTCGCGCAACTCGTCAAGCTGGTCGGCCAGATCAGGCATTTCAACTTTCAGCCGGTCGAGTGGTTTCGGGGTGCGGATGCCGGCCACCACGTCCTCGCCCTGGGCGTTGACCAGATATTCGCCGTAGAGCTTGTTTTCGCCGGTCGCCGGGTTGCGGGTGAAGGCCACGCCGGTCGCCGAATCATCACCGCGATTGCCGAACACCATGGTGACGACATTAACCGCCGTGCCGTTAGCCATGTCAGGCGTGATGTGGAACTGACGGCGATAATCAACGGCACGTTTGCCTCCCCAGCTATTGAAGACGGCCTTGATGGCGATCTCCAGTTGGCTGTAGGGATCGGACGGGAAAGGATGGCCGGTGACGCTCTCGACCACCGCCAGAAAACGCTCGCTGACCTCGCGCAGATCATTGGCCGACAGATCGACATCCTGCTTGGCATGAGCCGTTTCCTTGATCGCATCGAATTCTTTGTCAAAGGCCGCATCTGGCACGCCGAGCGCAACCTTGCCAAAGAGCTGAATAAAGCGCCGGTAGGCGTCATAACCGAAGCGAGCGTCACCGGTGGCGCGAATCACCCCTTGCAGGGTCTCGGCGTTTAGACCGAGATTGAGGATGGTGTCCATCATCCCCGGCATCGACATCGCTGAGCCGGAGCGCACCGACACCAGCAGCGGGTTCTCGCAGTCCCCGAAGCCCTTGCCGGTCTTCTGCTCCAGCGCCCGCATCTGGGTATGCACTGCATCCATCAACCCGGCGGGCAGGGCATGATCAGCCAGATAGTCCAGACAGGCCGCAGTCGAGATCACAAAACCCGGCGGCACGTTCAGCCCGATCTGAGTCATCTCGCACAGATTCGCGCCCTTGCCGCCGAGGAGCTGCTTGTTCTTGCCATCGCCGTCCTCGAACGCAAAAACATGTTGGTGGGTGTTCATCGGTTGGCCTCTTTCGTTAACTGTGTTGATCGGGTTTTCGTCTCGACGCAGCGCCCGCCGTTGCATCGAGACAAGCGCCGCTATTTTGTCATCTTGCGGTGGAGTGTTGGTGAAAAACGTCCATTCCCTGTCCTTGCTCAGGGTGTCGGTAAGACGGATTGCTGAGTCAAGATCTTCCATAAAACGCTGGATCAAAAAGAAACCCAGGCTAACCTCACGACCTTTATCCCTTGACGCACACCACCTGCTTGAGTGTATGCGCCACTTCGACCAGATCCGCCTGGTTGGCCATCACCTGATCAATATCTTTGTAGGCACCGGGAATTTCGTCGAGCACCCCCTTGTCCTTGCGACAGATCACCCCTTCAGTCTGCGCCACAAGATCCGCCTCGGTGAACTGGTGTTCGGCGGCGGTGCGGCTCATCCGCCGACCGGCTCCGTGGGCAGAGGAACAGAAGCTCTCCGGGTTGCCGCGCCCACGCACGATATAGCTGCGAGCACCCATGCTGCCGGGGATGATGCCCCAGTCGCCCTCACGCGCCCGGATCGCGCCTTTGCGAGTCACCCAGACATCGGCTCCGTAATGATGTTCACGCTCGACATAGTTATGATGACAGTTGACCACTTCAGTCGTGACCGCAAAGGCTGGCAAGTGGCGGGCAAGCGCCGCCAGCACCAGCGCCATCATCTGATCGCGGTTTTCACGGGCGTAGGCCTGCGCCCAGGACACAGCGGCAATGTAGTCGTCGAAATGCTCGCTGCCTTCGGGAAAATAGGCGAGATCGCGGTCGGGGAGCTGGATAAACCAGCGTTCCATCTCGCGCCGCGCCAGTTCAATGAAATAATGCCCAATCGCATTACCGATGCCACGACTGCCAGAGTGCAGCATCACCCACATCTGACCGGCTTCGTCCAGACAAATCTCGATGAAATGGTTGCCCCCGCCCAGTGTGCCCATCTGGTTGACCCAGTTGGAAAAGCGCCCGAACGCCTTGAGCAGTTGCGGGTGTTTTTCGGTCATCGTCTGCAAGGGTGCAGCAAACGGCATTGCGGCCTCGCTTAAAGCACGTTCGTCACGGTGCTGGGTGCGACCAACCGGGACATCGCGGCTGATCTGGTCAAAAACCTTTTTCAGTGTACGTTCGTCGATCTGTTCAGCGGTCAGCGAGGTGCGGATAGCGGCCATGCCGCAGCCGATATCCACGCCGACGGCGGCAGGGATGATGGCGTGATGGGTGGCAATTACGCTGCCGATGGTGGCACCAATCCCGGCATGGACATCGGGCATGGCGGCAACATGATGGTGAATGAATGGCAGCTTGGAGAGATTGAGCAATTGCTTGCGAGCCGTGGCGTCAAGATCGTCAGTCCAGACTTTAACTGGCTTTTCGCCGTCGCTTATGACGTGCTGGATAGGCATGTTTTCTCCCGGCGCACAGTGGCGCGATGAAGCGTGAACAATAGCCGTGCGACGATACGCGGCAGAGACGGATAACCGGAGGTCTGGTGGTGACCACAACGACAAGCCCCGCCCTTGAGGGCAGGGATTTTGTATCCGGTAGTGCCATCATTTTGCTGATGATGGCACTACCGAATTTTGAAAGGCAACTTTTCGAGCAAAGCGCCCTCTGGCTCAATCGAGTTGGCCAATCTTGAGAAGACTCTGGTCGATGCTAGAATGCCGTGCGATCAATCTGCTCAGGAGAACACATCAATGGCCGGTCACAGTAAATGGGCCAATATCAAACACCGCAAGGCCGCGCAGGACAAACAACGCGGCAAGATGTGGACCAAGCTGATCCGCGAGGTCACGGTCGCGGCGCGTGAAAGCGGTGGCGATCCTGGCGCCAACCCCCGGCTGCGGCTGGCGATGGACAAGGCATTCGGAGCCAACATGCCACGCGACACGGTAGAACGCGCCATCAAGCGCGGCGCCGGCGGCATGGACGGCGAGAATTACGAGGAGATCCGCTACGAAGGTTACGGGCCTGGCGGCGTGGCGCTGATGGTTGACTGCATGACCGATAATCGCAACCGCACCGCATCCGATGTCCGCCATGCGTTTACCAAACGCGGTGGCAATCTGGGTACCGACGGATCGGTCAGCTATCTGTTTACCAAGCAGGGCATGATCAGCTTTCAGCCTGGCACGGATGAAGACGCCGTGATGGACATTGCGCTGGAGGCGGGTGCCGAGGATGTCACCACTAACGATGACGGTTCGCTAGACGTGATCACTACCCCGGATGCCTTTACCGCTGTCAAGGATGCGCTGACTCAGGCCGGATTCGACACCGAGGCTGCCGAGATCACCTATAACGCCTTGACACTGGCCGAACTTGATCAGGAAACCGCCGAAAAGCTGCTGAAACTGGTTGACATGCTGGAAGACCTCGATGACGTGCAGGAGGTCTATCACAATGCTGATATCTCCGATGAGATTCTGGCGGCGCTCGATGCCTGACTCACCCGCCTGAATGCCGACTCCCACGGCACTGAACCAGCGCATCCTGGGTATCGATCCCGGTTCACGCAATACCGGTTTTGCGGTCATCGACAGCAACGGGCATCGCAGCCAGCGGATTGCCAGCGGCTGTATCCGGGTTGGAGAACAGCCCTGGCCAGATCGTCTGGGCGTTATCTTTGATCGGGTTGCCGTGCTGGTAGCCGAGTATCAGCCGCATGACATGGCCGTCGAACAGCTCATCTTCGCCCGCGATCCGAAAGCGGCGCTCAAACTTGGTCAGGCGCGTGGCGCTGTGCTGTGTGCCGGGATTAAAGGTGGGCTGAGGGTGCATGAATACAGCCCAAAAACCGTCAAGCTCGCCGTAGTGGGCAGCGGCGGCGCCGAGAAATCGCAGGTGCAGCAGATGGTTAAAATCCTGCTTGCGATGCCCGACATGCCGTCCGAAGATGAAGCCGATGCGCTCGCCATCGCGATCTGTCATGCGCATTCCATGGGCATCCCGGCACGCCAGCGCGCGGCGGCATCCTGGCGCGACTGGCGGCCTTGAGGTGTCCGATTTTGGCTTTTGCGGGTTAAAGTAACACCGGCAACACCACATCCTCATAGAGATCAGGGTAGTGCCCTGAACCTGGATATTTGATATTATTAATCGATATTTCATGATTAATAACTTTGCAGGGTAAGTGATCAATGGCTCTCGTCGCTGTTCAGTGTCCACATTGCGGTAAACAAGAAGTCGTCAAAAGAGGGAAG
>CAIUAY010000154.1 GCA_903897335.1 uncultured Chromatium sp. | reverse complement strand
GCATCATTTTGAGCCCAAGGCAGACGACAATTTCCGAACGGAGGCACCCTAAACGGGTCTATTCGACCCGTATCCGGACTTTCAGTCCGTCACTTCAACCCACCAGCTTTAGCTGGTGGTTGTTGAGTTTGCCCAAACCCGCGTGGCAGTGACTCCTAACTCGATCTAAAATTTCTTAGGCTTCAACGAGCCTAAGCGTTCCGGTCTTGAATGCGATCCGATCATCCTTGGATGAGGGGTCATAACCGAGTTCCTGCATTTTTTTCTTCATCCAGCCAGGCAGGACGCCACGAACATAGGTGTTGTTGGGATTTTCGGGATCAACATAATACCTGGACGGATGATTTTCAGAACGATCACTGTCAGATTGTTGTTTTTCGCGCCGATTTTTAGGTTGGATTAACGGCAGAATCTCACCGTATTCATAGCCGTTGTCTTCGATGATTTTCCGGATCTGCCGGATCACATCGACTTTGGCCTCCTTGCGGCGTTTTTTCAAAATCCGATTGAGTTCAGCCTGTCTGTTTTCAGTCTCATCAAGCTGACGCTTGATTTCCTCAACGCTAAGGTTCGCGTCTTCCATTTAAGAAGCCTCAAGTTTTCAGATAATTGTTAAAATTGACGCAAAAATGAATGCGTCTATTGCTAATTTATTCGATTCTAAATAAATGTCAAGAAGCAAATAGAGAAACGATTCTAAAACGCAGCGTCGTTTTTACGGGTGAGAAACATGGCATCGCCATAGCTGAAGAAACGATAGCGTTCAGCGACCGCATGACGATAAGCCGTCATCACAGGCTGATAGCCAGCGAATGCGCTGACCAGCATCAATAAAGTGGATTCGGGCAGATGGAAATTCGTGACCATGGCATCAACGACGCGAAAGCGATAGCCGGGGCGAATGAACAAACGGCTATCGCCCCGATACGACTTGAGCTCGCCATCGGCAGCGGCGGTTTCCAGGCTTCTGACGCTGGTGGTGCCAATGGCGATCACGCGCCCGCCAAGACGGCGGGTGGTGGCGATCCGGTCGCAGACATCAGCGGAGACCTCCAGCCATTCGGCATGCATGTCATGCTGATCGAGATCATCGACGCGCACCGGCTGAAAGGTTCCGGCACCAACGTGCAGGGTTAGTTCAGCGCGGGCAATGCCAAGTGCATCCAGTTGTCGCAGCATGGCTTCATCGAAATGAAGCCCGGCGGTCGGTGCCGCAACCGCGCCTTCGCGACTGGCATAGAGGGTCTGGTAGCGGGATTCATCCGCCGTATCGTCTGGTCGCTGGATATAAGGCGGCAACGGGAGATGCCCCTGACTTGACATGATGTCATCGAAGGTCGCGTTAAACGACCGCAGCCGGAACAGCGCGCCGTCACGCGCCATGACAGTCAGGCTAATCCCGTCAGAGAGGTCAATCCGTGAACCGGGTCGCGGACGTTTGCTCGCTCGCAGATGCGTCAGTGCCACATCAGGCTCCAGCAGACGTTCGACCAGGATCTCGACTTGCCCGCCGGTTTCTTTGTGACCGAACAATCGGGCGCGCATGACACGGGTATTGTTGAAGACAAGCAGATCATGCGGTCGTAGCAGGCGGGGCAGATCGGTAAAGAGACAATCCTGGCGCTGACCGCCATCTAGGGTGAGCAGTCTCGCCCCGCTGCGCTCGGCAGGCGGCCGCTGGGCGATCAGTTCGGGGGGGAGGTGATAATAAAAATCAGCACGGCGCATTGGTTGGTAATAGTATCACTCCTCGCTCCCAAGCGGATGCCGTTTGATGCGGTAGCAGATGAGTCCGAAGCCAAACATTAAACCCGCCCATAGGCTTCACGGTTTCCCATCCAGCGGGCGATCAGCGGTGGCGCAAGTTCAGGATAGCGGGTCAGGATCAAATCCGCCGCCTGCTGTGCCGGAGCCACAAGCTGCTGATCGCGCATCGGATCAGCGACTCGGAACTGGATCACCCCGGTCTGACGGGTACCCAGCACTTCACCGGCGCCGCGTAGCGCCAGATCACGCTCGGCGATCTCGAAACCACTCGCGGTGGCGCGGATGATGCCCAGACGCTCGCGTGCGATGCCCGACAGTGGCGCATGATAGAGCAGCAGGCAGTAGCTCTCGATCGAGCCACGCCCAACCCGTCCGCGCAATTGATGGATCTGCGCCAGTCCCAGACGTTCTGGATTCTCGATGATCATGAGACTGGCGTGAGGGACATCGACGCCGACCTCGATCACGGTGGTTGCGACCAGCAGATCCAGTTCGCCACCCGCAAATCTAGCCATCACGATATCGCGCTCTGCCGATTTGAGCCGACCATGCACCAGACCCACCCGCACACTCGGCAGCTTTTCGCCCAACTGACGCGCCGTGTCTTCGGCGGCCTGACATTCCAGCACCTCGGATTCCTCAATCAGCGTACAGACCCAGTACGCCTGACGCCCCTGCTGGCAGGCAATCTGAACCCGCTCGATGACGTCATCGCGACGGCTGTCCGGTACCGCGACCGTAGTGATCGGGGTGCGACCCGGTGGCAGGGTATCAATCACTGACAGATCCAGATCAGCATAGACGGTCATCGCCAGCGAGCGCGGGATCGGGGTTGCGGTCATGATCAACTGATGCGGCGAACCGCCGGTCTGTTCGCCCTTCTCGCGCAGTTTCATGCGCTGGTGGACGCCAAAACGATGCTGCTCGTCGATGATGACCAGACCCAGATCGTCAAATGCCACGTCATCCTGAAACAGTGCATGGGTGCCAATAACCAGTCGCGCCTGCCCGGAAGCGATGGCGTGAAGCAGTTCAGCGCGTTCTTTGCCCTTGTGCCGTCCTGCGAGCCACAGTGGCGCGATGCCGAGCGGCGCGAGCCAGGCGCTGAGACTGCGGTGATGTTGTTCAGATAGCAGCTCGGTGGGCGCCATGAGCGCCGTCTGGCGACCGGCTTCGATGGATTGCAGCGCCGCGAACGCAGCCACGATAGTCTTGCCGGCACCGACATCACCCTGAAGCAGGCGCTGCATGGGTCGCGCCTGGAGCAGATCCGCCGCGATCTCGGTCACGACTCGTTCCTGCGCTTCAGTCAGCCGAAACGGCAGGCTTTCGCGCAGCCGCTGGCGCAGTCTGCTATCACCGGCCAGCACCGGTGCGACGACCGCCCGTTGCATGGCGCGTATCCGTCTCAAACTAACCTGATGCGCCGCGAGTTCCTCGAAGGCCAGACGCAGGAATGCCGGATGGCGCCGCTCCAGGATCTCGATCAGCGGCGTTCCAGGTGGCGGATGATGCAGATAGCGTAGCGCCTCGCCCAGACTGGGCAGACCCAGTGGTGCAAGCGTTTCTTCGGGGAGATACTCGGCTGGTGGCAGGTGATCCAGCCATGCCAATGCCTGATCGATCAGGCCACGCCAGGTGATCTGTTGCAGACCTTCGGTGGAGGGATAGATAGGCGTCAGCCGCGAGTCGGTCAATGGTGCACGATCAGTCTGGAAGCGACATTCGGGATGCACCATCTCCAGCGAGTGAGGCCCCTGGCGCACCTCGCCATAACAGCGTACCCGTATGCCCGGTTTGAACGCCGTCACCTGCTGCGATGAAAAATGGAAGAAACGCAGCAGCAGTCCGCTCCGGGCACCATCACTGATCCAGATTTTCAATGAGCGCCGCCGCCCGGAGGTGATGCTGGCCTCGGTGATTTCGCCCTCGATCAGCGCGTCTTCACCGATGTTGACCTCAGCGATAGGCACCAGCCGAGTGCGATCCTGATAGCGCAGCGGCAAATGAAACAGTAGATCCTGAACCGTGCGGATGCCAAGCCTGTCCAGACGTTCAGTGATGCGCGAGCCGACCCGTTTCAGGTGCGTGATCGGGATGCGATCCAGCGACTTGAAAGCCGTAGCATCATGATCTGGAGCAGTCGGTGTCAAGGTGTCAGCGAGCCGAGAGCGGCATGCCTGTCCCGTCTCGCCGCGTCCGGATGGCCTGAGCTAACTGGTGTACGGCCATGGCGTAATAGGTACTGTGGTTGTAGCGGGTGATGACATAGAAGTTTGGCAGACCCAGCCAGTAATCATATCCGCCCTGGGCGTCAAGCTGGAGCAGGCTGACCTGGCTAGCGCCACCCAGAGAACCTGTGGGCACAATCCCGCGCCCGGCCAGATCTTTCACGCCATAACGGGTATCAAAGCCACTTTTGAGCGAACCGGCGCTGGAACCTGGCGCAACACGTGCCCGCACCGCCACCGGCTCGCCAGCCCGCCAGCCCTGCTCCTTGAAATAGTTGGCGACACTGCCAATGGCATCTGCTGGGTTCCATAGGTCACGATGGCCATCACCAGACAAATCAACCGCATAACGATGGAAACTTGATGGCATGAACTGGCCAAGCCCCATTGCCCCGGCGAATGATCCACGCGGCTGGAAGGGGTCGAGCCCTTCGTCGCGGGTCATGATGAGAAACGATTCAAGCTCGTCGGCAAAATAGTCCGCACGGCGCGGATAGGCGAAGGCAAGCGTCGCCAGCGCGTCGATGATGCGGGTCTTGCCGACAAAACTGCCGAACCGGGTCTCGACGCCGATGATCGCGAGCACATATTCAGGCGGCACGCCATAACGGGATTCAGCCTGCGCCAGCGCCGAGGCATTCTGCATCCAGAATGCAGCGCCTTTGGCGATGGTGTCCTCGGTCAGGAATTTTGCCCGGTAGCGCGTCCATGCACCGCTCGGCCCGGTGCTTTTAGCCGGTGCCTGACGATCCATCAGATCGATGATCGACTGTTTGCGCTGCGCCCGCGACAGGATTGCTGCCGTCTCATCAGGTCTGAAACCATGCTGACTCATGCGCTGGATGAAGCGGTCGACGCCGGAAGCCCCGGCGAAATCGCCGCTAACATGCGTTGCTGTGGGGATCTCCGTGTCCCTGGATGGCGTGGAACTACAGCCCGCGATAAATGTCAGAAACAGGATTGCGACAACGGGTAGCAGGCTGCGCATGGTTGGTCGTCCTTTAGAATCAAAGCACCAATAGTAAAGCAGCTTGCCGGACGTGCAAACCAAGCTGGTCATGCGGCAACTATTCGTATTTAAGCCTGATCGCCGTTGCATCCGGTCTAATCATCCAGAACCATCAACGCATCCATTTCGACAGCCGCGCCTTTTGGCAGTGCGGCAACCCCGATGGCGGCGCGTGCCGGATAGGGTGACTCAAAATAGTCTGCCATGACCTGATTGACCAGCGGGAAATGCGCCAGATCAGTCAGAAACACATTGAGCTTGACGATGTGTGACAGGCTGCCATTGGCGGCACGGGCGACCGCTTGCAGATTGTCGAAGACGCGCCGGATTTGCGTTTCCATGTCGCCCTCGACCAACAGCATGGTGTCCGGCACCAGCGGGATTTGCCCTGACAGATAGACGGTTTGTCCAACCCGGACGGCCTGGGAATAGGTTCCGATGGCCGTTGGAGCCTGATCGGTCTGAATGATCTGTCTGCTCATGCGCTGCGGTTCCTGGAGTCTCAATAAAATGTCAACATCGTCAATCTGGGCGGTCACGATCTGCCGGAAATGGCCGACAGCGTGAGTGTACGGCAGCTCAAATATTTGGCAAAGCGCCACGCGGCCTCAGACTGGTCGCAGAACAGGCGCTGGATTACCATCGGTCTTCCACATGACCGGAGTGACTGCCTGTGAAGTTTACCGTCGATGAATTCCGTGCCTGGAAGCATAAATGCGTGACCCTGCTTGGCATGTCAGGGGTCGGCAAGACCCATCTTTCGGCCATGCTGCGCCGCAGTGACTGGTTTCATTATTCTGGCGACTATCGTATTGGCACCCGTTATCTCGATGAGCCGATCCTGGATCTGATCAAGGCGCAGGCAATGCGCGATCCATTCCTGCGCGATCTGTTGCGCCGCGACTGGATCACCATCCGCAACATCATCAAGATTCATGATCTGGGTCCGGTGTTGAGTTTCATTGGGAAACTCGGCAACCCTGAGCTTGGCGGTCTGCCGCTGGCTGAGTTCAGTCGGCGTCAGGCGCTCTACCGGGAGGCCGAAATCGCAGCCATGCTCGACCTGCCGGAATTCGTGCGCAAAGCGCAGGAGATCTACAGCTACCCGCATCTGGTCAACGATGTCGGCGGCAGTCTATGCGAACTCGACGAACCGCGTGTCATCGAGCTTTTAGCCAGACACAGCCTGATCTTTTATATCCGCGTCCCGGATGCTGATGAAATCAAACTCATTGAACGCGCTCAGGCTGACCCCAAGCCGCTCTATTACCGCCCCGAATTTCTGCGGGTCGCAACCCGCGATTATCTGACCGAGCATGGGCTGATCTATGTCGCTGAGATCGATCCCGACGGCTTCGCCCGCTGGGTATTTCCGCGTCTATTCCATTCGCGGGTGCCGCGCTATGAGGCCATCGCCCGTCCGCATGGTTATACCGTGTCGTCACTGGATGTCGCGACGGTGCGTGACGAGCAGGATTTTCTGCTGCTGATCGAGTCGGCCATCGCGCAATCGCAGACGCCTGAGATGATCGACACCCACCGCTCCGAGATTTGAGCCACAGGAAGACCGCCATGCCGATTGTCGCCCATAACGACCTGCCCACCTTTGACCGTCTGCGCGAAGAAGGCCAGCAGATTCTCGACCCGGATCGGGCGCTGCATCAGGACATCCGCGAGCTGCATATCGGTCTGCTCAACATGATGCCCGACGCGGCGCTGGCTGCAACCGAACGCCAGTTCTTCCGGCTGGTGGGTCAGAGCAACCAGATTGCGCAGTTCTATGTCCACCCGTTTACGCTCGATGGTCTGGCGCGTGGCACCGAAGCACAGGGCTATATCCAGCGTTATTACGAACCATTCGAGAAAATCCGCGAGGATGGGCTGGATGCACTAATCATTACTGGAGCGAATGTTACCGGCGCGGATCTGTCCAACGAACCATTCTGGGAGCCGTTGATCGAAGTGGTTGACTGGGCCTGGGAGCATGTCTGTTCCACGCTCTGTTCCTGTCTGGCGACCCATGCCGTGATGCAGTTTCGTTATCAGCAGAGACGTCAGCCACTACCGGCAAAATGCTGGGGTGTTTATGCGCATCGCGTGGTGGAGCGAACGCACCCGCTGGTCAGCGATGTCAATACCCGTTTCGATGTGCCCCATTCGCGCTTTAATGACATCAGTCGCGCACGGTTTGAAGTCGCCGGATTGCGTGTTTTGACCGAAAGCGACGAGGCCGGGGTACATCTGGCCGTTAGCGCTGATGGCTTCCGGCAGGTGTTCTTTCAGGGACATCCTGAATACGACATGATTTCGCTGTTGAAGGAGTACAAACGCGAGGTTAAGCGTTTTATCAGCGGGATGCGGACAGATTACCCACCCTTTCCAGATGATTATTTCAGTCTGCAATCCCGCTCAATTCTAGACGAGCATCGTGGACAGATCAGGGATGCCCTGGATCAGGGACGCGAGCCGCCGCCTTTCCCAGAAGCACATCTGGTGTCACGTCTGCACAACACCTGGCATGACACCGCCCAAGGCGTGATCGGCAACTGGATGGGTTTGATTTATCGCGTCACCAACCATGACCGTCGCCTGCCATTCATGGCGCACATCAACCCGGATGATCCACTGCTGCTGGGCTGGGATCGCACAACGCCCTGACATCACCACTGGCGTACGTCTCGCGTCCAGCACCATCGGGGACAGCAAATGCCGATCAACAGACTGATTGATCACCGCGCCTTCTGGTACATCGGCATCGCATGTGCCAATCTGCTGTGGCGCTGGAAGCGAAGATTGAACGGAGTGCGCCAGTCCGAGGATCGTTATCGCCGCCTCGTCAAACGCAGTCACAACATCATCTATGAACTGACGCCTGAAGGTTTGATCAACTTTGCTTCGGCGATCTGTCAGCTGATGCTTGGTCATGATGGCCCAGACGGGGCGATAAATCAGCCCGATCAAGCGCTCGTGCATCCAGACGATCTGCCGTCTCTCCACGATGATCGCCACCGGCCAGCGTCAGTCGACCCCGGAATACCGTCTCAGACACCGTGATGGCACCTGGCGCTGGTTTTCCTCAAATTTCGCGCCACTGTTCGACGCCTCCAGCACGCTCTACGCCTATGTTGGCATCGCCAGCGATATCACGCCCCGCAAACGGGCGGAAGCAGCATTGCAGCGCAGCGAGCTGACCCTCAACATCGCGCAGGAACTCGGTCGAATGGGTTCATTCGTCTTTGTTCTGGGTCGAGATTACGGTGCGCTGTGTCGTCATTTTGGATTCAATCTGATGAGCTGATTTTTGGTGAGATTGAGAGGCGGCTTGGTGGGCTGATACGTGTCAGCAACCAAGGCCGCCAGGACATTGACCATCGCGTTGATGACGCTGCGGTGGCGCGTATGCTCGATCTGCTGGATGTTCTTGAGCGGATCGTTGATGCGTTCGATGATCGCCCGCTTGATGCTGAGTCTGGCTTTATTGCTTGCGATGAAGCGATGGTCGGCTTGGAGACGCATTGAGGCTCCTTTCCCGCTGCGATGACTCAGTTCGACAACCAAGTGCGAGCCGCTTCCAGGTCGGCGTTGGCGAACAAGCGCACCTCGCCAGGCATCGCGAAGCCTATAGCCTTGGTCGCCGTGCGCAGCCAGTCCACGTCGGTGACCACGGCGATGCGCTCCCAGGCGGCGAGATGATTCAGACCCACCTTGGCGTCTTCCCACAGGGCGCCGACCTCGAAACCGCCGAAGTCCGCGCCGACCTGATACAGCAGGCGCACCTTGTCGTGCCTTGTGAGCGCCGCGTCGACGGCGGGGATCACATGCACCTCGTAGTCCTCCGCAGTCACCTTGCCGTGGGCGCTGAAGCCGATGACGTTGTCGGGCAATCCCGTCAGTGTTTCGATCATGGTCAGAATTCCTTCAGAGGTTGGTGAACCCATTCACCGCCGTTGGCTGGCGGGCTGTTCGGCTCGAGGCCGAATCAGCCGGGTGCTGTACCGAGAGTATAGCCGCCTTCCCAACGAACGGCGTCGATCGATATGCGGCCAGCCCGCGTGCCGAGCTGATCGGCGGCGGCTTACCGACGTGGCTGAGGATGCGCTGCACTGGAGCGACCTCGGTGATGAATGCGGATCGGCTATTGAATGACCTGTGAGGCAACCTCGACGATCGTATAGGGGATGTCCACGTTAGCCGCGTTTGCCACCTTGAGGTTGACGACGATCTCGCCCTCCTTGTTCTGCGTGATCGGGATGCTCTTGGGCGATTTGCCATCCAGGATCTCCAAAGCGGTCTCGCAGACCACACCCCCTGCTCCTTTGCCACCTTGAGGTATCCCACCATCGCGTAGGGCATCATATCGACCTGCACAGCCCCGCTCGGGATCTTGGCCTCCTTCAGTACATGGGATTCGGCGGCCTTCGAGTCGAAGTCGGGAATACCCGACACATTCCCAACCAGCAGGATGTCAGCGCTGCCCTGGAGTTCCGTGAACCGCTTGTCGGCGCAATCCCCCGCCTTTAGGCGTGGGGTCAAGCCGACTCTTTCTTTGACTATAT
>CAIUAY010000153.1 GCA_903897335.1 uncultured Chromatium sp. | reverse complement strand
ATCCAGAACAAACGCCTGAAAGCCGGTTGGGATGAGCGCTATCTGACAAAGTTGCTCTTCGAGCCGCCAGAACCCAAGACGAAAACATCCGCATCAGGCACATCGAATATTAGAAAAACGTGATGCGATTGCCCTGACCGATGGGGCGACCTGCAGCACTCTGCAGATCGGCTCGACCCCCAGAGCCTCGCGATGCGCGTCGATGAAGGGCCTCACGACTTCCAGCGGCGGTCGAGCTCCGCCTGGGCGAAATAGGCGCTGGCCAGGCGCAGGATCTCATTCGCTTTACGCAGTTCCTTGACCTCGCGCTCAAGCGCCTTGATGCGCTGCTGCTCGTTGCTGGTCGGATTATCTTGCTGACCGGTACCGCGCTCGTGCTGTCGAACCCAGTTGTGCAGCGTCTGAGCCGTGCAGCCGATCTTGGCGGCGATCGATTCAACCGCCGCCCAGAGGGACGGATGATCGAGCCGCGACTCGAACACCATGCGCACGGCACGCTCGCGAACCTCGGGGGAAAACGTCACAGACTTCTTCATGGCTCCATCTTCTCAAGAGTTGGAGCCTCCGCGAAACCCGGGGCGGTTCAGTCAGCCAAGCCTGGTATCACGGGCTTGAGAACCTGGCGCAAGTCGTCAGTTTGATGGCAGCAAAGCTGGCTGAGCGTCACGCTCCCTGCTGAGGCGGTTTGGCGCTTATTCAAGATCGCCGACAGGTGTTGTTTCAGGTGACTGAGGGGATTCGTCGTCGTTGCGGAAGTCAAAACGATAAAGCAGAAACAGCGCGACAATGGCACCACCGAGAAACCAGTCCGGACCAATCAGCCAGAGCAGGAACGGTAGCGCCAGCAGAAAGCCCCGGGTGCCACGATGATAATGTCCACCGGCACGATTGAGGGTCGCGGCAGTGATGGATGTCCCCGATCCGTTCAGGTTACTGGATGGCAGGTTAATCAGAAAGCCGGTGTGGTTGTAGTAACGCAGCGCCAGGGCAAAATGCAGAAAACTGGTGAAAAAGATGGCCGCGACCAGCAGCAGTTTGAGCCGTACCAACTCTGCGCTGGGCGGCGCCAGACTGAGTGACCGCGACAGATCGGACAGATCAATGCCGCTACTAAAAGCGACATGCGTGATCCCCACCCCGATCAGAACCGATGTGGAGGCAAACAGCGTGGCCGACATCACCCAGTTGCGCAGGGTCTGGACGGCCAGAATGCCATTGCCGGTTTCGCGGATGGTTTCGACCCAGGCAGTGCGAAGACGGTTGGTGCGTCCCCGATAGGTACGCTCAGGATCGCGGCGCAGCACCTGCCAGAGATAGAATTGATAGCCGGTCAGCAGCAACAGACCAAGCGTGTTCATCAGCCACGCCAGGGATGGGTGACTGAACAGGGTCAACATTGAATCAGTCTGCATCAGACATGTCTCTTGTGAACAGACGGGAAATGCTGGAAAGCACGGTTAGCCGGGATGGTCGTCCGAATCCACGACACGGCCACTCCAGCCTGTGTTTGCTGAAGCAGTACGCCCAGACCACTCAGGTCTGTAACTCGATGGTCGCAGATGGACGCTGTAGGAAATTGCCCTGAACATAATCCACGCCTGCCGTCCAGAGGACAGTCAGCGAACGCGCATCCTCAACCCCGGTGACGATACTCTTGACGTTGAATTCGTGCGTGAGCGCGGCGAGTGCGACCAGTCGCTGCTGCTTGGCCTGATCGTCGGCGAGTCCCTGCGCGAAACCGGCCTCTAGCAGCACAAAATCAAGCGACAGTCCCTGTAGCAGCAGTTCAGGACGTTCCAGCACGCCGAAGCGGTTGACAGCGATGCGGCATTTGATTTTTTTGAGCGTCTCGATCAGCTTCCCGATGCTCGCCAGATTGCTCGTCACCAGTTCTTCCTGGAACTGGAAAGTCAGCCAGTTGCCCCGGACATCGAATTCACGCAGACAGTCGCAGATCCAGAGCACGATGTTGGGATTGCGAAAGGTGTCCTCGGAGAGATTGACGAACAGGTTGATGTTATGACCAGCACGGCGCTGTTCGCTGATAACCTGGATCGCGGCGCGGATCGCCCATTTGTCGACTTCCTCGATCAGCCCGCTGCGGATGGCCGGCCCGATGAAATCGCGGGCTTCGAGCAGATGCTCGTCCTCATCGAACAGACGCATCAGCACACTGTAGTTTTCCTGGTTGTCGCCCATGAGGCTAATGATGGGCTGGTAGACGAGCTTGAGCTGATCGTGACTGAGCGCATAGTCAATTTTGTGCGCGATAGAAACATCGCTTTCTTCGCCATCCTGTTTGTTGCGCGCCGCCAGAGAGACCGCTGAGATTGCGGCCTGGTTGTGGCTGATGCACAGCCGATGCGCGGCATTGACGATGTCTTCGGCAGCCGCCGCACGATCCCGGACGAGAAAATAACCGATCTCGCAGTCGCTCCCCCCCGTGTCTTTGGCTGTCGCATGAATGGGAAAATGGGCGTCTGCAATAATCCGAGCGGCAAATGCTTTGGCATCAAACTCGTTCAGGCCATCGACGATCAGGCAGAAGCCATCATCGCTAACCCGTGCGAGAAAGGCGTCTTCGGCGACCACCGTCGCCAGAATTCCGGCGAAATCATCGAATTTTTTCAGTCCCTGGATGAAGCCCAGATCATTAAGCAACTGGGTACTGCACTTGACGCGCAGATAGAAGATCACAAATGGACGCTCGACGATGCGCGTCTGATTGACATGCGATTCGATGTTGGCAAGCAGACGCGCCAGTCCGGCGGCATGGCGTATCTCGGACACGGCAGGCTCAGCCGCCTGATCAACACGGAATTCGGCAACCGGCACATGATCAGCGTGGACGATCACCCGAAGGCAGGGCTCGCTGTCGATTTCCGAGGGGGCAACCAGCAGACGGGCGGTAAACTGGCTGTCATCGGCGTGTTGGCAGGTCACATCGAATTCAAGCGGTTCAGCCAGTCTGGCGTGATCGCCACCGCGCAGCAGATCGCGGATCTGTTTCTGCTGTTCTGGAACGAAAAGGTCGAGAAAAGGAATTGCCTGAAGCGCGTCGAGATCGGGATAGCCAAACAGTTTGAGATAGGCAGGATTGGCATCAAGATGCAACCCATCCTGGACGAATGACACGCCGGCGCTGGTGACATGGATCAGCTCGCGATCACGCTGTTCGCACAGCCGCAGCCGCTGGCTCAGACCGCTAGCCTCGCGGCGGCGGTGCAGGTCAGTCAGTTCACGCGAAACCGCCAGTTTCAAGTGTTCGTTCTCGTGACGCCGAATCACGTCACGGGCACCGCCACGCCGTGCCTTGATCAGGTTGCCGACATGGTTTTCTTCATCTTCGATCACGATCAGCGGGAGATCGGCCTCCAGCCTGCGATAGGCGGCGAGTACGCTGTCGAGATCGATACTCCGGTCATGGCCGCAGCAGAGGATCAGGTCACAGGCGCGTTGCACGATGACCGTGTCAAGATGTTCCACATGCGGTAGGGTGACGCTTTGCACCGCAAGACCGTCCTCACGCAGAACCGTGATCAGCCGCTCGGCTTCGCTGGTTTCAGAGGTGATGATGAGTAGTGTGGCGGTTTGCTGTTGCACTGACATAAGGGTCGTCGACAGAGCCTGGTCAATCGCTGATGGTTGATTATCGGCTTTTGTGGCGGATTAATGAAGATAGCAGTCTTGATGCCTCCCCCGGCTGAAGCCGGGAGATTCCCGGCAACACCCAAAGGGACGTCGTCTAACGAGATTGGCATCCCAATGGCGTTGGTGCATAAAGAAGCAGTGGGCAGGATTCCCCTTTCCCCATTTTCTCAGGACACAGCGACCCCAACCCGCACCGAGATCGGCATCCCCAGATAGGTCATCTGATTCATCGTGGCGATTCGGGCGTGGACCT
>CAIUAY010000152.1 GCA_903897335.1 uncultured Chromatium sp. | reverse complement strand
TGCACGAACAGGTCGTGGTTGACCATGCGGCTTTGGGCTACCCAAAGCAGCAGATCCGGTACGAGGCCTATCAGGAACCAATACGCCACCGCGACGCGGGCACTCCAACTGTTCTCCAGCATGAGGATGAGCGCATCGACCTTTTGCGGCGCCCCGCCGACCGCACGCGCTGCCTCCCCGTCGAGACGGGCGTCAATTTTTTCGAACTGCCGCCGGGCGGTAAGCATCCGCGCCTCGACATTGCCCAGCCGTGCCAGGTCCTGTTCGGCCGCCTGAATTTCCAACCCCAGGCGATTGGCCGCCGCCTCGGCGCCCCGCGCCTCTGGGCCGCACCCTTGCCGGCGCGTTTTGTTGGCGGTTCGATTCCCCTGGCATTGGTTGATGTGCTCTTCCCAGGCCCGCGCCTGTTCGATCTTGAGCCGCGCAATCTGGGCGTGGGCCTCCTCGGCGCGTTTCGTCGCCTCGCTCGCTGCCGCCAGCGCGCCGCGGGCCTCGTCCCATTCGAACTGATAGCGGGCGGATTGTTCCAGTTCCGTCCGGCGCGCCGCCTTGGCCGCATCCAGAACTTGAGAGATCTCTTCCTTAAAGGTATCGGCCGCGGTGAGGATGAAGCTGATGGCAATGAGGGCCACGGAGACGGCCCGAACCTTGAGGATCGCCCGACGGGCAGTGGCCGACGCATCACCACGTAACTCGACCAAGTAGAATCGGTCGATGGTGAACAGGCCGAAGGCGACCGACCCCGCCAGCAGTAACGCCGCCGCCGCATTCATCCCGAACAGACTGACCGCCACCTTGTAGACGGCAGAGCCCAGGAAAGGCGGACAGAATACCAACGCGACAAACTGGAAACCGATCTCCAGGCGCAACTTGGGGTCCCTGCGAATGATCGGACGCTCGACCTCGTTGATGGCCATGAGCCGATCCATAACGGTTCCTTCACCGGTATTTGCGGTGGTGTGGTCTTCGGCTGCGCGGGTAATCTTGCTCATGGTCGTTCCTCCTAACGGTGGGTGGATTTAGCCCAGTTGGATCACCACGGAGAATTCCGCGGCGATCGTTTGCCGTCCCACAGAGCCCGCCTCAGCGGCAAGCCTGTGCCCGACCCGAGCACTCATGCGTCGCAGACGCCTGGGCGCTCGCCTTTAGCCACGTCAGCAGCAAAAACCTGTTCAGAAGAGACGATCTCTATGCCTGGATCTTGCTCGATTTTCAGGCTCGATCTCGATAAAGCACGCCGTACGCCAAGTCCCAACGACCATCACCCGAAGAGAACATAGGAGTTCCGACCGACCGCTGGTACGTGAAATCACCCTCCGGCGACTTCGGGAGGAACCTATTCGCCTGAGCAGCGGTCGTGTAGCGATCAACCGTGCGGGGAGCCGTCAGTGGTCGCGCGGACGTGAGCACGTGACGCTGGAGGTCGCACTTGAGCCTCCGGCTGATCAACGCTTTGCTCAGCCCCAGTCCCGCGACGGGCACGGACAGACCAGAGATGATCAGCGCCAGCAGCGAGACCCCCAGATTGGTCGCCAATTCGTGAGTCGAACATTTCACCATCACTACCCCCTTGTCACACGATTCATCAAGTCACGCCCAAGCGCACGTTGAACCGCCCTTCTCTCCTCAACGAGACGGGACGGCAAATTTTCAAACGATGGGCGTCCACACCCCTAGCAGCCTGTCGGACTTCGTCGCCCCGTTGGGGCTGAGGGTCCGGTACACTGTCGAGATGAACCCCGATGTCCGGAGTGCTACTGCCGATGCGCCGCCTCCACCCGATGGACCGTGACACTGACTTGCTCCTGCCCCTGTAGGTGCAGGACTGGCTGTCCAAGGGCCACCTGGCACGCTACATGGTCGAGGTGGTAGAAGGGCTGGATCTGAGCGCGCTGGTGCAGACGTATGGCGGCACCGGGAGCACGCCCTATCACCCCGCCATGCTGTTGGCGTTGTTGATCTACGGGTACGCCACCGGGCGTTTCTCGGGGTCTGACAATCTTCGGAACGGAAACTTACTCTAAGCCCCTTCCTGCGGTTTCAAGAACCTCGCGGCGACATGAGTTTCCGAGATTTTGAATTGTGAGACGGTCTTTCGAGGCAGATTTAGCCGGATTTTGGCGTCTTTCGCGCTGATGCCAAGCTGTCTAAGAAAACGTCCGTTTGATGAGACACCAGAAATCGGCTTTAAAAATCTGTCGGTTACGCCTTAGCGTTAGTTTTCGTTCCGAAGATTGTCAGAGCCCTTCTCCTGCCGCAAGATCGAGCGAGCCACCTACGATTCGCTGGCGTGTCGCTTCATCGCCTGCAACCTTCACCCGGACCACGACACCCTGGCGACCTTCCGGCGCCGCTTCCGCAAGGCATTTGAAGCGGCCTTCGTGCAGGTGCTGGAGGTCACGCGGGAGAACTGGTGCAGTCGCTGCGGCAGCGTCTGCCTGGACGGGACCAAGCTTCACGCCAACGCCAGCCGCCACAGCGCCTTGTCCTATGGGCATGCCGAGGCCCTGGAGGCGCACCTGCGGGCCGAGGTCCAAGCACTGCTGGCGTTGGCCGAGCGCACTGGCGGCGCCCAGGTCCCGGACGGGATGAGCCTCCCGGTGGAACTGGAGCGTCGCGAGGAGCGTCTGGCGGCGATTGCCGCCGCCAAGACCAAGATTGCGGCGCGGGCTGCCCGCGTTGCGGCCACCGGCAAGCAGCTGGGCGGCACCGCCCCCAAGGTCCCGACACTGGGTCCACTGGTGGATGACCAGAGTCATCTCACCGATGACGAAGCGCGGATCATGCCGGGGGCTGGTGGTGACTTCGAGCAGTGCTACAACACCCAAGCCATGGTCGATCCCGAGCGCATGCTGGTCGTGGTGCCGAAGGTCGTGCAGG
>CAIUAY010000151.1 GCA_903897335.1 uncultured Chromatium sp. | reverse complement strand
CCGCAGACCAATGGCATGGTGGAACGCTTCAATGGGCGCATCGCCGACGTGCTCGCCACCACCCGCTTCGATTCCGCACAGAACCTGGCGGACACCCTCACCGGCTATGTGAGGTTATACAATCACCAGATCCCGCAAAATGCGCTGGGACACATCGCGCCGATTCAAGCACTCAAAGACTGGCAACAAACATGCCCCGAACGCTTCAAAAAGCGGGTCTATAATCTCACGGGACTTGACACTTTGCATTAACCAAAAGGCAGGCGCTCCTGCAATGCCTCGCGATCAAACCACCAGGCGTCCTGCACCAGAACATCGACCACGTTGCGCAAGCGGGTCAGAAATTTTTCGGGTTCTTTCAGTTCCAGCCGTTCCATCCAATGGTCAAGCTGTTCGCGGCTGTCCACGCCGCTGTGACGACGAGCCACGTTTCCAAGCAATTGGGTGGCGAAGAACATCAGGTCTTCGCGTTGTCGGCCATATGCCCGGATATCGGCAAGAAACAGTGCGGTGGTCGCCGCGACAGCGGCGCCATCGGCGTCATCAGGCGTCTCGTCGATCACATGATTGAGGAGTTCAATCGTGAGTTCAGGGTCGATGGGGCAGGTCACGGCCAGCCAGATGCCCTGTCCAAGCGCGGCGAGCGAATCGGGCTGATTGGCCTGAAACAGCACATCGCAGGCATCCGCCGCCAGTTCGAACTGGTCTTCGGCGATAAACTGATCCAGCGCCATGCGTCCGAGCGACCAGGCATCCTCGCCGCGATCCAGATTCACTAGCGTCCGCGCCATCTGAAGGTTCAGGTCGGCCAGACGGTCAGGCGTGGCACCCTGTCGTTCCAGATGCTGCAACTCTTCGGTCAGCGCGTCAAAATGGGATTCCAGCGACGCGGTTTCATGCGCTTGATTGATGATGGAATCGGCGGCCTGATCGCTGAGACGGGTGGCAAGGATCTCGAATTGATTCATGTGAACATACCCAGAATTTTGTTAACGAATAAGCCCGCTGAACGTGACCTCAAGTCGGTCTTCCCAGTTATCGGGCGTATCGGGATAGGGTGGCTTCACGTCAATGCGGAAAAAACGCTCGCCGCTGAGTGCAACGGCCTGGACGAGCGGCAGAAGTTCCTCAAAGGAGTCGAGTTCCTGGTTGGCGACGAGGATGTCACTGAGCTTGAGCATGAGGCTGAGTCAACCGTTCCGGGTTCATGATGATGGTTTGATGTGAAGACAGTCACCGCTGAATGCAATCGTCAACCACATCAGGCGGGTTTCCCGTCGAAGTCACATGGGATCAAGACAAGAGATTGTCAGCTTCCAGTCATTGACCATACCCCAAAAGAGATAGGTTGGCCGGTGACAGCCATCCCAAGCGTGGGATGGTCTGAAAGGGTGCGTCGCGGTTATTCTGCGTCTCGTGAATGACGGATCTGATCAAGACGGGCGGCGGTGTCGCTCTGGCTCTGATCCTCAAGAATAACCTGACGTGATGCATCGACGTGTTGCCCGCTGCGGCGCGAATGTGCATGCGAACCTGATGTTTCCTTTCCTGGTGAATCGATAGGAGAGACCGCGCAATGGCGATCGATAAGCACATTACCCCGATGCTCGACCAGCTTGAGACCGGCCCTTGGCCGAGTTTCATTTCGGGCATTAAACGTTTGCGCGATCAGCATCCGCAAGCGCGCATCAACGAGATGACCAATGACTTGCTCGGTCAGCTCGAACACTCCTATGAGACCCGCAAGGGCTACTGGAAAGGCGGCACGATTTCGGTTTTCGGCTATGGCGGCGGCATTATTCCGCGCTTCTCTGAAGTCGGCCAGGCATTCCCGAAGTCCAAGGAATTCCACACCATGCGGGTGCAGCCGCCAGCCGGCAACCACTACACCACCGCCATGCTGCGCCAACTAGCCGATAGCTGGGAAAAGTACGGTTCGGGTCTAGTGACCTTCCACGGTCAGACCGGCAACATCATGTTCATTGGTGCCGAAAGCCCCAGCATTCAGCCATTCTTTGATGAGATCAACGAATATGGCTGGGATCTCGGCGGTGCCGGCCCCTGCGTGCGAACCGCCATGTCCTGCGTCGGCGCGGCGCGTTGCGAGATGTCCTGCACCAACGAGCAGAAGGCGCACCGGATGCTCGTCAACAACTTCGTTGACGACGTGCATCGCCCGGCATTGCCCTACAAGTTTAAGTTCAAGGTTTCCGGCTGTGCCAACGATTGCCAGAATGCCATCGAGCGTTCTGATTTCGCCGTCATCGGCACCTGGCGCGACGACATGAAGGTCGATCAGGCCGAAGTCAAACACTACATCGCAGACAAGGGTCGTCAGTATTACATCGACAATGTTGTCACCCGCTGCCCGACCCATGCGCTGTCACTGAGCGATGATGACTCGCTTATCGTCAACAATCGTGACTGCGTGCGCTGCATGCACTGTCTCAATGTCATGCCCAAGGCATTGCATCCGGGCGATGACAAGGGCGTCACCATCCTGATCGGCGGCAAGCGTACCCTGAAAATCGGCGATTTAATGGGCACCGTGCTGGTTCCTTTCAAAAAGCTGGAGACCGAAGAAGACTACGAGTCCATGGTTGAGATGGCCGAAACCATCATTGACTTCTGGGCTGAAAACGGCCTGGAGCACGAGCGTTGCGGCGAGATGATCGAGCGCATCGGGCTGGCGAACTTCCTCGAAGGGATTGGCGTCGATCCAGACCCCAACATGCTCAGTCACCCGCGTCAGAGTTCCTATATCCGCATGGATGGCTGGGACGAGGCGGCTGAAGCCTGGTTTGAGCGTCAGGCCGACGCAGCCAGCTAATCCAGTCTACTGGACGTGGCGGCATCTCGAGTTGAGATGCGCCGCCAGTAAAGTGGGCGAACCCTGACGACCATCATCACGACTGAACACTGACGATACTGGAGGACAAGGCAATGGCGGATATGCGCGAGCCGATCGAATCGGGCTGCCCCGATCCCTGGCAATACATGCATCCTGTGATGCGCAAGAACTTCGGGCAATGGAAATATCACGAACATCCGCGCCCCGGCGTCCTGTTGCATGTGGCGTTTAGCGGCGACAAGATCTGGACGGTCAAGGCGGGCACCCAGCGCATTCTGGACGTGTTTACGCTGCGCAAGCTGTGCGACATCGGCGACCAGTTCGCCGAAGGTCACGTCCATTTCACACTGCGCTCGAACATCGAGTACATGGTCAGCGATGAAACCAAGGTTCAGCCGCTGATCGACGCACTCGAAGGCGCGGGTTTCATCGTTGGCGGCACCCAAAACTCGGTCGCCATGATTTCGCATACCCAGGGCTGGCTGCACTGCGACATCCCCGGCACGGATGCTTCAGGCGTGGTGAAGTCGATGATGGACGAACTCATCGACGAGTTCCGCAACGCCAACATGCCTAACCGCGTACATATCACGACCTCCTGCTGCCAGATCAACTGTGGCGGTCAGGGTGACATCGCCATTAACATCCAGCACACCAAGCCGCCGAAGATCAACCATGATCTGGTCGCTAACGTCTGCGAACGCCCCTCGGTCGTTGCGCGCTGTCCGGTTGCCGCCATTCGTCCGGCAATGGTCAATGGCAAGCCATCGCTTGAAGTTGACGAGCGCAAGTGCATCTGCTGCGGCGCCTGCTATCCGCCGTGTCCGCCGATGCAGATCAACGATCCTGAGCATTCCAAGCTGGCGATCTGGGTTGGCGGCAATCACTCCAATGCGCGTGGCAAGCCGACTTTCCAAAAGCTGGTCGCCGCCGGCATCCCAAACAATCCGCCGCGCTGGCCGGAAGCGACCGCCATCGTTAAGCGCATTCTCAAGGCTTATAAAGAAGGCGCACGGGATTGGGAACGGGTTAACGAATGGATCGAACGCATCGGCTGGCCGCGCTTCTTCGAAGAAGTCGATCTGCCGTTCACCAAGTACCATATTGATACCTGGCGTGGTGCCCGTGCGAGCTTTAACAGCTCAACCTATATCCGTTTCTAGGTCGATGCCCACTATCGGATTCATTTCTAACTGTTTGGGACGACGTCAACTACCCCGGCCTGAAAGCCGGAGCTTGAAAGAACTGGGTTGACCAGCCTAAGCCCGCCTGACTAGGACGGTCGCAGGGGCTCCGTTTGCAACAGGTCGTTAAGACTCACCGGCGAATGCGTCCTCAGTTCGCCGCTCTGGAAGGTCAGGATCATGCAGGCGTTAGGTCAAGCGCCGAAGGTTCTGACCGCTACCGGCAAGGTAGGAGCCGGTTGCAGACATTGGCGAGGGGAGCGTGTCACGTCGTGAGACGTGGCACCGTCACCAGGCTCTTACGGGCGGGCAGAGTTTCACAACCCGGCAGGTGGAAAGCCTGCACACATTCATGGCGGCTGCATGGTTGCAGTCATTCATCAACACAAACTGAAACGGAGGAAGCGAGATCGGCGGCCTGACCGTGCGTTGCACGGGCGCTCTGCTTCCCCGCGCCTTTCGGACGGGGTTTCTCGCGCAAGACTGATGAAGTTCGCACTTCAGATCAATGAAGGACCCTACCAGCATCAGGCGTCCGACTCGGCCTATCAGTTTGCGAAGGCCGCGCTGGAGAAGGGGCATGAGATCTTTCGGGTCTTTTTCTATCATGACGGCGTTAATAACGCGACGCGCCTGACCACGCCGCCACAGGATGACCGGCATATCGTCAATCGCTGGGCCGAACTGGCCGAACAGCATGACCTCGATCTCGTGGTGTGCGTGGCGGCTGCCCAGCGGCGTGGTCTGGTGGACGATGGCGAGGCAAGCCGCAACGGCAAGGATGCCACCAACATCCATCCCCGGTTCCGAATCTCCGGGCTGGGTCAACTGGTCGAGGCGGCGATTCAGTCTGACCGTCTCGTTGTTTTCGGCGATTAAGGGGCACCATCGATGTCGGAAGTCGTGAAGAAATTCATGTACCTCAACCGCAAGGCTCCCTACGGCACCATCTATGCCTGGGAGTCGCTGGAAGTGGTGCTGGTCGGGGCGGCATTTGATCAGGATGTCAGCGTCATGTTTGTCGATGATGGCGTCTATCAGCTAACCAAAGCTCAGGACACCAAAGAAATCGGGATGAAAAATTTCTCCCCAACCTATCGCACTCTCGGTGATTATGAGATCAAAAAGGTCTATGTCGACCGCGATTCGCTGGCGGCGCGTGGCCTGACGCAGGATGATCTCGTCGCCATCGCCTGGGAGGATATGGAGACCGAGGAAGAGGTCGATAACATCGTCGAAGTGATCGACTCAGCGCGTGTCAGCGCGCTGATGAACGAATCCGCTGCGATCTTCAGCTTCTGAGGCCGTTGGCATGAGCATTCTCCATACCGTCAATAAATCACCCTTCGAGCGGAATTCACTGGAATCCTGCCTGAAATTTGCAACCCCCGGAGCCTCGGTGCTGCTGTTTGAGGATGGCATTTACGCGGCGCTGTCGGGAACCCGTATTGAACCGCAGGTTGCCGCAGCCTTGGATCAGATCACGATCCATGTGCTTGGCCCGGATCTGCGTGCGCGCGGCTTTTCGCCGGAGCGTCTGATCGCTGGCATCAGCGTGGTGGACTATGCGGGTTTCGTGGATCTCGCCGCAGAACATGATGTGGTTCAGGCTTGGTTGTAGTATCCCGTTTCACTTAAACCCTTTAGAGGACGATTGTAATGGCAGACATGATTGAAGTAGACGGCAAGCAATATGCCGTGGACGAAGAAGGCTATCTGGCTAACCTGAACGAGTGGGTTCCGGGTATCGCTGGCGTGATGGCCAAGCAGGACAATCTGGAGCTCACCGACGAGCATTGGGACATCATCAATTTCCTGCGTGAATACTACGAGGAATACCAGATCGCTCCCGCTGTCCGCGTTCTGACCAAGGCCGTGGGCAAAAAGCTCGGCAAGGAAAAGGGCAATAGCAAGTATCTCTACAGCCTGTTCCCCTATGGTCCGGCCAAACAGGCATGCCGCTTTGCCGGTCTGCCTAAGCCAACCGGCTGCGTCTAATCGATCGCACTGTTCCGGGAAGCCTGCTGGCTTCCCGGTCTCTTATCGCTCTACTGAGGTAACGGAGACATGGCGTTTCTGACGAATTTCTATGCCTTCCTGTTCTATTTTGCCGCGCTGGTTCTGGTGACTGGACTGGTTTTCAAGATCGTGCGCTATGTTCGCACTCCGGCACCTCTAAAGATTCCCACGACGCCTGCACCGGTGACCGGTCGCGGGGTCGTTCTGCGCATGGCACGCGAAGTCGTGCTGTTCGAGAGCCTGTTCCGTGCCAATAAATGGACCTGGATCTTTGGCTGGATGTTCCATTTTGGCCTGCTGCTGGTCACGCTGCGTCACCTGCGCTATTTCATCGAGCCGGTCTGGTTTCCGATCGGACTGGTGCAACCTTTTGGGATCTATGGCGGAATGGCGATGGTCGTTGGGCTTGGAGGATTGTGGTCGCGCCGTTTTCTGGTTGATCGTGTGCGCTACATTACCTCGCCTTCCGATCATCTGATTCTCGCGCTGCTGGTGCTGATTGGCACGACCGGGCTGTTGATGAAATTTGCCCTACATACGGATATTGTTGAAATAAAATCCTTTTTTCAGGGGCTCTATACCTATAATCTCCAGCCGCTCCCGCCAGATCCAATGCTCCTGCTGCATCTGCTGCTGGTTGCCACGCTGTTGATTGTTTTCCCCTACAGCAAGCTCCTGCATGCGCCGGGGATCTTCTTTAGTCCGACCCGCAACCAGATCGACAATCCACGTGAGGTTCGGCATATCACCCCCTGGGCGAAATAGCACGGTCAGCATCAGGTGATGCTCACGCATATCAGGCGCATCAACGCGAACCAGACACCGTCCTCCGCATGATCCGGGTCATTGTTCGCAAATGAGGTTTTCATGGCCAAGGCAACATTTGTCGTTCCGGATTTAACCCAGTACACCGAAGTTCCGGCGGTGACGCCTGGCGCAATGGCGCACAGTTCACCCTTCGTGTCGAAACCCGAATTTCAGGAACCACTTGGTTTTCCCGGCGAACTCGTCGATGACTGGCAGGCTAAGGCCATCGACAAGATGGGCGAGCTGCTTGGCAAATACCGTTCGTTGCGGGTCTATATGGATGCCTGCGTGAAATGTGGAGCTTGTACTGACAAGTGTCATTATTTCCTGGGCACCGGCGATCCCAAAAACATGCCGGTCGGTCGTCAGGATCTGATGCGCAAGGTCTACCGGCGCTATTTCACGTTATCCGGCAAACTCTTTCCAAAGCTGGTTGGCGCGGAGGACTTCACCAAAGAGGTTCTCGACGACTGGTACAGCTATTTCCACCAATGCTCGCAGTGTCGTCGCTGCTCGGTGTTCTGCCCCTATGGCATCGATACCGCCGAGATCTCGATGGCGGCTCGCGAAATCATGGACAGCATCGGCGTTGGTCAGAAATACTGTAACGAAATCATCGCCAAGGTCTATAGGGTCGGAAACAATCTGGGGTTGCCTGGCCCCGCGCTCAAGGACACGCTGGAAGGGCTGGAAGAGGATGTCTATGACGACACCGGGGTACGGGTGCGTTATCCGATCGACCAGGAAGGCGCTGACATCCTGCTGGTCACGCCATCAGCAGACTTTTTTGCTGAACCGCACGTCGATGGTCTAATTGGCTATGGCAAGGTGTTTCACGAGGCTGGCGTGTCCTGGACTGTCAGCTCACATGCCTCGGAAGCAGCCAATTTTGGCATGTTCATCGGCTCTTACGACAACATGAAGCGCGTGTCCCAGCGAATTCGGGAAGCGGCGATCAAGCTCAAGGTCAAGCGCATCGTCTTTGGCGAATGCGGCCATGCCTGGCGCGTGGCCTACAGCTTTTTGAACACGCTGGCCGGGCCATGGGACTTTCTCGATCCGCGTTATCCGGTGCCCCAGCATATCTGCGAATTTACCTACGAGCTGATTCAGCAAGGCAAACTGACGTTTGACAAGAGCGCTAATGATGACAAGGTGCTGACCTTCCATGATAGCTGCAATGTTGCTCGCGCCTCACGCATGGGCGACATGCCCGGCGGTCAGTTCGAGATCCCGCGTGCGCTGATCCGGGCGTCATGCAACCATTTTTATGACATGGATGAGGACACCATCCGTGACCGAACGTTCTGCTGTGGTGGTGGTGGCGGACTGCTGACTGACGACCTGATGGAACTGCGGGTCAAGGGAGCCAAACCTCGCGTCGACGCGCTAAATAACGTCATTCAGGAAAAGGGTGTCACGCACATGGCAGCAATCTGTGCGATCTGCAAAACCCAGTTCAGCAAGGTGCTGCCGTATTACGGTCTGGAAATGGATCAGGTCATCAGTCTGCACCAGCTTGTGGGCGATGCCATCGTGCTGACACCAGGGTCTGATGATGAGGCCGATGACGAGGATGACGACGATTGACCGGCGTTGTCGACCGATGAGGGCTAAAGCGATTCGAGCCGGTCATTAATCCGTGCGGCTGGCCTGCATTCAGAGACTCAGACGTCAACGCACCGAAGGCGGACGTACCGCCGATAACCTGACATGAATCCTGATCCATGCGTCGGGATTAAAATTTGGCATAGGAGACTAAAAACGATGGCGACTTCCAGCGACGAGATGAAGACTAAGCCCTCCTGGCGCCGGTATGAGGACGGCGATGACGTCTGGGAGAAGCTAACCGACAAAATCTTCAACCAGGATCGTTCCCATAAATGTCCGACCTATGTCCACAAGACGCCACCCTGTCAGGGAAGCTGTCCGTCTGGCGAGGACATTCGTGGCTGGTTGCAGATCGTGCGTGGCATGGAACAGCCACCGCAGGGGATGGACTGGCGTGAATACGCCTTTCAGCGCTCCACCGATGCCAATCCCTTCCCGTCGATGATGGGTCGCGTCTGTCCGGCACCCTGTCAGGATGGCTGCAACCGCAACGAACTTGAAGATTTTGTCGGCATCAACGCGGTCGAGCAGTTCATTGGCGACACGGCGATCACGAATGGCTATCGCTTCGCTGTCGCGCCTGCTGACACCGGCAAGCGCATCGCGATCATCGGTGGCGGTCCTGCTGGTCTGGCAGCCGCCTATCAGTTGCGGCGTCGTGGTCATGGCTGCACCATCTTTGAGGCCAACGAAGGGCTGGGCGGCATGTTCCGTTTCGGCATTCCGGGCTATCGTGTTCCGCGTGACAAGCTCGACGCTGAAATCCAGCGCATCCTGGATTTAGGTCTAATCGAGGTCAAATTCAAGACCCGTATCGGCACCGATGTCAGCGTTGAACAGCTTGAAAAAGACTATGACGCCATCCTCTGGTCAATCGGCTGTCAGAGTGGTCGCGGTCTGCCGGTTCCGGGCTGGAATGACACGCCTAACTGCGTTTCTGGCGTTGCTTTCCTCAAGGCTTTCAATGAAGGCCGTCTGAAAGTTACCGCCAGCAAGGTGGTCTGTGTCGGTGGTGGCGATACCTCGATTGACGTGGTGTCGGTCGCCCGCCGTCTTGGCCATATCACTAATCCAAGCAAGAGCGATCTGCCTGAAAACATCATCCGCGATGGTTATGTCGCCCATGATGCTGCCATGACAGCGGCTGCTCAAGGCGCTGAAGTGACCCTGACCTCGCTCTTCACCCGCGATAAGATGACCGCCTCCGAACACGAAGTACATGATGCCAACCGCGAAGGCGTCACGCTTCTCGATGGGGTCATGCCGCTCGAAGTCATCAAGGGTGCAGATGGTCGCGCAACCGGCCTGAAAGTGGCTGACTGTGTCATGACCGATGGTCGCCCCACTGTCGTTGACGGCACCGAGCGCGTCCTGGAAGCCGATCTGATCGTGTCTGCCATCGGTCAGGGTGGTGATCTGTCTGGGCTGGAGGCATTCGATAACGGTCGCGGACTGATCGACGCCGACAAGTTCTATCAGGTGCCTGGCAAGGCCGGTCATTTCGTGGCAGGTGACATTATCCGTCCGCACCTTCTGACCACGGCCATCGGTCAGGCTTGGGTCGCCGCTGAATCCATTGATGACTATGTTAATCAGGCTGAACACAAGCGCCGCCCGAAAGTCGATGTCCATCATTTTGACCTGCTGGACAAGATGACCGAGGCACATCTGTCACCGGAGCCGTTTATCCCCGCAGAGCAGGGCGATATGCGCGGCACCTCCGACGCAAATTATGCGATCCACAACTATGAAGACCGCGCCAGTGCCGAGGTCATCCCGCACGATGAGCTGTTCCTGGGTCATTTCAACTATGTCTCGCGCCATCTGCGCCAGGAAGAGGTGCCTTCCGCCTCGGATGTCCTGGGTCACTTTCATGAGCGTGTGATCGGTTTAACCGAGGTCGAAGCGATTGACGAGGCCAAACGCTGCATGAGCTGCGGTCTGTGCTTTGAGTGTGACAACTGTGTCATCTACTGTCCGCAGGATGCGATCTTCCGGGTCGACAAGAACAGTCGCACCACCGGGCGTTATGTCGATACCGATTATGCCAAGTGCATCGGTTGTCACATCTGTGCCGACGTCTGCCCCACCGGCTATATCAAAATGGGTCTGGGCGAGTAAGGCTCTTGGAGGCATTGATGGCGAACGCTGCATTTACAGCTCGCTGCGTCGCGGCTGGATTGCTCTGGATGATCATCCAGAGCGTTCAGGCGGATGACGTGAAGCGCTATGTCGTTGAAGGCTCGCGGGCAGCCGGACTTTCGGCCTGTGTTGAACCCACTGAACTGATGCGCCGTCAGCACATGACATTCATCAAGCATCAGCGGATCAGTACCGTGCATGAAGGCGTCAGAACTGGCAAGTACAGCCTATCGGGTTGCGTAGCGTGCCATATCAGTTATGACGCACAGCAGAACGCACGTCCGATCAATCAGCCGGATCAGTTTTGCGGTGCCTGTCATGCGTATGCTGCCGTTAACTTGAACTGCTTTGACTGTCATGCGTCCGTTCCCAATGCCGGAACCCCACTCACGGCGACGGCTATTGCGGCGCATCAGAAGGCAGGGGTGACGGAACGCATCCAGTCACAAACCGCTGCGGGGGAAGGCCACTAGATGAAAGATGATCACCAGGCAATCACCGACGGCATTGATCAGGGTCGCCGCTACTTTCTAATCGCCGGAGCCACGGCAGCGGCCGTCGCGCCTGCTGTCCTGCTACAGACCGTAACGGCCGCATCTCAGGCAACGCCGGTCACTTCTGATGTCCGCTGGGGGCTGCTGATCGACACGGCAAAATGCATGGAGGGCTGCACCGCTTGCATTGATGCCTGTTGCCATGAAAACGGACTGGATCTGCAACGTCCGCCGGGTGGCGAGGCCACCTCAAAATGGGCCGGCCAGCAGGCCGTCTGGATGCGCAAGATCAAGCTCCAGGACAATCAGACCGGGCGGGTCACAAGCCTTCCGATGATGTGTCAGCACTGTGAAGAGCCACCCTGCATGGATGTCTGCCCGACCGGCGCATCCTTCAAACGCGCCGACGGTATCGTTATGGTTGACCGTCATCTGTGCATTGGCTGCCGCTACTGCATGATGGCCTGTCCCTACAAGGCGCGCAGTTTCATCCATCAGGAAATGCACGGCCAGTTGACCCGCGTGCCGCGTGGCAAGGGCTGTGTTGAAAGCTGTAACCTCTGCGTTCATCGGCGCGATCACGGTGAAGATTCAACCGCCTGTGTCGACGCCTGTGCTGCTGAAGGACATCATGCGATCATCTTTGGTGATCTCAAAAACCCTGAGAGCCGCATCAGCCAGACACTTCGGGAGCTGCCAAGCCGACAGATCCGCGAAGATCTGACCCTGAATACAGGCGTGCGCTATTCCGGTGTCTAACCAGGACGAGGGAAACCGATCAACATGAAACGCATTGTCTATCGTGAATGGCGCATTCCATCTGCGCGTTACTGGAGCATCCTCGGCATTCTGGCGGCGGTCGCCGGTCTGGCAACGCTGGCTTTTGGCTACATGGAGCATACCGGACACTGGGTCAGTGGCATGAACAACTCCGTGGTCTGGGGTTTGCCGCATGTCTTTGCCGTGTTTCTTATCATCACTGCCTCCGGTGCGCTCAATGTGGCTTCCATTGGCACCGTCTTTCACAAGCCCATCTATAAACCGCTGGGGCGGCTTTCCGGTCTGCTGGCGGTGGCGCTGCTGATGGGCGGCCTGCTGGTTTTAGTCATGGATCTGGGACGTCCAGAACGTCTTATCGTGGCCATGACGCACTATAATTTCAGCTCCATCTTTGCCTGGAACATCTTTCTTTATACCGGTTTTATGGTCATCGTCATCGCCTATCTGTGGACGATGGCGGATCGTCAGGGACAGCCGTTCAATCAGTCAGTTGGCATCCTCGCCTTTGTCTGGCGTCTGGCGCTGACTACCGGCACCGGCGCCATCTTCGGTTTTCTAGTTGCCCGGCAGGCCTATGACGCGGCAATCCTGGCGCCCATGTTCGTCGTCATGTCCTTTGCCTATGGTCTGGCCACCTTCATGCTGGTGCTGCTGTTTGCCTTTGACGAAGAAGGGCGTCCCATCGGCCAGAAGATGCTGCGTCGGTTGAAGAACCTGCTGGGCATCTTCGTTGCCGGCGCACTCTATTTTAATCTGGTCTATCACCTGACGAACCTTTACGTGACCAAGAACGACGGTCTGGAAAGCTGGCTACTGCTGCATGGCGGGATCTATACCTTGATGTTTTGGGTCGGCTGGGTGCTGATTGGCGGCCTGCTGCCGCTCGGAATCATCTATCACCCCGTCCTGAACAAGGATCGCAACTGGATTGTCGCCGCCTGCGCACTCGTAGTTGTGGGCGGACTGGCCACCATGTATGTGATCATCATCGGCAGTCAGTCCTACCCGATCCAGATGTTCCCCGGACAGACGATTCTGGAATCCGGCTTCTTCGATGGCGTCAACGGACAGCAGGCAGCTTACCATCCCACGATTCCCGAACTACTGTTGGGGCTTGGCGGGGTCGCGATTGGTCTGATCATTACGGTCGTCGGGGTACGGGTGTTGCAGTTCATGCCTGAATCACTGGCTGATGACGTGGTGGCGCTGGATGAAGAAACCCTGAGCCAAGAGGCATTTGTCACGCCTTCCTGACAGCCACATGGCGCATCTCTATATCGCCGCACCGCAGAAATCGTCAGGCAAGACGACGCTTGCGATCGGACTCTGCCGGGCGTTGCGCGATCAAGGACTGATCGTGCAGCCCTTCAAAAAAGGCCCGGATTACATCGACCCGCTGTGGTTGACTCAGGCTGCCGGACGCACCTGTTTCAATCTTGATTATCACACCATGTCGCACGGCGAGATCAGCGCCGCATTTGCGCATGAACTCAGCGGCGCTGATCTTGGCCTCATTGAGGGCAATGTTGGACTCTTCGACAGCACCGACCTTCATGGTGCCAACAGCAACGCCGAACTTGCCAGACAGCTCAACGCCCCCGTCATCCTGGTCATCAATTGCGATGGTCTGGCGCGTGGCATCGCACCGCTGCTGCTCGGCTATCGTGCTTTCGACCCTAACCTCCAACTTGCCGGCGTCGTCCTCAACCGCGTCGGTGGCTCCCGTCATGCCGCCAACCTGGTTCGGGTCGTCGAACACTATACCGACCTTCCCGTGCTCGGCGTCCTGTCCCGCGATGACGGGATGCGTATCGCCGAACGTCATCTTGGTCTGCTGCCCTGCAACGAAGCCGAGGGCTCGGAAGACTGGATCAACGCCATCTGCCAGCGTATCCGTGCACAGATCGACCTTGACCGGCTGATTGACATCGCTGAACAGGTACCGGTTCCCCCGCTAACGGCACCGCCACCCCCGCTGATTAGCGGTTCGCCGGTGCGTCTGGGCATCGCCCGTGATGCGGCTTTTGGTTTTTACTATCCAGATGACTTTCAGTCACTCGCCGCCGGTGGTGCAGAGCTGGTTTCGTTCAGCCCGATTCATGACCCGGAACTGCCGGATGTCGATGCGCTTTTTCTGGGTGGCGGCTTCCCGGAATCACGCATGGCCGAACTCGACGCTAATCGCAGCATGCGTCAGCACATCGCCGAGTTTATCCGTGACGGCAAACCAGTTTATGCCGAATGCGGCGGTCTCATGTATCTCTGTACCCGACTCACCTGGAATGGCGATCGCTGCGAGATGGTCGGTGCGCTCAATGCCGAGGTTGAGATGCGCCCGCGCCCGCAGGGTCGCGGCTATGTCAGACTGCGCGAAACCGCTGATTTTCCCTGGCCGCGCTCGGCGCTCACTAACATCTGCGCCCATGAATTCCATCATTCAGCCATCATTGCGGCAGATCCAGACTGGCGTTATGGTTATCAGGTGTTGCGTGGCGTCGGAATCAATGGCACCCATGACGGCATCGTTCAGGGCAATCTGTTTGCCTGTTACAGCCATCTGCGGGCCGTTGGCGGCAATCGCTGGACGGAACGCTTTCTTGCGCATGTGCAACGCTGTCTGGGTGGCTGATGTCTGAGCACGGTTCAGCGCCGCTCTTGCTAGGTTGGCGTGAATGGCTGGCATTGCCGGATCTGGGGCTGGAACGGATCAAGGCGAAGATTGACACTGGCGCACGAACCTCAACGCTGCATGCTTTCTATGTTGAAACCTTCCGGCGTCATGGGTCGCTTTATGTGCGTTTTGGTGTGCATCCGTTACAGCATCGCGCTGATTTCGTGGTTCAGAGCGAGGCGGTCGTGATCGACAGACGGCGCGTCTCGGATTCCGGCGGTCATCACGAAGAACGTTACATCATCCGCACCCGTCTGGTTCTCGCAGGTCGTGACTGGCCGATTGAAATGAGCCTGACCAACCGTGAGACCATGCGCTTTCGGATGCTGCTTGGCCGCACCGCGCTTGCTGGCAATGCACTGATCGATGCATCGCGTTCATTCGTCACAGGACGGCCATCCTCGTGACGCCGTTCTGAAATAGACTTGACAGCTATGCCTCCAGCATACTCAATTCCCCGTAGCTGCATGATTGCAGCCGCTATCTCTCCCCGCCATGAACGGCGGGGTTTCTCGTGGAGGATCGGATGACGATTGACTGGAACGCCTATCCCTGCGGGGACTTTTACGACGAGCTGCTGGCGGTGCCCGGTCAGGCGCGCCCGGCGCTGGCAGGACTGTTGACTGATCTGGAGTCGCTGGGCGCTGACGAACTGGTGGCGCGTCAGGCGGCAGCGAATGTCTCGATCAAGGAGATGGGCATCACCTTTACCGTCTATTCAGAAGAGGGCGGCGCGATTGACCGCACCTGGCCATTTGACATCATTCCGCGTGTCATTCCTCAGTCTGAATGGGAACGGGTGGATGCCGGTCTGCGCCAGCGGGTGCAGGCGCTCAACCTGTTCATCGATGATCTCTATCACGATCAGAACATCATCAAGGATGGCGTCTTTCCAGCCGAGGTGCTGGCCAAATCGGTGAATTTCAGACCCCAATGCGTCGGGGTTGATCCGCCGCTTGGAATTTGGGCGCATGTTTGCGGGTCGGATCTCGTCCGCGATGGTGACGGGACGATCTATGTGCTGGAAGACAATCTGCGCGTTCCGTCAGGTGTCTCCTACATGTTGGAAAACCGGCTGGTGACCAAACGGGTGTTCCCGGAGCTGTTTGACCACTACGCGCCCTTGCCGGTTGATGATTATCCATCCCAGCTCTTTGATACACTGGCAGCGCTCTCGCCACGTCCGGCAGATTATCCGGCAGTCGTTGTTCTCACCCCCGGCATCTATAACTCGGCTTATTTTGAACATGCCTATCTGGCACAACAGATGGGCTGTGAACTGGTCGAGGGACGCGATCTTTTCGTCGATGACGACGACTGTGTTTACATGCGTACCGTCGATGGCGCGGCGCGGGTCGATGTCATCTACCGGCGGATTGACGATCTTTATCTGGATCCAGAGGCATTTCTCCCGGAATCAACTCTGGGCGTGCCGGGACTGCTGCGTTCCTGGAAGGCGGGCAATGTTGCACTCGCCAATGCGCCGGGCGCGGGCGTTGCGGACGACAAAGTGGTCTATGCCTTCGTGCCGGAGATCATCCGCTATTATCTCGACCAGGCACCGATCATCCCGAATGTGCCGACCTACCGCTGCATGGAGCCTGACGCGCTGGCCTATACCCTGGAGCACATGGCGCAACTGGTGGTGAAGCCAGCCAATGAATCAGGCGGTTACGGGATGCTGGTGGGACCGGCCTCGACTCAGGCCGAGCGCGACGCTTTCGCCAGGCTGATCCAGAACGACCCGCGCAACTACATCTCGCAGCCAGCACTCAAGCTCTCGACGGTGCCGACCGTCATCGATCGTGCCCTGGAGCCACGCCATGTCGATCTGCGTCCGTTCATCCTGTCGGCTGATCGCCAGCAGGTGACGAGGGGGGGTCTGACCCGCGTTGCCATGCGCCAAGGCTCGCTGGTCGTCAATTCATCGCAGGGCGGCGGCAGCAAGGACACCTGGATCCTGCCAGAACAACCGGACGCCAGTTCAATTTGAGGTTGGATCGCCATGCTGTCGCGTGTCGCTGAACATATCTACTGGCTGTCACGTTATGTGGAGCGCGCTGAAAATACCGCGCGTATCGTCACGGTCAATGCCAATTTGCTGCTGGATCTACCCAAGGGCATTGCGCCCGGCTGGCGTCCACTGGTCGATATCACGGGCTCAAACGCGCTGTTCGAGGAGCATTACAGCGATTATGGCGAACTTCAAGTGGTGCGCTTTCTGATTGGCGACGAGCGCAATAGCGGTTCGATCCTGTCGGCGCTGGTGGCGGCGCGTGAAAACTGCCGCACCATTCGTGATTTCGTCCCGCGTGAAGCCTGGGAACTCCTCAACGAACTGTATCTGTTTGCCCGCGAGGATCTGGATAAAGGCATGACGAAAAGCGGGCGTCACACCTATCTCAAACGCATCATCCAGGGTGTCCAGACCATCACCGGGATGCTTTCTGGAACCATGTTGCATGACCAGGGCTATGATTTTCTTCATCTTGGCCGCTTCCTGGAGCGTGCCGACATGACCACCCGCATCATCGACGTGCGTTCGGCCAACCTGTTGCCCGAAGAGACCACCGAACTGCGGCCCTATGAGACGATCCAGTGGGTCAGCGTTCTCAAATCCATGACCGGCTATCAGGCTTATCGGCGCAGTGAACAGGTGCGCGTTCTGCGCGGCTCGGTGCTGCGTTTTCTGTTCCAGCACCCGGATTTCCCGCGTTCGGTCAATCGCTGCGTGGAAGCCTTGCGAACCAGTCTTGCCAAGCTCCCGCGCAATGAGGGCGCGCTGCGGGTCGCTGGACGCCTCAAGCGCACCCTGGAAGCGGTTGAGCCACGGCGGTTAAATCAACAGCAGCTCCACGCTTTCGTTGACGATCTCCAGGTCAGCATCGGCGAGCTGCACGTCGAGATTGCCCGCACCTGGTTCCCGCCGCCGCTGGTGATGGAACAGACGCAATCCCAAGGCTGATGATATGTGATCATGCTGAATGGAATCCGGCGCAGGCCGGTTCCAGCGCGAAAGTTTGCCACTGCGCAAGCGGTGGCAAACGGGCGCGGGCGACGGCGGCAAGATAACCGGGTTCGGGGATGCAGTGCATGATTGTCGGCGGGGTTGCCTCCGGCGCACGGGGACGAAACAAACCGCGCCCATCCGATTTTGCATCCGCTTCAAGCGCAGTCCAGTACCGATAAAAGGTCTCCAGACGTTCCGACTCCGGGGTCGCGGCGAGTTGCGCCAGTGCGTCAGGCTCAAACATCCGTGCAGCGACCGCCTCAATTTCAATGCGTGGTCGCATCCATTCGCAATCCACGCCTAGTTGGGATTCTGATTCTGCTCCAGCACAGAGACCAACCAGCGCCAGATCGCCGCTGGTTGTCAGATTGAACGACAGGACGGGCAGGTCTGGATGCAGAGAGGGCTTGCCGGCGGAGCCGCGCTCGAAACAGATCGACTGTGCCGGCACCGATACATAGGACGCCAGGATCAGGCGCAGTCCAGCATGGGCACGGACATAGCGGTCACGATGGATCACATGACGCATCCGCTGCATTCGTTCGCGCTGTGGTTCGTCAAGCAGCGTCAGCCCCCAAGCGACATCCAGGCCGCGTTCATCCGTCCAGATCCGCCACAGATGCAGATCGCCCTGAGCCAGGCCAGATGATTCCGATGCTGGTTTCCAGTGAATCATTTCAGACATCGATCCGTGTTCCTTGATATTCGGCGAGGAATGGCAGCCTGGAGACGTTAAAATCGACCGCATCTCGTGATCTTAAAGATGAGGATCGCCGTTTGCCGTCGCCAGATCAGTCACGTATTGATGCGCGTGTCGAGATGCTCTGTCAGCAGGGCTGCCGTCTTGTGCGCATCCAGATCGCCACGCTGGAAGCCGGTGGCGACATTCCCGAAACACAGGATCTCGATCCGTGCGAACGCGCTCTATTTCTCGCTGAATTGCAGCAGATCATGGCCGTCTATGGTGACGCCTGTCGTCTCGATTGAACAATCAGCCTGTTTTTTAGCATGAAGATCAGGCAACCATCGGATCAGGAAAGCAGCACATGCTCGGGCTAAAACTTCGGGAAGAATTCACGAATAAGCGATCCAGTGGAACGATGATCGATTTCAGCAATCGCCGAGGCACCGGGGCACTCGACCTCCTTGCTCAGGATTTTCTCGCGATAACTTATCCATCAATCGATCTGCTGAAGACCATCGAAGCAATCCAGCCTGGTACAACGTGCCCTGTGGTCATTATTGGCTCCATTGGTCAGGGTAAATCGCACCTGATGGCGGCCATGGCTCACATGCTCAAGGATACCCAGGCCGGAACGAACTGGCTGGCACAGTGGAGCGCAACAGAGCACAACAGCACCATCGGCAAGCTCACACTGCGCACCGGGATGCACATCATTGCCGAGAGTCTGCATCTCCACAATGGCGTTGGTGCATAAAGAAGCAGTGGGCAGGATTCCCCTTTCCCCATTTTCTCAGGACACAGCGACCCCAACCCGCACCGAGATCGGCATCCCCAGATAGGTCATCTGATTCATCGTGGCGATTCGGGCGTGGACCT
>CAIUAY010000150.1 GCA_903897335.1 uncultured Chromatium sp. | reverse complement strand
GCAACGACTCTTACCGGTTCAAGCAACGCAAAAAGGCCAATCAGACCCTCTGAGTCGCTCGTTCAACTGGAAAAAATTCGATGTTGATGCCTGGTAACTTTTGGATGGTGATTGACAGACAGCCCCTTGGCGTCCTCACCCAGCAGCACCGGCAACGCCTCGCTGAGACCCCCGCTGGAGACCCCTTTGAGGTCGCGCCAGGGCAACGCCGCCGAGACGCGGGGCGTGCGCCGCACGTCGGGCAGGACGAGGGACGAGTTGAACGTCACCCCTGAACCCGAACAGTCGCGTACTTTGGGTCTCTGCACGGGGACGAGTCCGGTCAGCATCTCGCGCTCGGGAAGGTAGCCGTTGCGCACCACCGCCCATCGAGTAGCGTGACCGTCTCGTACTGCCCCAACAGCGCCTCGACCTCCACCTCAATGGCGCGTTGGATGAGCTGACGGGCGCCACGGCGCACCAACTCCTCCAACGGCAGGCTCAGTTCGTCCAGAACCTGTGTGGTTAGCGGGCTTGCTCCGCCGGTCTGCTTGCTCGTATCGTCTCCCATGGCGCACCTCTTCGTTGCTGGCGTGTGTTGTGACAACCACATTGTCCGCAACGGTGCGCCGCCTTCCAACCCCCGATCAGCCTTCGCTCATACACCAGATCCGAGCATAGCTCGTGATCAACTGGAGCAGCCGGGTAGGGTTGACGTCGTCAGCCGGTGATCCACTCCAGCGGATCTTCATCCGGGTCAGGCTTAAGTCCAGGTTGTTCGATGAACAGTCGGTGCCAAATGGCGAACTGCATCAGCCCGAACAGTTCACGACTGCCACCCTGTCCTGACTGTCTGGCAGCAACCAGCGCAGGGATGGCATCGACTTGGAACCAGTCGCGGATACCCCTGTTCTGCGCCAGACGCTGCCCGATCTGTTTGGCGACCTCGCCGCGCAGCCAGTCGCCGACCGGCACGTGAAAACCGCGCTTGGGTCGCTCCAGATGCCCGGGCGGCAGGCGCGGTTCAGCCCAGCGTTTGAGCAGCCATTTACCCTGATGACGCTGCACCTTGAGCCTATCGGGCAGCGCCAGACCGAACTCGACCAGGCGGTGATCGAGAAAAGGCACTCGTCCCTCGACTCCGAAGCCCATCAGCATCCGGTCGGTCTTGACCAGCAGGTTGTCCGGCAGCGCCGTAACCAGATCAGTGTACTGGCGGCGCTGCAAGTCTGACCAAGATGCCGGTGTCTCGCCCCAAGCGTTCAGGAAGGGTGCGCGGTCTGGCGTGGACACTGACCGCAGCGATGAACCGAACAATCGGCGCGACCACTGCCTGACCCACTGGCTACGGGTACGGAAGCCGCCACTGCCGGGATGGAGGATGGACTTGAACCAGCGTTCCGGCCAGCGCGGATGATAGCGGCGATAACCGGCAAACACTTCGTCGCCGCCCTCTCCTGAAAAGACCACTTTGAGTTCAGCCCCGGCAGTCTCGGCCAGAATCGATGTCGGCAGGCTGGCATAGTCGCGCATCAGTTCATCGGCGCACCAGATGCTATGCGGGATACGCCCGAAGACCTGCGCCAGATCCAGTTCCAGCGGCTGATGATCCAGACCAAAATGTGCGGCGACTCGTGCCGCCTCATCGAGTTCATGCGCCATCGCAGTGCCCCGGTAGCCGACCGAAAAGCTCTTGATGTGGCCTGCGCCGTGGTCATGTAGCATGGCGGCAAGGACGGCTGAATCGACCCCGCCGGACAGAAAAAGACCAAACGGCACGTCCGAGCGCATGTGCTCGCGCATCACGTTATCCATCAGATCGGCGAGTTCGGCGCGGACATCTTCAAAACCGATGGTACGCGGTACGACATCCAGCGCCGACCAGTAGCGGTAACGCTCGATGTGTAGATCTGCGTCGATCACCAGCGCCTCGCCGGGTAGCACCCGCCTGATCCCGGCGATCAGTGTGTCCCCGCCACTCGCAAACTGATTTTGCAGAAATTGGCGCAGCGCACCGGGCGCGACCTGTGGACGTTCGGGGAGGATCGGAAGTAGTGCCTTGATTTCTGAGGCAAAGGCGATGCGATCCGGCAAACTGATATAAAACAACGGCTTGATGCCGAGCCGGTCGCGTCCAAGAATCAGGCGTCGGGTATGTGCGTCGTGCAGCGCAAAGGCATACATGCCGCGCAGTTGAGTGAGGCACTCAAGACCATGCAGCGCATAGGACAGCAGGATGGTCTCGGAGTCCGACCCGGTGCGCGGCGATCTGCCTTGCTCGCGCAGTGCCGCGTTGAGTTCGATGTAGTTATAGACCTCGCCGTTGGCCGCCAGCGCGAGGCGTCCGTCTTCAGAGACCAGCGGCTGATGGCCGGTCGCCAGACCGATGATGGATAGACGTGTCTGCGCCAGACCGACCGGCCCGGCACAGTAAATGCCGCTGTCATCCGGCCCGCGATGGGCAAGTCGGGCGGCCATGCGTTCGAGTTGCTCAGGGTCTGGGCGCTGACCGTCACGCAGAATGAAACCGGCGATGCCGCACATATTCAGTGAGCGGTCAGCGCGGGCATGTCGCGCCGGATCTGGCCGTTCCCGGTCTTGAGAACCAGCGTCGGCGCAGCGGATGGCAGTGGATCGACGCGAATATCGCCCGCTGCTGTCTCGACGTCGATCCGATCCCAGGCTGACGGCGAGGCAATCACCAGCAGCGTGGTGTCTTTTTCGCTGAAGAGACCCTGATGGACGATGCGATAGGTCAACGCGCCATCCTCAACCGCTTGATGATCCAGTACCCGATTGCCGGGAAGACCAAAGCCGCGAGCCTTGAGAAAGATCTTTGCGGCAGGTTCGGGCTGGTCGTGCCAGATGAGCGTGATCTGTGCGTCATCGGCGATCAGACGCAGTGTTCGTGGAGGATGGCTGCTGGAGAGGATGAGCTGGGTGCTGTTCTCGCTCATGGGTGTCGCCAGCAGCATCCCGAACACCAGCAGTACTGCGGTCAGGCCATAGGTCAGCATGAGCGCGACCGGATGCCGCCGCGCTGGTCGTGGGCTGGATGCAGTCAGTGGTGCGGCGACATCATCACGCAGAATCATGGGTGCCAGCAGCAACGCCACGCCACCGACGATGACCGCCGACCAGATCACATCCGAAACAAAGTGATCGCCCGCCGCCATCCGTGAGATCCCAAGCAGGAGACCTAACGCCACGCTGGCGACCAGTGACAGCACGGCCAGCCTCGGACGCCGGTGACGCCAGATCAGAAAAAACGCACCGAACACGAAGCCCGCCGAACTATGCCCGCAGGGAAACGACTTGCCCTTGCCGGCCTCGCCCAGCGCCAGCGGTGGCAGATAGACCTGTGTCCCGCCCAGTTCAACCGTCTGATGCGGACGCGGACGCCCCATGTGATCTTTCAGCAGAATGTTGACCATCAGACCAGGGCCGATCAGCACCACGGCCAGCAGAAAGATCGCTGCACGGCGGCGGCGTTGCGCCGCTGGCCAGACTGACCCGGCGGCAATCACCGCGAGACTTCCGAGTGTTAGGAGACCAATCAGCAGCGGCGCAATTTGATACAGGAACAGCCAGAGCGGCTCGCGTGATTCAAACCAGGGATCATCCGCGCCGGGATGATAAAACAGCGCGGCAAGACGCAGATCAAGATCACTGAACCAGAATGGCAGCGTCCCCAACAGCGCCAGCAGGATCAATGCGGTAAGGATGATGATTCGTGTTTTGAACCTCCCCACGGCGAAAGCCGGGGGATTTCGGGGGGGATCAAGCGGCATGGCGCACGTCCCGTTCGAGGGTCGTTCCGACCCCGGCCATGCGCGTGTTGATCGCGGCATTGATG
>CAIUAY010000149.1 GCA_903897335.1 uncultured Chromatium sp. | reverse complement strand
TGGGCTATTCGAGCCACATCGCCCTGAACACTTACATCAACAAACGGGGGCTCCATCACTCTGCCAGGATGTGATCGAACCCATTTCGATGAGGCCGCGCGAACCCTGACGGAATTTTCGGCGGTTTGGGCTTACAACCCCCTTATCGCCGCTTAGCGGCGCTGGCAATTAGGCCAGAACCAGACTTTCCAAAATCTCCCGCGGAGCACTGGATGAATCCTCCTGAAGCGCACCTGATTGAACCGGGGGTCATCCTGCTGGCCATCGAGTCACCAGGGGATCGCGTCTGCATCGAACAGACCCTTGGCAGCCGTCACCGGCTGCTCCATGCCCAGTCTGGCGAGGATGTCCTGCCGCTGGCGGTTGCGAACAAGCCGGATCTCATTCTGCTGGATCGGTTAGCGTCACCACTCGATGGCTATGCACTGTGCGCGTACCTGAAGGCTGAACCCCAGACCGCACACCTGCCAGTGATCCTGCTGGCCGCAAGCCGGGTCTGTGCCGACGAAGTTCGGGGGCTGGAGTTGGGTGCCATCGACTATCTGGCCAAACCCGTTGACCCTGACATCCTGCTGGCGCGGGTTCATAACCATCTCGCGCTCAAACGCATCCAGGATCACCTGGAAGCGACTAACCGCCATCTGGCGTCGCTGGCGACGACCGACACCCTCACCGGGCTGGTGAACCGGCGCGGCCTGCTTGCCCGGCTGGAAGCTGAACATGCCCGCTCGCAGCGCACCCAGCATCCCTTTGCACTGGCTATCTGCGACCTCGATTACTTCAAGCGCGTCAACGATACCTATGGTCATGCGGCTGGCGATCAGGTGCTGGCGAGCTTTGCCGCGACCCTGCGCGAGAACCTGCGCACCATCGATCTGGCCGCACGCTGGGGCGGCGAGGAGTTTGCCATCCTGTTTCCCGAATCCAGCGCCAGGGATGCGGTGGTGCCGCTGGAGCGTCTCCGGCAGGCCGTCGCCGCACTGCGGATTCACCATGCTGGTCAGGCGATGACGGTCACGGTCAGCATCGGGGTCGCCGAGTACTGCATCGGCGATGATCTCATCGAGCATCTGCTGGAACGCGCCGATACGGCGCTCTATGCCGCGAAATCCGGCGGACGCAATCGCGTCGTGCGCTCCACTACCCAGACCCATCATGACGCCTGTAGTCTAGCCTGCTTCAAACTGGTCTGGCACGCCCATTACGCCAGCGGACACCCGCTGATCGACGCCCAGCATCAGGGTCTGTTCCAGGACGCCAACGAACTGCTGATCGCTATCCTTGAAGCGCATCCGAACGCGCAGATCGTCACCCTGGCCGAGCGCCTGCTGACCGATACCGTGGCGCATTTCAAGGATGAAGAAGCGGTGCTGCGCACCTTCGACTATCCCGAACTGGAGGCGCATCAGGTCATCCATGCCGCGCTGGTCGCACGGGGCATCGAACTGTTCGAGGCACTGCGCCGGGGCGAGGGCGAACCGGGCGTGTGGTTCCAGTTTCTGGCGCACGAGGTCGTGGTGCAGCACATGCTCCAAGTGGATCGGGACTATTTTCCGCTGCTGGCCGGACACACTGACGCACCCGCGTCCTGAGTGGCCGCACGGTGGGTCACTTGCTGGAGAATTTCCCACCTGCTGAAAACTCACCATTTCTGGATAGCGCCGTCTGCGTCGCGCGACACCCCGCGTACCAGTCGGCTCAGGCATCCAGCTCTGGATGGTCGCGTTCTGGTCAAACCAGAAGGTGATGTTTCTGTGCGCCACCAGCACTCGGTCGGACGTCGGCCAGTTGGTGACCCGGTCTGTCGCCTTCTTGAGGGAAGGCACCTTCGGGGTCTGTCGATGACATGTCTGGGGACTTTCTCCGCTGAAACCACCGCCAGGGTCGATCTGCGGATGCCTGAGTTCGGCACCCACCGCCGTGTCGGTCGGTGGGTGGACGCACGACCTATTTGCCTACGGGAGCCACGTCCTTGTTTGAACTGAAATCGACGAGAGTGTAGGCCGGGCAGAACTGGAAATAGGCGGTGGCGAGTAGCACTGCACCAATCAGTCCGCCGATCCAGCTACTGCCGCGAAAGACGGCGACGATCAGGAGAACGCCGACGACCGCGCGGATCAGACTATCAATATTGCCGACGTTGGGTTTGGTGATATCAAAATGCATAACGAGTGCTCCAGTGGTTGACGACAGACCTGACAAACTTTGGCCTCCTTGCCGGATCGGCCCGTGGCGGGATCGGTTGGGATCGGGCTGCGGTTCCGGTCTTTCCCTTCCGCTGCATGGCGGATGGGAAGTCCTGATGGAATTGGATTCATAAAGAATGCTCGACGTTTCCTCCCGCACTCTTCCGGGCTAGGGGTGCGATGACGTGAACGGGCTGATCCCGACTAGTCGCCAGCCACCGCCCCACCGCTTTCTCGCTCTCGACCAGCAGGAAGATCCCCGCGCCGAGTCCTGCCGGCAGCAGCCAGTCGTAGGCGGTCAGGGGAGCGGTGTGGAACCAGGCGTTCATGAACGGCGCATAGACGAAGACGCATTGCAACAGGGCGAGCACCCCGACCGCGATCCAGACCGCCGGGTTGGTTAGCCAGAGACGTGGCCTCAGGCTCGATGCATGGAGTGAGCGACAGTTGAATAGGAAGAAGACCTGACCCAGCACCAGGGTGTTGACGGCCATGGTCTGCGCCGAGGCGACCGGATAGCCCCGTCCCTGTTCGAAAAGAAAGACGGCGATGGTCGCCGTGCCGATCAGCAGCGACACCAAGCTCATGCGCCACACCAGCCAGCCGCCGAGGATGGGCGCATCGGGTCGGCGCGGGGGGCGCTGCATCAGCCCCGGCTCGGCGGACTCGAAGGCGAGCGCCATCGACAGGGTCACCGCGACCACCAGGTTGACCCAGAGGATCTGCACCGGCGCGAGCGGCAGGGCGAAGCCGAACAGCACCGCGACCAGTATGACCAGCGCCTGAGCGCCGTTGGTCGGTAGCAGGAAGAGGATGGATTTGCGCAGGTTGTCGTAGATGGTGCGGCCTTGCTCCACCGCGTGCTCGATCGAGGCGAAGTTGTCGTCAGCCAGCACGATGGCGGCCGCCTCCTTGGTCGCTTCGGTTCCCCGGATGCCCATGGACACACCGACGTCGGCGCGCTTGAGCGCCGGGGCGTCGTTGACCCCGTCGCCGGTCATGGCCACCACCTCGCCATTGGCCTGGAGCGCCTGCACCAGACGCAGCTTGTGCTCCGGGCTGGTGCGGGCGAAGACGTCATGGTCTTGGACGATCCGGCGCAGCGCCGCGTCGCCGGCGGCCTCCAACTCAGCCCCGGTGACCGCACCCTGACCATCCCCGATGCCCATCTCCCGCGCGATGGCGATTGCGGTGCCGGGGTGATCGCCAGTAATCATCTTCACTCGGATGCCGGCCTGCCGAAAGGCGGCGATGGCCGCGATCGCCTCCGGGCGCGGTGGGTCGAGGATGCCGACCAGACCCAGGAACACCAGACCATCATCGAGATCCGTGGGCGCGAGGTCACTCTTGTCGTCTGCGGCGTCGCCCGTGGCGGCGGCCAGCATCCGCAGCCCCTCGGCGCTGAGCGCCTCGATCTGCGTGTCCCAGAACGTCCTGTCCAGAGGTTCGCGGCGGCCGTCGGCGGCGCGCTGATCGGTACAGCGTTGCAGCAGTAAACCGGGCGCACCCTTCACCAATATTCGCCGCGCCTGCCCCGGCTCCTGATCGAGCGTGGCCATGAGCTTGCGGGTCGAATCGAAGGGGATAACGGCCAGGCGGCGGGCATCGCCCGGCGCGAAGCCGGCCTTGCGCGCGAGGGTTCGCAGCGCGCCCTCGGTCGGCTCGCCGATCACCTTCCAGTGGCCGTCCTCCTCGGCGATCTCCGCATCGTTGCAGCGATCCATGACCTCGATCAAGGCCAGGATGTCCGGGGTCTGCGCGAGCGCGACGGCGTGCCCGTTGAACCAAATCTGGCCATCCGGCGCATACCCGATCCCCGTCACGTCATACTTGCCGACGCGGGTGACCAGATGCCGCGCCGTCATCTCGTTGCGGGTGAGGGTGCCGGTCTTGTCGGTGCAGATGACGGTGACCGATCCCAGGGTTTCCACCGCCGGGAGCCGGCGGGTAATGGCGTTGCGCCGCGCCATCTGTTGCACGCCGAGCGCCAGGGTGATCGTCAGGACTGCCGGTAGACCCTCTGGGATGGCGGCGACGGCAAAGCCGATCGCGGCCATGACCAGTTCGCCCAGCGGGAAGTCGTGCAACCGCCAGCCGATCAGGAACATCCCCGCCGCCAGGGCGAGGATCACGAAGGAGAGCATTCGACCGAAGACGGCCATCTGCCGGGTCAGCGGGGTGGCCAGCGTCTCCACGTCCGCGATCATCCGGCCGATGCGTCCCAGCTCGGTGAGCGACCCGGTGCCCGTGACCACGCCCAGCCCGGAGCCGCCCGCGACCAGGGTGCCCGAATAGGCCATCCCCTGCCGGTCGCCGATCCCTGCCGCCAGATCCACCGGGGCGGTGCCTTTGTCAGCAGGCATCGATTCGCCAGTCAGTGCGGACTCGTCGATGCGCAGACTGGCCGACTCGCACAGACGCAGATCAGCGGGAACACGGTCGCCCGCATGCAGTCGCACTAGGTCGCCCGGCACCAGGTCGGCCGAGTCGATCTCCGTCCACTGGCCGTCGCGCCGGCAATGGGCGCTCGGCGCGAGCAGCTTGCGAATGCCCGCCAGGGCCTGCTCGGCCTTGCCCTCCTGAATGAAACCGATGACGGCATTGATGACCGTCACCGCCAGGATCACCCAGGTATCGACCCAGTGACCCATCAGCGCCGTCACCACCGCGCCGCCGAGCAGGATGTAGATGAGGCTATCGTTGAAATGCTTGAGGAAGCGCTTGATCGACCCCGCCCGTGGCGGGGTTGATAGCCGATTGGGACCCATGAGCGCGAGGCGCTTGGCCGCCTCGACTGGGGAGAGACCCTCGGGACGGCTGTGCAGGGCGGTCAGAACCTCCTCGGCCGGCAGCGCGTGCGGCGCGCTGACACCGAGCCCGGCCGGAGGGGCTGCCGCCGCGTACGCCAGTGCAGGGTCGTCGCGGACATCGAAGCGATAGAGCAAGAGGATGGCGACCAGCGCCCCGCCCAGGAGCCAGCCAGGTCCGATCAGCCAGAGGACGCAGGGCACGGCCAGGATAAAGACCCGAGTGCCCTGGTTATAGTGGCGGCCGGCGCGATTGAGGGTCTCGGCGATGGGGTCGATCGCGGGGTCGTTGAAGAATCCATCCGGCAGATTGATGACGAAGCCGCCTTGGTTGTAGTACCGCAGCGACAGCAGGAAGGACATGAAGCCGGTGAAGAAGATGGCGGCGAGCAGCAGCAGCTTGACGCGCACGACATCGGAGCCGCTCGGCTCCGCACTCAGCGCCTGCGACAGATCGGCCAGATCGATCCCGCCGAAGGTCACGCCCATGATGCCGAGGCTGATCAGCATGCAGGTCGAGGCAAACATGGAGGCGGACATGACCCAGTTGCGCAGGGTCTGGATCGCCAGATTGTCCTTGCCCCCGGCGCGCACGGTCTCGATCCAGGCTCGGCGCAGTCGGTTGGAGCGACCCTGGTGGGTGCGCTCGGGGTGATGGCGAGAGATCCAGCTCACAAAGAGCTGGTAGCCGATCAGCAGCGCGAGACCCAAGGCATCCGGACTCCAGAGCGAGAACAGCCGGGTGAACTCGGCGAGCAGGGCATCGAAGGGCATGGGCAGGATCACGTTCCGCCTCGATCACATGGCGGGGGTTGTCCGGTCAGGTCGCTGGCAAGACCGTCCGCGCTGGATGGCGTGCGCGAGCAATCCTGGCGCGAACCACCCTCGGCGCCGCCGAGCCATGGCGGTAGCGGTGTCAACGGCCGAACTCCGAGGAACAGGGCACCGATGATGTCGATAACGATCGGTTCTCTTGCCTGTCCAGCGGTGCGCAGGCGCCTCGCTTCCCACGGCGGGCGTGATGTCATCATGCGCCTCACATATCCTTCTTGACGTCTCTTGCCGTATCGCTCACAGCATCACCGCCGCGCTGGATATCCTTGCCGGCGCCCTCCATAGTGTTGCAGCCGAACAACCCGCTGATCGTGATCAGAAGCATCAATGCCAGGAGCTTGTTCATCATCGTTACCTTTTGTTTTCCAATTGGTTGGCTTTGCGCTACGGTCGGTCAGTCCAGCACGACCTGAGCCAGGCTTGCCGACGCCGCCGGGCACCGCTCGCTGGCGTGGCGCGGAATTCGCGACCGCACCCGGTTTGTTCTAAACTATGCCATGTAGACCGCTCATTTCAGTGCGCTAGCGAACTTAGGAGGAGCGCCATCCTACGGCAGTCGCTGGCGTTGGATCTGAAACGGGCTGTTCTGACACACGAACCGCCGCCACTCACCGGACTGATCAGATGACACACACGCGTTTTGAAACCAATTTCCCGATCGTCTGTGTCGGCGGTTCGGCCGGTGGTCTCGATGCCTATATCCGATTGTTACAGCATCTGCCGAATGACATGGGGGTCGCGATCATCATCGTGAATCACCTGAGAACCGTGGCGACCCGTCTCCACGAGATTCTCCCGAACGACACGACGATGCCAGTCCATCTGATCACGGAACGCCTGCTCATTGAGCCGAACCAGGTGTTCATCATCCCGGCGCAGCATGACCTGCATGTGTTCGATGGTGCGTTCCGGTTGAAGCCGATCTCAAAGCCGAGGGGATGGCCTGACGTGATCACGGTATTTCTGCATTCGCTCACCCAGCATTGGGACGGCAAGCTGATCGCCGTCATCGTTTCTGGCTACGACGGCGATGGCGCTGAGGCGCTGTGCGGGATTCAAGACGTGGGCGGCATTACTATCGCGCAGAGGCTCGACACCGCAGCGCAGCCAGACATGCCCGAAAGCGCCATCGCCACCGGGTGCATCGATTTCGTGCTCTCGCCGGAAGAGATCGCGGAGAAGATCATCAGTATTGCCCACGAGGATGGTCAGAGCCGTGGCTCAGTCGCCTCCCAGGCGCCGAAGGCGTGACCGGAGCGCGTCGATCTCATCGAGCAGATCGAGCACGAGAGCCGTGCTGGCCGCATTCAACTCCAGATCGTGCGTGAGACGCAACGCCACCCGTGCGCGTCTGAGCGTCGCCCCGCCAAAATGCCAACGCTCCGGGTCTTCGCCGTTCGGCGTCAGCACGCCCTCTATGACCAACGCTACCAGTTGCTCGGCCTCGGTCTGACAGGCGCGGCTCAGCTCGATCAGCGTGAACTGGACTTCCTCCTCGACAATGACGCACGGCGTCACAGTCCTGTTGATCGTGTTCATCGGCATCACGCCTCCAAAGCGGGTCGCGGTTGAAAGTCGCTGAACGTCTCGGCCATCCGGCGGTAGACATCCTGTGCCATCGGCGTGTCAGCCGGCGGCAAGCGAATCGACAGCACCGCATAGAGATCGCCGGGAGGGACGCTGGGAAGCCCCCGGCCTTTGAGGCGCAGCTTGCGGTTCGGCGACGAGCCAGGCGGAACCGTCAGTTGGACGCTGCCATCAGGGGTCTGGACGGTGACGCTGGCACCGAGAGCCACTTCCCAGGGCGCGACCGGCAGGTCGAGGTAGATGTCACGGCCATCGAGCCGAAAAGACGGGTGCGGAGCGAACGCGATCTCGAGGTAAAGGTCACCCGCCGGCGCGTCACCATGCCCTGAGCCACCCTGGCCGGCGAGTCGCAGGTGTTGTCCATCGCGGATGCCCTTGGGGATGTTCACCTCCAAGTGCCGCTCCTCAATGGTCGCCTGTCCGCTCGCATCGATCCGCGGAACGCGCAGCGAGATGCTGCGGCGACCTCCGCGATAGGCGTCTTGCAGGTCGATCTGCACCTTGGCGTGATGATCCTCGCCCGCCCGATGACCCCGCCCACGCGCGCTGGCCGTCTGACGTCCGAAGAGCGCTTCGAAGAAGTCGCTGCGGTTGAAGTCCTGACTGTCGCCCTCGGCGCCGCCACTGAACTCGAAGCCGCTCGTCCATCCCGGAGGCGGATTGAAGTCCTGACCGCGTTGGTAACGGTTCCACACATCGTCGTAGGCCGCCCGCTTCTCGACGTCTTTCAATGCCTCGTACGCCTCGGCCACTTCCTTGAAACGCACCTCGGCCTCTGGCTCCTTGCTGACGTCCGGGTGGTATTTGCGCGCCAGCTTGCGGTACGCACGCTTGATCTCATCCTGAGCGACCGTGCGCTCCAGTCCGAGCACAGCGTAGTAATCCTTGAATTCCATCAAACCTCCCGCTGGTGGGTTGCGGCACCCGGTCGCATCGTGCGACGAGCCATGAGCGCAGAGAAAGCGGCCAACGCCACCGAAGTCGTGCGAAGGTGATGACTGACTTGGCGCACGCTGGTGTCGAGAGGCGCTTGGGCTCCTTTTGCTCAACCTAGCTCGGCAGCGCCATTCCGTCTGTACGCTATCGTACGCATCCTTCGACCTCGACGCGCGAGCGCTCGCAGGAAGCCTGTCGGAAGACGGTGGGTAATGGCTGGAGACGTCCCACCGGCGGAATGCGCCAATGTCCTGCGGGGAGCTGGGTATCCCGTACAAGCGAATTGAAAATTCGCTAACCCCCGCTCAGTCTGATCCATTGAGCGTTTTGTCCAACCGGCATAAGATTTCCGTTCACCATCCGAAAATCGGGCTGAACCTCACATGCGCCTACCGATCCTGTTGATGGCTTTGATGTGTGCGTTGGCTCTGGAGTCTGCCAGCAGCATGGAACCGGTGGCAGCGGACGATCCACTGTCACCCGTGCTGGAGATCCATGCCACCCGCCCCTGGAAAATCGCCTTCGTCACCAAGGCTGAGGAAGGTGGCAATTCTTATCCGCTGCGTCTGGTACGTGGTGCCAGACAGGCCGGCACTGACTTTGGCGTCACCATCGCCGTGATGAGTCCGCGTCTTGAACGGTATGACGTGTCGCTTCAGGTCAACCTGGTGGATCAACTGGCGCAGAGCGACATCGACGGTCTGGTGCTGGTGCCAATCGACAGCAATCTGCTGGTCGAGCCGGTCGAGCGCGTCATCGCGTCAGGCAAGCCGGTGGTGATTCTGGACACGCCGCTCAATTCGAACGCCGTTCTGACCCAACTGTCATTCGATAACCAGCGTGCCGGACGGCTCGCCGCGCAATGGGTGATCAGCCGGCTCAAAGGACGCGGCAAGGTGCTGATTCTCTCCGGGCAGGAGGATGGACAGAATGCCATCGAGCGGCGCAATGGTTTTCTCGATGCGCTCGCTGACAGCGAAATCGAGGTTCTCGACATGCAGTCGGCCAACTGGCTGCGCGTCCAGGCCGAACAGATCACGCAAGACTGGATCGGACGTTTCCCGCGCATCGATGCGATCCTGGCCGCGAACGACACCATGGCACTGGGCGCCGCCGATGCGCTGGCGCGTGCTGGCCGCGAAGGCATCCTGATCACTGGCGTCGATGCCAATCCTGAGGCGCTCGACGCGGTTCGCAGCGGTCGGATGCAGGTCACCATCGAACAGTCGCCCGAAGCGCAGGCGCGGACTGCCGTCCAGTTGCTGGTGCGCCATCTGGAACGCGGCGACACTTACCCTCCCCGTCTGGTCTGGCGCGACATCCCGCTGATCGACCACGACACGCTGGTGCCCGCCAGGGATGACTGATCGACAGCGCCAACGCGGCAATGGCAGTTCCAGCATCGGCCGTGAGCTGTACCGCAAGGTTCATCAGCTCGGACGACTGGCCGAGCTGAGCATCCTGCTGGTGGTCGCCGTGAGCGGTTTGCTGGTGTGGCAGCAACTGGCCTGGCAACTGAACGAACAGGCGCGACAGGGTGCCGCACTGATCGACGAATACATTCTCAACATCGAGATCGACCTGAACACCATCGCCAAATATCTGGCGACCACTGACGATTCGAACCGGCTGTTCCGCAGTACCCTGGTTCAGAAACCGAACCTGCATGGTCTCTATCTGGTTGCCCAGGATGGCACCGTGCTGGCACAGCAGCAGCGGATCTCGCTGGCACCACGCGCACGTTTTGACGACCAGCCTTGGCTGGGGCAAGTGCGCAAGGGCGAGACCTATGTTGGGACGCCCGTACATGACGACCAGCCACTGCCACATCTGATGCTGGCCGTGGCCGTGCCTAACGCCAGCGGCCAGTTTGCGCAGAGTCTGGTGGCGCATATCGAGCTGACCAAACTCTGGACTCAGATCAACGCGCTCCAGGTCGGCAACAGCGGGCGCGTCTTTGCCGTTGACGCGCATGGACACATCGTGCTGCATCGCAAACTGGCCTATACGCGAAGCGTGATGCCACTGCGAACGCTGTACCCCTATCAGCTCGCCGGACAGCCGTATCACAGCATGGGAATCCTGGGACATCGCGACGGCTCGTTTGCGCTGGCGTTGACCGTGCCTTCAGCACGGACTGACCTGGTGGTCATTGCCGAGCAACCGCTGCATGATCTGCTGTTCGGGCTGGCCGCGCTGATCGGTCTGTCGCTGCTCGCCGTGACCGGCGTGGTGCTCTTCGTCCAGCGCGCGCAGGGCTTCACCCAGCGTGAAATCGTCGAACCACTGGCCAGTCTGCGCCACAGCGCCAGCCGGTTTGAACAGGGAGACCTGATGCATCGCAGCGGTGCCATCGGGCGCTATGAGCTGGCCGAAATTTCAGTCCTGCTCGACCAGATGGCGGCGCGTCTGGGAACCACGCTAAACGATCTGCACCAGCGGGTGTCCGAACTCGACGCGAGCATGGAATTTCTGCAAAAGATCGCCGACAGCGTCCCTGGCGTGATGTTTCGCTATCGCCGACCGTTGAGCGACAACGCGCATTTTTCCTATATCAGCCCCAGGGTCAGGATCTTCGGGTTGACCGCCGCGTCGCTGGCGGAAGATGCCACGCCCTTCTTCGAGCGTCTGCATCCCGATGACCGTGAACCCGTCTGGCAGGGCATCGACGATTCAGCCGCAACGCTGTCGCTGTGGCGGGCGCAGTTTCGCATCCGTCTCCCGTCTGGCGACTATCGCTGGTTCGAGGGCCAGGCCATCCCCGACATCGAACCGGACGGGAGCCTAATCTGGTTCGGTTATTTTGCCGATATCCAGACCCAGAAAGAGACCGAGGAACAGATCCGCAAGATGGCGCAGCACGACACGCTGACTGGCCTGCCGAACCGTGCGCTGTTTGATGACCGGGTCGCGCAGGCGCTGGCTGATGCGCAGCGTCACCACTTCGGGCTGGCGCTGATGTTCATCGATCTCGACCGCTTCAAGCCGGTGAACGACACCTTCGGGCATCGTGTCGGCGACCTGCTGCTGCGCGATGTGGCGCGGCGTCTGGTTCAGTGCGTACGCGAATCGGACACCGTCGCCCGCATTGGCGGCGATGAGTTCGTGGTGCTGCTGCGTCAGGTGCAGCAGTCCGATCAGGCGTTCCAGGTCGCTGAAAAGATCCGCAGCGCCATGGTTGAGTCGTTCCTGATCGAAGGTTATCCGATCAACATCTCGGCCAGCATCGGCATTGCGCTCTATCCCGATCATGGAACCAGCGCCATTGCACTGGCGCAACATGCTGATGATGCCATGTACCGATCTAAGGATCGTGGACGCAACACGATCTCGCTCTCAGACGCTGGAACCACGACATGATCTGTCCAATGCGGCCAGACAGGGCATGGCGCATCGTTCTGATGCTCGTGCTGCTGGCCAAATGGCCGGTGGCGCGTGCAGTGGATATTCCGAGCGCCAGCGATGCCTGTCTCGGTGGCAAGACCGAGACCACGCCGTCGACCGAATTTGCCATCATCGAGGACGGCAGCGCGGTCAAGCATGGGCGCACCACGCTGGAATGGAAACGCTGCGCGCTCGGCCAGACCTGGAATGCCAAGACCAGTCTCTGTGACGGGCGACCGGCGACCTATCCCTGGGACAGGGCAGACAGGATCATCGCCAGTGTCGGGAGTGGCTGGCGCCTGCCAACCGGCGCGGAGCTGGTCAGCATCGTTGAAACATGCCATTCGTCACCGGCGATCAACCCGCAGGTGTTTCCCAATACACCGTCGGCGTTGTTCTGGTCATCGTCTTCCGATACCGGCGGCGTGAACCGTGCCTGGAGCGTCAGTTTTTTCACTGGCAAGCCCTATCGTCCGGGCAAGCTCCAGACGGCGCACATCCGTCTGGTTCGGGGCACCATGACCGTGAAGCCACCCTAACGCCGTCTTGTCCGCGTACAGCCACGGACGCGCTACCAGGGTCGATATTCCAGCCCTGGAATGGCCTCGCGGTCGAACACGGCAGGCAACCCGGGCAGCAGTGTCTGGAGTTCTGCAAGATCACAATATTTCCCGTAGGACGCCTTGGCGGCATCGAGCGGCAACTCCAGCCAGTAGCGTCTGGCCGCAGGCTCGCAAAGGATTTGCAGGATATTTTCCTGCGCGTCGATCAGCCCCAGATAGTCGTCTTCGCCCTGTAGACGCGGCAGCAGCTGCTCGCAGATCGAGCGGATGCTCATTTCCACGGCGCTGGCCGATGACAACGACTCCCCTGATCGTTCAAAAAGATAGAAGACTCGATAGTGCATGATCGATGCTCATCGCGGCTGATGATCGAGAACAGGCGGATGTGCCTGATGTATAGTGGCCAGGGACAAGGCTGAAGCGTCAAGATGCCTGTTCCGCTTTAAGCCTTGCGCCCGACGCCTTGCCTCTAATATACCCCCGATTTGAGCCCAGCGACCCGTGTCACTCCAGATACCCACTGACGCCGCATCCACCGCCAGACTCTTTCGCTCGCGTGTCCTCAAGCCGGCGGAAGGGGTCTTTCTCTTTCATCCACGCGCCATGGAACGGCTGATCGCGGAACACCTGGAGTCGCAGGGTTACGCTGGCGCCATTCCTGACTTAGGTTATTACCTGATGCCAGCCGTGCATTTCCTGACCGGACTGGAGTCCGAAAATCCAGAGGCGCTGGCAGTCATTGAGGGGCTGAACCTGCCCGATCAGGTGATCCTGCTGCCGATGCCGGTCGAACAACGGCTGGATCAGGCCGGTTTCACGCGCCTGCTGCGTGATTACTGGGCGCGCCGTTTCGAGGGCGAGATCGCCCGCGCCTGGGAAGCCTCCCGTTATGTGTGCCAGGACTGCGATCCATTCGCCCTGGATGCGCTACAGGATCTGATCGGCGCGGCGGCCTTTGCCGAGGTTCGCGATCTGCTGACCCGTGATGGCGTCATCCCCGCCGGACTTGATGATGCCGTGGTCTGTCGCAGCTTTGTGGCATTCGTCACGCGACTGCGTTATTTCAGTCCGGGGGTACGCGCCTTTTTCTTTCCGGCGATCCACGACTGGGCACGACTGGATCGCTGGATGGTCGATGGCGGACTCGATCTGCCACCGCTGCGCGCTGAGAGTCGGCTGCCGCCGATCCTGGAACGCACCCGTCCGGATCCGCGCTGTGGCCATCCATCCTATACGCCATTGCTTCCAGTCGATCTGCCTTATGCCAGCGCCGATCCCGACTGCTGTCCTGCCCTGGTTAGCGCGATCCCGGCGCATCCTGCCGCGACTCTTCCGGCAGAGATCGCTACGCCGGATCTGTTTCCGGACACGCCGTCGTTGCTTGAGCGGTGCTGTCTCGCGGCGCTAGACCAGGATCAGCCGCAATTCCGCGATGACTGGCGCATCCATCTACAGGATGCGCTGATCGGGATCATCGCGCCCCTGCTCGATCTGCTGCTCGCGTTCCCGACATGGCTAAAACGGCGAGGGTCGCTCCCGGAAATGGCGCAGGGCATCCATCTGAATCTGTCGTTGCGGCTGTTTCGTCATGCCGTGCGCACTGCCCGACGCGCTGGCATCAGCGACAGCCATGCCATTGTCATCGACCAGTTGGCCGCCGCAAACTGGCGGTTTCAGGCAATGGGTGAAGCCTGTCCAGGCGCATCTGGACAGGTCACAGACATACTGGCCAGACAGCGCCATGCCGCCGAATCATCACTCTCTGCGCTGCTGGTGGACATCTGGGCGCTCGACCAGCATAGCGCAGAGGAACTAACGCTCCTCACGCGCCGACTCGGCGCGGCCATTCTCGATTCGCCCCACGCCTGGGCAGCACGGATCCTGCTGAAGAATCTGGAACGGGTGCTGCTCGAAAGTCGCACCACTTACTATCAGTTGCGTCCGCTCCAGTGGCTGTTCAGTCTGGGCAGGATTAGCTTTCGCCAGACCCTGCCCTTTCAGGCGAACCTCAAGGCATTGCGGGCGATTGATACCGGGTTGAGCCGACTGGAGCAACTTGGCTGGTTAACCACCGAAGTCGAACGTTTCAGCCAACCATTGCAGGCGCTCGCCAGACGGCTCACGGCACACCTGGAAAAACAGCTCAAGCCGCTGGTGCGGGCGGCCATTCATGAGGCCGGTTTCACGCCCGCTAATCACCGCGAGGAGGTCGCCGCGCACAAGCTGCTGCGCGAACTCCTTGACGTGATCGAACAGCGACGGCATCTGAAATTCACGGATGTGCGCGACATCATCGCCCGCAATCTTCTGAGACTGCCTGATTTAAGCATCGGTGAATTTCTGAAGGGTGATCGTCTTGCACGTTTTGACCGGGTGGCGGCGCGGACGCTACCTGGCATTTATCAGCCTGGCGAGTTTTACATTCGTGGACTACAGCAGCTTGGTGCGCCATTGTTTGGCACGCCGTTGGGTCGGCTGGCGCTGCGCCATCTGATCCTGCCATTTGGTCTGGCGTTTCTGGGACTCAAGACACTGGATGTGTTAACCGGCATCCTCTCGCATCATCAATCCCATCTGCACCTGACGCCATTCTGGCTGATCGGCAGCGTGGGACTGCTCATCAACGCCATGACCTACACCCGCGTGGTGCGGCATGGCGCGTTGGCCGTGCTGCGTGGGATCTGGTGGGGTCTGCGGTTGCTGTTCTATGACGGCCTGCGGCGGCTCATGCATTGGCAGCCCATCGTCGACCTGCTGGAAAACACGGTCGTGCGGATGCTGGATCGTTATCTGTTGCGGCCATTTCTGATCGGGATGCTATTGATCCTGCCGTTTCTGGGACTCGCCAGTCTGGTTGAAAGTGCGCTGATCGAACCCGGAATCTCGCTTTTCGCGCTCGCCCTGACGCTCGGCACACTCTTGCACAACACCCCGTCCGGGCGTCACCTGCTCGATGATGCCGCAAGCCGCGTCGGACGCTTTCTGCGTCTCGTGAACCAGACTCTGATTTTCGGGCTGGTGCGTGAACTCATGCAGTTTTTCAAAGACATCAACCGGCGTTTCCAGCAAGGATTGCATTGGATCGAAGAGCTGCTGAGTCACCGTCTGGGCGAGTCCCGAAGCGAACTCACGCTCAAGGCGGTGCTGATTCCGGTCTGGCGTGTTCTGGATTCACTGATCCAGTTCTATGTCACCGTGCTGGTGGAACCCCAGGTCAATCCGATCAAGCACTTCCCGCTCGTCACCATCGGGCACAAAGTGATGCTGCCGTTCTTCCCGGTCATCACGGGGTTTCTGTTCACCGTGACCGAAACGCTCTTGCCCAAATGGCTCACCTATCCTCTGGTGACGCTCACCGTGCTCCTGCTACCGGGGCTGGCTGGGTTTCTGGTTTGGGAACTCAAGGAGAATTGGAAGCTCTATGCCGCCAACCATCGTGGCCTGGGACTGGCTGGCAGCATTCCTCACCATTCCCAGGCAGAACACCGACCTGATCCGTCCACGCTCGCCGTTGAACCCGCCGTGATCGGCAGGCATGGCGAAACCATGCGCGGTTTGCTCAGACGTGGCTTTCACAGTGGCACCCTGCCCAAAGCCTTTGACCGCCTGCGGCGGGTGCTGCGCCAACAGATTCACGATGAGATTGATCTGCCTGCGCGTCTGCGTGAATCACGTCGTCACCTGATCGAGGTTGAGCGGGCGATCTGCGTCTTCTGCGACCGCGAGCTGGGTTATGCGCTCCGGTGCCGCTGTCGGCATCCGCATTGCGATCTGGGACGGATCGAGAGCCGCCGCCCGCGTCTGGCCACCAACTCATTTGAAATGACCATCGACATGTATCCCCGGCTGGCGAGTGTCTGCGCCCCGATCACGCTGCATCTCAGTCTTTGTCTCCAGGAGCCGGATCTGCGGCTGACCGTCACCATTAAGGGGGATCGCACCATTCTGGACGAACGCTGCTGGCGTTTGGTTCAGGATGACATTCGTGTTTTCAGCGGTCGTGCCGGTGCCAGCCAGACGCAGATCAACCTAACGCTCGTCGAGGCTGATGCCGGGTGATCGCGACTGGCGAAGGCAACTCGCAAGCGCGTGTCGTGCTCCAGTTCAGCGCCAGCAGAATGCTAACGGATGGTGCGTGTGGATTGCCAACGGTTAGACCGCTGCCGGCCATGGAGAGCGAAGCAAAGGCCGGTCGTTCCGGGTAGATACCGTCTTTCTCGTCAAGCTGCGGAGGCATCATCGGTCTGGTCAGGGCGAGGGTTTTTGAAGACGCCGAAGCACAGATAGACCAGTTTGCGCCGAGGGCGACCATTTTGGTTTTTCCGCGAGCCAGCAGGCTGCTCATACAGGGCGTTGACATGGGGGTTGCAGCGCATCGCCACGACAGCGGCTAGATAGAACACGGCGCGCAACAGAACCAGCCGCTGGCGTCGATCACATCGACGCCGTGTTAGCGTTTCCGGTCGAACGGGCATAATAAAAGCAGACTGGCGTTGAGCCAGTCTGCCCGTTGCACGAGTCGGTTGTCTCACCAACGATCCATGTTGGCTCCAGCGCATTCAACCGTCTGCGCGGTTGGTTATTGGGCTGGCCGGAGCGTCAGATAGCTCACGCCACCGGCAATACCGAACCCCTTGCTTTTTTCTAGCGCCAACGGCTGGAGTGTCAGGTTTGTTTTACCACCGCCAACCAGTACGCCAGCACCACCGCCGACACCGAGCGTTACCGAACCCTTGCCACCCACGAATTTACCGGCCAGTGCGCCTGCGCCTGGCGTCGTATCCTGCGAGGCCGCCAGCACGGCGTAGACCAGCTTGTCTTCGCGTTTCCAGTTCAGATCAATTCCAACTCCGATTCCAGACTCGCCGACATAGCGTTCCAGCTTACCGTTGTTGTACTTGAGTTCACAGTTCACATCGACCTTCGAGTTGATGATCCGGTTTTTCTGGGTGTCAGGATTCGATGTACACGTCAGGATGCCCAACTGAAAACCACCGTTCGTTTCCGATCCGGCGGCCATGGCGGCAGTGACTGGCAGTAACAGCGTGAGAGCACAAGCCAAATGTTTAACCGTGTTCATGCCATGTTCCTCGCTCGTGTGATTGATGTGTGAGTGAAAAATGCAGTGACATCCCGTGTCTAGTCAAGCGGTTCCTGGGTAGCGGCCAGGGAGCGGAAATGCTCCACGGCCGTCTGTAAATTGAAAAACAGGCGATTGAAGCCGAGCGTCTCACCGAGCGGCGAGCGTTGAACCATACCGAGCGCCTCCGGGTTAAGCGCCACCATCCAGAGTTGGATGCCACGCTCGCGCAGACGTTCATCGCCTTCGGTGAGCATCTTAAGCGCCGAGTACTCAATGTCCGTCACGGCGCTGAAATCAATCACCACGACTTGTGGCTCGGCAGCGTCGATCAGCGACCAGAGCTGCTCGCCAATGCGCTGGGCGTTGGCGAAGAAAATGCGACCTTCGGGGCGTACCATCAGGAGCTTAAGGAAAGTCTCGTCTTCTGGGTGTTCGTCTGACTTAGGCCGGAACACGTCGGTTCCAGGCTTGCGACCGAGGACATAAAAATGCGGATGAGCGGACTGATAGGCAATCGCAATCAGTGAAATGATGATTGCCGCGACGATTCCTTTGAGTGTTCCGAGCAGGACGACGCCGCCAAAGGCTGCAAGCGCCCAGAGAAATTCCATGCGTCGAATGCGCAGGATAGCGACGAATTCAGCCGGTTGAATCAGCCCGATTGAATAGACGATCACCACGGCGGCCAACGTCGCCTGGGGCATCAGCCCCATCAGCGGCGCGAATAGGGTCAGGGTTGCTACCGCAGCGGCGGCTGTCACCAGACCGGCGATCTGGGTGCGAGCGCCTGCAAGCCGGTTGACGGCCGTCTGTGACGTGCCACCGCCACCCGGCATGGCACTGAACAGCCCGCCGATGAGATTTCCCAAACCAGTTGCCAGTAGCTCGCGGTTTGGTTCAGGACGTGGTTCACCGCGATCCACGAAAGCGCGTGCTGCGGCGATGGATTCGGTGAAACTCATCAGCGCAATGCCGAGCGCACCGGGCCAGAGCTGTTCGAGCAGACCGAAACTGGGTGACGTGAAGGATGGCAGTCCCTGTGGAATATGGCCGACGATCTGGACGCCGTGGCCTTGCAGCGCGAACAGACCTGATGCAGCGATGCCGAGCGCGACGGCAACCAGCGGTGCTGGAGCGCGCGGTGCAAAGCGCTCGATTCCGATCAGGATCACCAGCATGGCGATACCCACCATGAGCGTTGCGAGCGACGTTTCTGGCAAATGGTGAATGAGCGCGAACAGATCGCGTAGGAAGCCGCTTTTGTCGAAATGAATGCCCAGCAGCTTGGGAACCTGATCCAGGATGATGACCAGACCCACACCCGCCTTGAAACCGGTGAGCACCGGCTCCGAGATGAAGCTGGCGACCACCCCCAGTCGCAGTACCGAGGCCAGGATCAGCATGATCCCGACCAGCACAGCCAGCGTTGCGGAGGCGGTCAGCAGCGCCGCTGGATCGCCACCCGGTACGACCAGCGCAAGCTGGGTTCCGGTCAAAATTGCCAGCGTGGTCGTGGTGCTCACGCTGAGTGGCCGCGACGTTCCAAGAATTGCGTAGATCACCAGCGGAACGAAGGCGGTGTAGAGTCCGACCTCGACCGGCAGCCCGGCAATCGTGGCATAGGCCATGGCCTTGGGCACAACGACTGCCGCCGTGGTCAGTCCGGCAAGCAGATCCGGGCGCAACCAGCTTTTTTGGTAGCCGTGCAGCCAGTCGAGCATCGGGATATTCATCATGCGCATTCACTTCTGAGCACATGTTCTAGTAGATCATTCTAGCTTAACTTGTGGGTAGAGGCGTTTGAGTTTGATGCGGGCGTCTTCGGTGGTGAACTGCCAGTCCACGCCGGTTTGGGAGGC
>CAIUAY010000148.1 GCA_903897335.1 uncultured Chromatium sp. | reverse complement strand
GGGTCTATAATCTCACGGGACTTGACAAGGGACATCCATCATTTGGCGGACGCCTGGCCAGTTGAACAGCGACCCGGTCGATTGTCTTACAGATAGGGTTCGAGCAGACGCGGTAGATCTACGCGCGCGCGCAGTCGGCGGCAGAGCATGAAGGCGCCCAAGAACTTACGGTACAGAAACATGCTGGATGGATCCGGAAGTTGGCTGAAGGCGCCATTCTCGTACAGTTGCCGACCACGATCGTAGATGCGCTTGAACAGGTCGGATGCGCCGAAATCATAGGAACCCTGGTGTCGCATCATTTCGCTCGATAGACGCATGAGATCAAGCATGGCCTCGGCCTGTTCGGGCGGCGTATCCTCGCGGGCGAAGCCAAGCGCGATGGCGCTGCGGGACATGGCTGCGCGGTCTTCCGCCATCGCGGCTCGGATCAGATTGCGATAGCCGGAGACGATGGTTGGCGGAACCGGGTGGGTGGCGCCGAAATCCAGCAGCACGACGCGGCCGGAGTCGGCTTGGTAGAGAAAATTGCCGAAGTTCGGGTCGGTCTGCACGAGGCTGAACTCGAACAGCTCAAGCAGGACAATCGCCATGACGAGGTTGGCGGCGTGATCGCGGTCGTGCCGGGTGAATTCTGGCGCGGCCAGTTGATCGATCGCGATGCCATCGGCGAAATCCATCGCCAGAATGCGCCCGGTACTGAAGTCGCGATGCACATCGGGGACGACGAAATCGGTGCCATCACCGACCAGGCCGCGATAGGTTTCCAGCGCGTTGGCCTCGGCCTCATAGTCGGCTTCCTGGTGGAGCTGGCGGCGAGCCTCCGCGAGCATCGGCTGAAGGTCCATCCCTTTTGGCATCAGGCCGATGGCGCGGCTGATGAAGGCGAGATTATCCATGTCGCTATCGATGCTCTCGCGCACGCCGGGGAACTGAATCTTCAGCGCCAGATCGCGGCCATCCGTGGTTTCCGCGCGATGCACCTGGCCAATGGAGGCGGCCGCGACCGGTGTGAAGCCGAAGCGCCGGAAGCGTCGATTCCAGTCCTTGCCGTACTCGGTCTCAAGCAGGGGCGCGAGCTGGCTCAGCGGCATGGGCTCGGCGCGATTGCACAGCGTACCCAGGATGGCGGCGGCTTCGGGCGTCAGGACGTCCGACCCGTCCATGGACATGAGTTGCCCCATCTTCATCACCGCGCCGCGCATGTGCGCGAGCCGACTCGTGACGCGCTGAAGAGCCGCCGGACTCAGCTGAGTGGGGTTTGATGAGCCATCGCCCCCTCGCGCGAGATCGATCAGACCCCGCACGCCGATGCCAGCCGCGAGGTCAGTTGTCGCACGCCCGAGATGCCAGAGGCGGTTGATGCGCGAGCTTGGGACGGCGCGACCGCCCGTCAGAAGAGTATGTGTCATGACGTATCCTGAGCAGATGTCGAAATGGCTGGCCGGCTTCGCTCTCGTCGCCGGGTCAGACCCCGGCGGCAAACGCTTGAAACTTGAGCCGGGCGATGAAAGCGCCGGTGATTGAGCGCAAGCCTAACGATGCTCGTTGGTCGGGGGCAATGACAAAACCCCTGGGGTTCCTTCGGTTTTTCATCTTCCAAGGGAGTGTACTCATGCTACCCGTTTTTCTCCCTGCTGAGTGCTGATCCAGTCTTTCAGGAACTGGATCAGTGAGGTGTCGCCGAGCGTTGAGTGCAGGCGTTTGCGGTTGTCGAACACCTCGATGTCCTCGAAGGCCATGGTCGTCATCCCCGCCCGCGTTGCGAAGTGCTCGCCAAACACCCGCTCGTGCTTGACGCTGTTGAACCCGTTCTCGGTGGGGCATTGTCCCAGCAGTTGCCCTTGCGGCTCACGGAGGGGGTCATGCCCTATTCCTGGATTGTGTCTTGGAAGGCGTGGCTTGTTAATCAACATGGAAAACTTCCCAGGGATCCGGGGAAATCAACATTGAATTTTTTCCACCCCGGAGTATCGCAACCTACCGGCTTTT
>CAIUAY010000147.1 GCA_903897335.1 uncultured Chromatium sp. | reverse complement strand
CTGATGTCGGCAATGAATTCCATCCTGATCACCCCAAGTTGCTCCGGCCAAAAAGCCGGTAGGTTGCGCTACTCCGGGGTGGAAAAAATTCAATGTTGATTTCCCCGGATCCCTGGGAAGTTTTCCATGTTGATTAACAGCACTCGACCACTGGCTGTCTTCACCAACTGGAAGCCGGTCGCGGTATCGGTGCCCTGCCACTCGCCGAGTTCTTCAAGGATATGATCTACCTCCCGGATCTTGTCCCTGGTGCTCTCGCGCGAGTTGACGTTAGGGATATGGACGATGGTCTTCTCGTCCGGGTCGAGCACCTTCAGGAGGTCATCGACATAGGCGCCAGTGTAGAAGTAGTAGCCGATGTCGAGTTGTTTCAGAGACTCGTAGCCGTTGAGCTGCTCGTAGTAGGTGTAGGTGATCGTGTCGAACCGCGCCTCGTCCTGCGGCGCCAGCACCGCCTCGGCATCGCCTCGAAAGTAGGAGCCTGTCATCGCGACGATGTGCACCTGGTCGCGGGCGATGAACTGGCCGAGATACACGCCCAGCTTGTTGTCGGGATTGGCCGAGACATGATGGAACTCATCGACGGCGATCAGCCGGTGGTCGAATGCCGCGACGCCGAACTGATCGACGGCGAAGCGAAAGGTCGCGTGGGTACAGACCAGCACCTGGTCGTCGCTGTCGAGAAACGCCTTCACTGACTTGATCTTGCCGCCATCTTCCCCCGGTGCGTTGCACAGATTCCACTTGGGCGGCACCCGCCAGTCGGCGAAGAAGCCAAACTGGGATAGCGGTTCATCGTTGAAGCTGGCTCCGATCGTCTTTTCTGGCACCACGATGATCGCCTGCTTCAAGCCCTGGTTGTGGAGCTTGTCGAGTGCGATAAACATCAGCGCCCGACTCTTGCCGGAAGCCGGCGGCGATTTGATCAGCAGATACGGCTCGCCGCGCTTCTCATAGGCGCGTTCCTGCATTGGGCGCATGCCCAGTTCGTTCGACTTGGTTGAACGGCCATTGCGGGCATAGGTGACCGAGACGGCGGGGACGCCGCGAGTGTTCTCGGCGCTGATGTGTCGTTGTCTGTTGAGTGTCACGACACGCAGTCCACAAAGATCTTAGCGGGCATTCGCGTCTTCCCGACTCAGCGGCTGGAAATCCTTGACGCCCAAAGGATGAGTGATCCATTGCGCGAATGATGATTCCGCCAGCGTTTTCGTCTCGATCTCGTTATATTGAGTCCGTTGGACAAGAAACCTGGCGAAATCGAGTACATCGTCTGTCATTCGCGCACTTAGACGTACCGATACACGGGCGTTTCGATCACCCGCGCCGGCGCTCGACCGCTGTGAATCAGCGCCTGGATGTGCTCGACGGTTTCGGGAGAGAAGAATTCTTCCCCGGTCTCCTCGCAGAGGCGGGCGGGTACCTGTTCGATCAGATAGAGCCGACCCTGGTGCTCGATGGTGTAGTTCACGGTCGTGTCGATCATCGTCTCTTGCATCACGTCCTCCGTTCTCACGAGTCGCGTCTAGTCCGGGCATCGACCCACTTCGAGGGATCGGGTTCGTAGAGGGTAATCACCTTCAGCAACGGGCGGCTCGGATAGCTGCACAGGACATGCAAGGCTCGGCCTGCGTGGGTGATGCCCAGGATCAGACAACTCGGACCATATTTGTCAGTCGGATAGTCTTCGATGATCTCGGCCCCGCCCCCCAACAGCGATTCCTCGAATTCGGCGATGCTGATCTCACGGCGGATGCTCTGATCGAGCGCATGCCGGGAGAATTCATACTGCCGCGTCCGAATCTTGTGCTGGATGGCCTGGATCATCTGTTCAGCTTACGCCCTGGCTCCGTTCGTGGCGCGGGCGCAGGAGCGCGCGGGTGGCTTCTTCTCCCCGCCCCTGCCCCCGGCTGCGGTCATTCTGGTGTACAGCTCGAAGAGCTTTTCCAGCCGCTCGGTGTCGTTCTTGAAGCGCCGCCCGATGTAGATGCGCTCCAGCACCTCGTCGTTGCGGTCGTGAGCCTCGCGCAGGTCGGCGGGCATGGTCTTGGGGTCGTAGAGATCGGCGATGGTGGCGGGGAAATGCGCCTCGCGGGTCAGCAGGATGTCCTCGGCGCAGCGGGTGAGGTCGGCTTTGTTCTTCTCGGTGAGGAGGGGCACGGGGAAGGTGTTCCAGCCGAGGGTGTTGGAGTAGCGGAAATCCGTTTTCAGCTTGCCGCAGACGGTGGCGATCCAGACCAGATGCAGGCGCGAGGCGATGATGGCCAGGTTCCAGAGGGGGGCGTCGTAGAGGGCAAAGGCGAGGTTGCTAACGTTGGCACGACTATCGAGAAGACCCACGGGAAGATACTCGCGTCTCTCCGAAGAAACGCCCGGCAGGATTATCGTGTGACTCGTGGCCTGGTTCATTTCACGGAATTGATGAGCACGCACAGCCATCTCTTTAGTACCAGTATCTTTGCTGGCGCAACGCATCGCCCGAACGCCATCGACTCTTTTTCTAATGGAATCGATCTCAAGTGCGCTTGACAGAGTTTCATCGGCGATCCAAAGACAATACCGCACAAGGCCCCGAATGTATTCCGCCGACCCATAGGCACGACGGATGAAGATGTCCTTTTGCTCTGGCGTCAGGCACAAATCTGTAACTTCTTCCGTCGAGAGGAGGAGGTTTCCACCGTCAACAGGCATATTTCCAAAGGACATATCGTGCAAGCCGGAGATACTCGCACGCTGGCTTGTCACGACGATATTTTCACCGATGGTGAGATACGGCGTGATGTTTTCGGCTTCCCGTACCGTGGTTTCACCATTGCTGTTCAAGTCATACAGACTGCGTTTCTGGGCAGTCGATTTCGATAAACCTACGATAGCAACGGTTACACCAGCATTGTGACTAGCAAGATTTGCCCACTTGAAAGACGTATGTGCAAAACGAATGCAATAGCCAGTCTCGAAGACCTTGGGCCAAAGAATTGGGACAATGCGTCCCTGGCAGATGGAATTAGTGCTAACAAAGGCTGAGTCCGCCATCGTATGTTGGGCGTAGGCAGCCGCCTTTATGAACCATCCACCAACGTAGTCGATTTGTTTTGATGAAACTCCATAGGGATCAAAAACGGCAGCCAAATCCGATTTCTGTTCTTTAGTCTGAGTTTGGCTACCCTTGTACGGCGGATTCCCGCAAATATAGGTTTCCCCACCCTCATTCTCGAAATCGATTTCCGTCTGATCCAGCGGCGTCCCGAACAGATCGTCGGCCAGCAGTTTGACGCCGGTTCCAGTCGGCGGACAGAGGCTTAACCAATCGAGCCGTAGCGCATTGCCGCAGGTGATCCAGTTGCTCTTTTCCAGTGGCAGGAAGCGGGCCAGCGCCTCCTTCTGTCCGAGATAGAGCAGATCGCACTGAAACTCGGCGATGATGAGCGCCAGGCGGGCGATCTCGGCGGCGAAGTCGCGGATTTCGATGCCGCGAAAGTTGGTCAGCGGAATCTCGCTCTTGCGCCATGGTTCGCCGCGTCGCGTATCGATGGCGTGTTCGATCTCGCGCAGTTGCTTGTAGGCGATGACGAGGAAATTGCCCGAACCGCAGGCGGGGTCGAAGACGCGGATGCGGGCGATGCGCTTGCGCAGGTTGAGCAGGGTGCGCGGGTTGTCGCCGGCCTCGGCCAGCCGGGCACGCAGCTCGTCGAGAAACAGCGGGTTGAGCACCTTGAGGATGTTCGGCACGCTGGTGTAGTGCATCCCGAGTGCGCCGCGCTCTTCATCCTCGGCGACCGCCTGGATCATCGAGCCGAAGATGTCCGGGTTGATCTTGGTCCAATCCAGACCGCCGATGTGCAGCAGGTAGGAACGCGCGATCTTGCTGATGCGCGGCACCTCCAGGTTGCCCGAAAACAGACCGCCATTGACGTAGGGGAAGGCGTCGGCCCAGCGCGGCAGGTTGGCGCTGGCGCGCTCCGTGGCACGGGTGTTCATGGCGCGGAACAACTCGCCAATGATGGCGTGGGTGTTCGAGGCGTCCCGTGCGCTCATCTGGTCGATGGTGTGGGTGAACAGGCCGGCCCCGTTAAAGATGCCGGTGTCCTCGGCGAAGAAGCAGAAGATCAGCCGCGCCAGAAAGTGATTCATGTCGGGGCGGCGTTCGGCGCTGCCCCAGTCGGGGTTGTCCTTCAGCAGTTCGACATAGAGCCGGTTGAGCCGCCCGGTCGCCTTGATGTCAAACGCACTCTCACGGATTTGCCGAACGGTGCTGATGCCCGCCAGCGGCAGAAAGAAGCCGAAATGATCGGCGAAATCCGGGTAAGCGCAGGCGATGGTTTCACCCGAATTGAGATCTTCGGCTTCCAGATCGACGCCATCGGTAGCGAGTACGAACTTGGCCTTGGCTCGCGCCGTCGCGGGGCTGGCCTTGAGCGCGCCGAGCGTCTGGGTGACGGCGCCGATCGGACAGGTCATGATGTGGATGTTGTTGGTCTGAAGTACGCCATCCAAGTCAGACTTGTTCGACGCGCCGGTACGCAGGCGTTTGAGGGTCGTCGTCTTGTTGCCGAAGGCTTCCAGAAAGGCGAAGGGAAATTCCGCCGCATCGAATGGCTGCTCTGCCAGCGTGGAAACGGCTTCCTCAATCTCGACGGCATTCATACGGGGTTCGACATCTATGCGAAAGGCGTCACTCTGACCAAAGGGAGCACTCCAGTCAATCACCTAAAACTAAATTTTCCATGTCAATCAACGCTATCCTGCTGATTCTGTTGCTGCTTCTGAGTAGCGTGTCACTTCTGATCGGTGAGGCGCGGCTGACGGTCAGCGAGGCGATCAGCGGATTATTTGGCATTGGCACTGAAGCACAGCGTCTGATCATGCAAGAGATTCGTCTGCCACGGGTGGTGCTGGCCTGGTTGCTTGGTTTTGCGCTGGGTGCCTGCGGCGCGGCATTGCAGGGTCTGCTGCGCAACCCGCTGGCTGAACCGGGACTACTCGGAATCTCCTCCAGTGCCGGTTTGGGGGCGGTGCTGGCACTTTATTTTGGACTGACGAGTCTCAGTCTCTGGATGCTGCCGATGGTGGCTATGCTGTTTGCGCTGCTGGCGACCGGACTGCTCTATGCCCTGACGCGCAGCGGCGCAACCAATCAGACGCTGATCCTGGTCGGCGTGGCACTGTCTTCGCTGGCGGCGGCTTTAACCTCGCTGGCGCTTAATCTGGCGCCGAATCCAACCGATGTGCAGGACATCATCCTGTGGCTGCTGGGTTCAATCAGTGATCGCAGTTTTGCCGATGTCATGCTGTGTCTGCCGTTCGTCGCCGTCGGTCTAGTGCTGTTGCAGTTGAGCGCCCCGGCGCTCGATGTCCTGACGCTCGGCGAAGGCGAGGCAAGTACGTTGGGCGTCGATCTCGTGCGCCTGCGCGGCCTGATCATCGCCGGTTCGGCCTTGAGTGTCGGGGCGACCGTCGCCGTGACTGGAGCCATCGGATTCGTGGGATTGGTGGTGCCGCATCTGCTACGCCGCTTCGTGGACTATCGGCCGGGGCGACTGCTGTTGCCGAGTGCATTGGGTGGCGCGGTGCTGATTCTGGCCGCTGATATTGTCCTGCGTCTGATCGACACCCCGAAAGAACTGATGCTCGGCGTGGTCACGGCGCTGATCGGCGCACCCTTTTTTCTGGCGCTGGTGCTGCGTTCACGGCGGGATCAGCTATGACTGCGATACCGGCTGGACTGGCGGTGGCGGGTCTGACGATCCGTCACGGCAGCAGGGCGGTGGTGCGCGATCTCTCGTTTGTCGTCGCGCCGGGTGAGCTGCTGGGTCTGATCGGCCCCAATGGCGCCGGCAAGAGTACGGTGGTCAAGGCCATCGCCCAGTTGCTGCGCTACCAGGGCGATATCCAGTTCAATGGCCAGGCTATCGCCACCATGCCAACGCGAGAACGTGCCCGACATCTGGCTTATCTGAGTCAGGACGATGCCGTGCAATGGCCGATTCGCGTTTGGGATCTCGTTGCACTTGGCCGTCATCCTTATCACGGAAGCTGGTGGCGGGGCGCGGCAATGAGCGATGCTGATCGCGCCGTGATTGAGTCAGCGCTGCACCTCACCGCGAGCTGGTCGCTGCGTGAGCGCCGCTTCACCGAACTCTCCGGCGGCGAACGGGCGCGGGTGCGTCTGGCGCGGGCGCTGGCGGTGGATGCGCCACTGCTGCTGGCCGATGAACCCATCGCCGCGCTCGATCCGCAGCATCAGCTTGGCGTCATGCGTCTGCTGCGCGAACACTGCCAGCGTGGCAACAGTCTGGTGCTGGTGCTGCATGACCTGACACTCGCCAGCCGTTTTTGTGACCGCCTGCTGCTACTGGATCGGGGACGCTGTTTTGCACAGGGCACGGCGCAGGCTGTCCTGACGCCTGAGACGCTGCGCGAGGTCTATGGCATCCAGGCGCTGATGGGTGAACATCAGCAGCAGGCTTATATCCTTCCGTGGGCATGTGAACGTCAGTAGTCAGAGATTGTCGTTGGGAATGTTGAACTCGCACGGCTCAAGCTCGCGTAAGTTGGGATGAGCGAGAGCGAATCCCAACATCACATTGGAGAATTGTTGGGGTTCGTAAACTCACCCCAACCTACACGGGCTGGTAGAGCCGATCCAGGATTAGCGCCGCGCCCCAGTTAAAGTCGTCGATGTTCTGGCACATCAGGCGGCTTTGCGCGTGGACAGTAGCGACTCGGGCTTGAATTCCGCGCCCAGATGCAGATCAGCCGGGGCGATGCCCACGACCGCGCACTGCGATAGCAGCGTCGAGAGTGCCTCGTAATAGCCCATTAGCCGCCCCTGCTCATAGTCCGATCCACCATTCACTGATTCGGCAGAGTCTTTCAGTGACTGCGCGACCTCTTCAAGAATGACCAGCATGTCTTGCTGTTTGTTCATGGTTTACGCTCCATCAATAGCCGTTCAAGAATCTCGATCTGCTGGGTAAAGTTTGCAACCTCTTTCGGCCAGTACGATGTCACCAGCCCGTTCAGATGTTGCGGGGAAAGAGTCGGGTCGACCCATTTCATCGGATTGGCAATCTTGTCGTTGTGCGTCTCAACCTGCGCGGTTAAAGAGCGGATCGAGCGGTTGATTTCTCCGTCCGTCTTGGTCGAATGGTCTTCCAGAAAACCGGAATGCCGACCGCCTGCTTTGGCAATGTCATACGCTGATGGTTTCATCGTCTTCAGCTCGCGTAGGTTGGGATGAGCGAGAGCGAATCCCAACATCACATTGGAGAATTGTTGGGGTTCGTAAACTCACCCCAACCTACACGGGCTGACCTTTGCTGCCCCAGCCACGGATGGCGCCCTCCCCCAGCAGTTCAGTGGCGTCGCCTATTCCGGCGCGGTCATCACCGACTGGGGTACCCCGATCCTCATCGACCTGGCTAGCACCCGGTTTGAGCCAACCATCCCGCTGCTCCATCAGCATCAGCTCGTAGGTTGGGGTGAGCGAAGGTGAACCCCAACATCCTCCGTCATCTGCGTTGGGGTTCGTGCCTCACCCCAACTTACTACCGCAACTCAGTAGGGTACGCATTGCGTACCCTACTGGGCTGGGCTGCGCGAGGTCTATGACATCCAGGCGCTGATGGGTGAACATCAGCAGCAGACCTTTATTCTTCCCTGGGCATGTGCGAGTCAGAGAT
>CAIUAY010000146.1 GCA_903897335.1 uncultured Chromatium sp. | reverse complement strand
CCCTCTTTTGACGACTTCTTGTTTCCCGCAATGTGGACACTGAACAGCGACGAGAGCCATTGATCACTTACCCTGCAAAGTTATTAATCATGAAATATCGATTAATAATATCAAATATCCAGGTTCAGGGCACTACCCCCTCAATGTGCTCTGGAAAGGCTCGCGTCTGGCCGAGGCGATGAGCGGGGATACTGTTCGGCCTGAGCACGGAGGATGCGCCGTAATTCGATAACCGCCAGGGGATTGTCGAAGCCGCCGTGCCAGGCGGGGACGACAACCTCCGACTCGGCGCTGGTCAGATGGGCGCTGCGGTAGGGGACTACGCCGTCCGAACTGTTTGCCAGACCACCGCGCCTGCGTCCGCGGTCGCCGATGATCGAGTGGGTCGGGACGACCGGTGTGGTTCGATCCAGTGCGCGCAGGAATCTGGAGTTCGGGGACAGTCCATGGATGCTTGTGGGTAACTGTCCGCCCGCGGCCTCGGTGACCTGATCGAAGACATCGGCGATCTCCCGCACCAAGGTGTCGGGCAGACGGATCAGCCGGATGCCCCAGGCACCCAGACTGTTGCTCGCCAGGCGGCTGCCGCGATGCGGGGTGAACATGAAGACGACGCGACCCACGTCGGTGCGTGGCTCGAACGTCAGTGCGCGGCGCAACAGGCTTTCCTTGGGCAAGCTGGCGATGTTCGGGACGATGGTCCCCGCCTCCGCCAAGGAGATCCGGGAGACCTGGGCGCGGGCGAGGATGCCGCCCATGCTGTGCCCGATCAAGACCATGGGCTTGCACGGCTGATGGGCGCGGACGGCGTCATCCAGGGCTTCGCGCAATTGGAGCGCGGAGAGTGGTACCGGCTGACCCGTGGGGTAATAGAAAAACCAGATCTGGTACTGCTCGCGGATCTCCGGATCCGCGAGCAGATCCTTGACTAGCGGTGTCCAGATCCTTGGGGTGGACATCAGGCCGTGGATCAGGACTAGGGGGATCTTGTCCGGGTCGAAGGGTTCCAGGAAGACGATGCGGGGACGCCCGGCAAAATGGCCGGGGCGCAGCAGGTTGGTCAGCCCGGCGCCGAATCGGCTCCCGGTGGCTCGGGTGGCATCCAAGCGAGCCTCCAAGTCCATGGCAACCGGTAGCTCGCCATGCGCGGTCTGGACGGATCGGATGCGCTCCGGATCCATTAGTGCCGCGATGCAGCACTCCGTCGCGGGGGGCTTCGGGAGAGCCACCAGGGTCAGCGGAACCTGAAAGCCCGCACGCGGTGCGTTCGCGCCGCCGGAAGCGATCCGACCCACGACCGGCAGACCCAGGCCGCCGCGATGCAGGCCGGGGTTGGTGATCCGTGGACGTCGCACAGGATCGATGTCGGCGTAGGCGGCGGGTACCGCTATCCCTGCTGACGGCGGATGGGTCTTGTCTTGGGCCGTCTTGGTCGCGTCCACAAGGAGCTGCGGCAGGTGTGCGGCTACCAGATCGCGGTAATCCGCTTCCGCCTGGACGCGCTCACGGGCGCTGCTCTCAGGCGATGTCATGATTCGTACGCTGGCATCCAAACGCGCCCCGAGGGGTTGGTCCGAGGGTGCGGGGAGCGACTGACACCCGGCCAGCAGGATGCCGACGAGTCCCACGGCGATCCCCTGTGAGGTTTGGCGTAGCGCGGACAATGATCTCATGCTGTGATCGTCCTCGTGGACTGGCGTGACACTCTGCCGAAAGCGCCGGGAAAATCCGGATTCGTCAACGGATCGGCGTTGCGATCGGCTTGGTTTAAGCAGGCTATGAGTCGATGGTGCTTGGCTTGCCGGCGTTTCCGGTTGCCGCGTCACGACCCAGCGAACAGGGTGCCCACCAGCGCGAGGATCAGCACCAGAAGTGACAGTCCCGCAACCGGCCACCGCCGCAGCACGCCATCGGCATGCTCCAGCACGGCACCAAGAGCGGCCGCCCCGCGTCCGGTGACGCTGGGAGCCATTGCCGGGAAATCCCCGGACGCACCCAACTCGCGGTCCGGCCAGGGCAGCATCCCAAGCACCAGCAGCCCGACGATCAGGATCGGCCAGACATCTCCCCAGAGTTTGCCCCAGTCAAAGGCACCGGCCAAGGCGGTTGAGACGGCGGTGCTCGCGTCGATGCCCGCACGAACGATCCCGATGATGTCAAAGACGGCGGGCGGCAGCAGCCCAAGCAGGAGTGCGCAGAGTGCGAGGGCCAGCACCACTAGTTCCTGCGTGCGTCCTGGACGTTTGATCAGGGTGAGGAACCGCCCCGACGCGGCGGGCGCGCTGGACAGGGCGTTGCCAAGCACCCAGAACAGATAGGCGGCGGTGAGTAGTCCACCGCTCTGCATGATCAGCCCCCACCACCATTGACCGCTGCCATCGGCCGCCGCGCCGAGCAGGGTCTTGACCAGGTAGCCGCCGCTCGGTCGCAGTCCCATCAGCGACAGTCCGGCGAGTCCGAAGGCGAGGAGGGTGATGGGCAGGGCGCGACCGATGCCGCCGAGTCGCCGGATTTGGTCATGGCCGAGTGCGCCGGCGATCATGCCGGCGGCCATGAACATGGCCGCCTTGGCGCAGGCGTGCGAGACCACCTGGAGCATGCCGCCGGTCAGCGCGGCGGACTCGTCGACCGCCGCCAGCGGGAAGATCAAAAACAGATAGCCGATCTGCGCGACGGTCGAATAGGCGATGAGCAGCTTGAGCCGCGCCTGACGCAGGGCGACCAGGTTGCCGAGCAGGATGACCCCCGCGCCCATGACCCCCAGGATCTGGACTCCCGGCAGGGACAGCAGCAGGAAGAAACGACCGAGGTGGCGCCCGCCCAGGACCAGGCCCAGCAAGAGGCCGACGACTGGGAGCATCAAGGGGAGCACTAGGATGATCCCACCCAGGTCAGCGATGTCCGCGATCAGGGGGGCAAGGATCGAATGAGTCTCCATCGACCAATCTCACCAGCGGCAATCGAGCGAAGCGGAACTGCTCGGCGCAGCGCCTTGTTTAGAGATCATGAATAGGGCCCAAGAAAACGCTCGCCATTAAAATGAATCAGATGCGAAGGCGCATCGGCCACCCACACCTCGGTTTCCCACGCAATTTCAGGAAGGTATCGCGCCATGATTGCTCGGTTCGGGAAAGCGGTCACATAGACCAGGCCCGCAATCGAACCGGCAAACAAGGTGGCAAGCTCCGCGTGCCGCTTGCCATCGACTGGCCCGTGACTGGTGACAGATTCCACCAGTAGCAGCCAGTTTTTCGCGGTGTAGTGCAGCACCACGTCAGGCATCTTGCCGTGTGATTCCAGATCGACTCCCAGCCCTACCAGCAGGGCGGCGTCGAAGTAGCCCCATTTGTCGCCCGTGTCGCCGGTATAGCCCAGCAGGCTGCCCGGCGCGAAGCGCGGGGCGAAGTCCTCGATGATGGCCCGGATCAGTTCGCTGTGCTCGCCGGGGCTGAGGGTGATCTGCTGGCCCGGCGCAATCTCAACCGGGATGCGGTTGTGCTCGCGCTCGTTGGCGTAGCGGGCGACCAGCGTTTCACGCTCGGCCAGATACGCGGCGAGGTTGTCATGCCATACCGGGGTGCCGAAGGTACGCAGCAGGGCCAGCGCGGCAGGTTCGATCTGGTAGACCGCCTTTGGGCTATTCACCGGACGGTCGGGCTTGTCAGGGTTATAGAGAGCCACGCCAGCGTCGCAGAACTGGTGCATTGTCTGACGGCGAACCGTCTCGCGGGTGTTCGGTGCATATTCCTTGTCGTAGTACTCCCTCGCCCAATCCATGATTGGGGTAATGCCAATCAGCGGGTTTTCCGCGTCTGCCCATGCCTTGTCCGGCGTGAGGTTCAGCATGGCAAGCAGGCATAGGGCGGAACGCTCGTTCTGTTGCGCGCGTGGCAGGCCCAAGGAAATGATGATCTGCCGTGCAGCATCAATGCGGTCGCTTTTGTTGTTCATGCGGTCAGGGTTTCTAGCTTGGCGTCGATCTGGTCTTGTGTGAGAGTTCCTTGCTGCATGGCCCATTCGCCAAGCAGGATAAGGGCATCACGGCTTGGGTACTTCATTCGCTTTAAGTCTGTTGCATTGACCTGTGTATGGCCGTTGAAGCGCCGGAAATGCTCATCGACCGCAGTCGTGTTCAGGAATACCGCCAGCCCACGGGCCAGCGGTTCGGGCAGGCCGAGCTTGTCCTCGTGAAACAGGTTGATGTGGTTTTCAAAGCCCAGCACGGAATGATCGCCAAAGGTGGCGGGATCCACCACGCTTGCCATGACGCGGCGCTTTTCCTCCTTCGATGAGAAGCGACGCACCACGCAATAAAACCCGTTCGGGTAAAGCCACTTTTCCGTCTCGCCGTTGCGCATGATCGCGTTCGGCTTCTTCAAGCCAGGCACAGGCCACTCTGTCCCCTTCAGGCTCAAGTGCCCGGGGTAAATCAGGGGCACGGTGCCCGGCTCGGGCATATCACGCAGATGGACTTTCAGGCGGAAATCGACGACCGGACCAGTCGATACCTTGATGCCAAGATCGGCCAGCGAGTAGCGCACGGCGGGCGATAACTCGATGGTGCTTTTCTCAGTCGTTGTAGGCACATGAATAAACCGCTCGGTATCGTTCGGGAATATGATCCGGTCGAACGGATGTTCATGTGCGGCGAGGTCGGAAAAGCTGTCATCGGTCGAGGTCGTCACCGTCACCGGTCCCTGCTGACCGTCACGTTCCAAGCGGACGATGATGTTTTCCTGGAGAACTTCGTCATCCTTGAACGCCTTGGTGCGCGACTCGAACAGATGCATGTGCCGGATTGCCGCCCGCTCAAGGATGAAGTCACGAAACGGCCGGTAATACGGTCCATTGCAGAAGCTGCGCGGGATAATGGCCACGATCTGTCCGCCCGGCGCAGCCAGAGCGACTGCCAACGCCACAAAGGCCGAATATAGATTCACCGTCTCGATGCCGACACCGCGCAGGGCCAGCCGATGGGATGAATGACTGTTGATCTTCTTGTAAGGAGGGTTGAGGATCGCGTGCGTATAATTTTCTAATGGTTTTGAGAATAAGCTTCCGGATAGTGATTCAACCGCGGCATGGATGAAATCTTCTTCATGGATATTGCCCGCAAAATCACCCTTTTGGTTGTACTTATCGAGCGTTTCGGACAAATAGCCAATCAAAGTATGATCAAGCTCAAAGGCATCTACTTCCACTCGTTGAAAATGTAATTTGCCATGTCTCCATCGATCTAAAAAAGCTGCTGATAACGAGCCGATCCCTGCTCCCGCATCCAACAGGCGGCAGATGCCTTCCCCATCTTGGAAAAGGCTCGCCATGAATGAAGCCGTTGTTTCAGGCGTCAGAAACTGACCGAACTGCGACTTTTTCCTAGCCTCGGTGCTCTTTGATACATGCAGCCTTTTCTGTTCAATCGCTGATAGCAATACGGTGTTTCCTTATTTGTGCGCTAACATCAGGCTTGCTCGTCGGACGGAGCGGGTGGATTCGGCCCGTCGCCATCCAGGGTGCCACGGCCGCTGGTCTCGGCGAGCCGCACCAGCAGCGCGACAGCGATGGCGGTCGCCGCGAAGGCGACCACCAGCCCGGTGATGATCAGGGCCTGGGGCACCGGGTCACCGTCATGACCGGTCCCGGCCGCGAGTCGCACCCAGACGATGGTCAGCACCAGCCCGTAGGCGACGAAAGCCGCGCGGGTGGTGATGACCCAGATGGCCAAGCCAAGCACCAGGAGGATCAGCGCCGCGTCGACTGCCAGTGCGCTAGTCATGAGAAGTTCCCTGTGAGCTATCCCGAGCTTCGGTCCGGCGCCAATCGGGTGGACGCACCGCGCCTGCCATGAGTTGGCCGACCGTGGCGCTGGACAGCAGCACGAGCAGCCAGACCGCGATCAAGCCGATGGCGACGAGCGGCGTGCTCACCTGGGGCAGCAACCCGAGCACGACCAGGCCGAGTCCCAGATTGTCCGCGTTGGTGAGTGCATGGAGTCGGGACAGGGTGTCGGGGAAGCGCAGTAACCCGACCGTGCCGGCGAGAAAGAAGATTGCCCCCAGTGAGACTGCGATGATGGTGAAGAGATCCAGTGCAAGTCTCATCCAGTCTTTCTCCAATTCGGCTCTTGTGGAGCCTTCCAGGCGTCCCCGGATTCGTCTGGGCGGCGGGTGCCGGCAACGAAGGCGACCGAGGCGAAGGCGGCCAGCAAGGCTAGCAGAAGGGCGACCTCGGCGATCGCGCGAACCACGGTGGCAACGCCGACCAGCAGCAGGGATGCAACCCCGCCCGTGTCGAGGAGCTGGGCGGCCAACAGGCGGTCGCTGGTGTCCGGACCGCGCAGGACTCGGGCGAGCCCGAGGGCGACGGTCCCAAGGATGAAGACGGCCGCGCTGAGCAGGAACTCAGTCATCGACGACACTCGTGCGGGCGCGCAGGCGCATCAGCAGCGCCTCGTCCTCGGCGAACCCGGTTGCGACGGGCTGATCGAGATCCAGGCAGTGATAGACCAGATTGTCATCGGCATCGGTTCCCACCGGGAGCGTACCCGGCATCAGGCCGGTGATGGCGCCGAAGGCCGCCCGTCCAGGGCCTGGCGGCAGTCGTACTGGATAGGTCAGATAGCTGGGTCTCAGCGGCAGGCGCAGATCGAAGGCGCGACGTGCCACATCGAATCCGGCAAGGATGGATTGTCCGAAAAAGCGCAACGCAAGCCGAGCGAGCACCCCAAGTCGGAGCCGTCCCGGCGCCGCCGGCTCACCTAGGTGGCCGCCGTGGTAACCAACAGCCCCACCGCCAGATCGGTGGTCAGCCTGGCGGCAAGGTTAGTGGCCGTCGTCTCGCCCAGGTCAGAGTCGGCGAGCAACAGCCAGAAACTGAAGAACCCAGTCCAGCGCGCGAGCGCCACACGAACCATGGAGACCGCCGTCTCAGGTCTACTCATCGGTTAGCTCTGTCGATAAAGAAGATCACAAAAAAGTGCCCGACGATGGATAATCTGTGAAGTATTCTAAACCGCGTCGACGCCTCAGATGGATGCCAAATTTTAACCAGGCGGGGGCGTTGGTGCATAAATAAGGAGGCTCTTTCTGCGTTTCAGACAGGTTCCGTAACTGGGCGGGCGGTG
>CAIUAY010000145.1 GCA_903897335.1 uncultured Chromatium sp. | reverse complement strand
CCCTGCGCCGCGAGGCCAAAGCGTGGGCCGAACGCCGCAATGCCTCCCAAACCGGCGTGGACTGGCAGTTCACCACCGAAGACGCCCGCATCAAACTCAAACGCCTCTACCCACAAGTTAAGCTGGAATGATCTACTAGGCTGGAAGCGATCCCAGCAGGGTCAAATATGGACTGACGGAATTTTCGAGGGTTTGGGCTTACAACCCCAAATACCGTTCTTGCGGCAGTGCTCGCCCGTGACGACGCAGGAGGCTCCAGATCTCTTGCACCCTTTCATCACAACACGTCTCCAGCACCGCGATCGTTTGCGGGAGTTGCTTCTGGTAGCGTTCGGAAAGTCCTTGGGCCAGATCCCGCTCCAGGCGCGCAAGATCCGGAGCGATGATGCCGGTGAAGCGAGGGAGGCGAAGGGCGATGAGGAGTCCCGACGGGTCATAATCCACAAAAGCCCAGACCGGGACGTTGATCGCCGCCAGGAAGGCGAGCGCATGATCAGGGCGGGTCTTGGACGAGTCCCCGCGCCAAACCACCAACGGATTTTCACCCGCAGGCGAAAAATCCAGAACGGTGTCGTGAATCCGCTCGAATGACTCCCAGTTCTCGACCAAGAGCGCGGTGGAATGCGCCAGGAGGGGCGCGGCGCTGGCCCCATCGACGTCTAGGTGACAGCCTGGCGGTAATCGGATGGTCTGGCCCGCAAAACACAACGGTTGCCCTGGAAGGCTCTTGATCGCCACGCGGCGGCATTTGACGGGGGCGCTGGTCAATTTTTCGTTCGGCCCCAGACGCAGTGCCTGCGCGCGGGAGATCCCCTTCCAAGCCTCGGGGTGGGTCGCCGGATCGATCCCCTCGGCCCGTAACAGGTCGCAAATCTGCGCCTTCTGTGCGTCATCGAACTGGATGCTCGTCCCCGCGCGCCGTCCGATGCCATAGTCCTCGTGGAAATGATCCAGTGTGTGGGACGCCCTAAATCTCGTCTGTGGAGACTGCACGACGGACAACAGGGTACGCACCAGTTGCTTGGGAAATTCGCCGGTGCTCATGAGGCGCGGCGCACCAGAATGTCCTGCACAATCAGGTTCCCGCTGAGTGGGTGCGGGTAGGGATGCTCAATGATGTCCCACTGAAGATGAGAGATTCGGGGACGTGCCAAGGTCGTTTCATGGTACACGCAATGCAGCCAAAGGGTTTCCGTGAGCCCGTCCTCCTCGGGTTGCGCGCGTTTCCAGGCCAGGGAAGAAAGGGGGTGGCCAGAGGCGGGAATCGCGTCGAGAAAGCGCTGGAACGCAGCCTGATGGGCTCGTAAGGCAATGGTCAGCACCGCGGGCGACGCATCATCGGGGACGAGAGTACCGATGGTGGGCGCCGGTTTGCGAAGAGTGGATGCCACGTTCGGGAGCGCGGCGGCGATCTTCGCCAGCGGCTCGTCAAGAGCGCTGGCGTTCACGTCGGGATGAGCGCCCAGTCGAAACGCTCGGGGGCGCGTTGCCCACTCGGGAGGCTCGGGGAATTCCTCAAGGGCCGGCAGCGCATAATCGGGGTGTTGGCGGAGAAAAAGATGGAAGGCGCGCAGACGCCGTCCGGCCGGCTCCACTTGACGCAGCCGATACAGATAGGTCTTGAGGATCTCGGTGATCTCGAGCAGGGTGGCGCGCCATTCGGGCAAGCGGTCTTGGATTTGGGTGCGGAAAACGGACCGTAGGGATTCGGCGCTCGCATCCTCATCGAGCCGGCGCATGACCTCGCCTCCTTGCAAGGACTGCAACGTATGACCGAGACGTTCGGCACGACCGATGTACCACAGATTTTGCCGCTGTTTCTCCGCGAGAGTGCGGACGTTCGCGAATTGGGTGTCCGTGAGTGCGCGAAGCATCTGCAAGGACTGTTCGATCTGGTCCGCAAGCTCGTAGACGGCGCTATCGAAGGTGTCCACATAGTCATTAAGATCATCCGTTCTTCCTTCGAGATACGCCTTGGTCGCTTCATCGACCAACCAGGGCAAGCGGGCGGCCATGTCCGCGAGATTGCCACCGACCGCGGCAAACAGCTGCTCCTTCTGGAGCGCTTCATCCAGATGGCGCCCCAGCGAGGAGTTGAGGCGAAAGCTGTCCTGCTCCAGTGACACCAGCGTGCGTTGAGCACGCAGCTCCTGAATCCCGCGTGGCTTGGCCATCCCGTCCGATTCGCTGATGCGGCCCTGGTGATAGGTTGCGGCGATCAGCTCCCGGTGTCGGTACAGAAGGTCGAGATAGGCGACGACGAGGTCAGGCGAGTTCAAGGGTGAGCGTCTCCTGGTGACCGGGCGGGTTGTCCATCAGGGCATCTTCCTCGGACAATTCCTCCGGGATCCCATGATGATTCATGAGAAATTGCACGACGGACTGCAGATACTCGATCTTGCCGGTCACGGCGTAAATGTCGCGTTCGGCATTTTTGAGCGTGAGGTAGCCAGCGTCGCGCAATCGTTTCAGCAGTCGCTCCAGGGCCGCGCGCGCACTGCCTTCCCCCACCGGTCCCTTCCCGGGCGGGGCCAGCGCCAGGATGTCGTTGCGCAGGCGTGGATTCTCGTCGATGGCCGCCAGAAGTCGATTGGTCTCGATGAGTGTGCCGGGCGCGAGAAACTGGTCCTGCTGAAGCGCCTGCATCGCTTGGACGAAAAACTCGACGAGAAACCGCAGGTTGTGCTTGATGTCCACCAGTTCTTCGCGGATCGCCGCGCGCTCTTCCTTGTCGATCCGGGCATAGGCGGCAAACCAGGTACCCCCTTGCGGGGTTTGCGTCAGGCGTCGCCCGAGACAGCCCAGCAAATGTTCAACCTCTTCGCGTGCGCTCGTTTGCTCCAGGTAACGCCAGGCGTCCGGGTAACGCACGTCGCAGATGAACTCTCCGGTCAGGAGCAAGGTCAGGGTGGTTTCACGCATCGACGGCGTCCTCCTCAACGGGGATGGCGAGGGACTCGGGAGGGGCGATCCGGATTTCGCATAGTTGCCGTCCTTCACGCACGCTGAAGCTCTGTTTAAAAAGCGGCATGACATCGGGGTCGTGGTCCGGGAACGCCGACACCAAGGTAATGTCATTTTTTTGCAGGACGGATAAAAGCGCCTCGACATTGCCAAGGTCCAGATCGCGCAGCTCATCGAGCGCCCACACGATCTGGACCTTGGCCTTTCCCCGGATGCGGTTGATAAAGGCAATAAAGATCGCGCACAGAACGAGATAGGACAGGCCGTTGGAGGAGACCCGTTTCAAGTCCTGGGCATTGCGGAATCGGCTCGGGCGCCCGTTTTCAATGACTTCGCCCTCAATGCGGATCAGATTCTCCAGATCGGCACGGATTCCCGCGCGAACCTCCCAGTGATCGAGCAGTTTACTCAATGCGTCAGCGAACTCGGGCGGGGGAAGATCCTGGCCGGCTAGTCGCAACCAATCCCCCTGCTTTTCGGCCAGGTCGTTGATCGGGAACCAGTATTTCAGTTCTTGGATGGTGGATTTCACCTGGACCGTCACGCGGGAAATGCTCTCAAACCCAAGGTTGTCATCCAAGCCATGCTGGATTTCGCGATTGAACTGCTGAACCGCTCGATGAAAGGTACCTAATTTGTCGCGAAAGCCGACGATGGCGCCGGCGATCTGTTGGGCTTCGATGGCGAGGGTCCGTCGAAGTTCGTCATGGTCGCGCTCATACCAAGATTTGAACATCGAGATGTACTCGCGTCCCGTGGCGTTCGGGTGGAGTTCCTGACGATGACTTTCGTAATAGTCGAATGGTGGGGTCTCGCGCTCGGCGACAAAGGCTTGTTGAATGAGACGGATCTGCTCATTGATCGTGTGAGTGAGGTGTTTACTGGCGTCTTGGTGGGTATTCGCCTGTGCGATCAGCGCCTCTCGCGTCCAGCCCGGATCGTAGGGTTGCGCCAGGATCTCCGCCGCCGGCGCGAAGGCGCGAAACCGCTTCAGTTGCTCCTCGATGATCTGGCGCTCCGCGTTCAATTTGCCCCAAGCGTGGTCGAGTTCCTGTCGGCGTGATTGCCACTCGGCGCGCCGGGCTTTCCAGCGGGCGTCCGCCTCCTCGATGCGGGTGCGCAGCAGGCGGACCTGCTTGCGTTCGGTACTTGCCTGACGCTCGTACTCCTCTCGGCGCGGCCACTCGTGCTCACGCCAGTAGCGCCACTGGCTCACCTCGTCGCGGGAGCGGTTGATTTCGTCCAGTTGTTTCCTCGTCGCGGCGGCTTCCTGTTCGAGCCGGGTCAAGGTTGCGGTCTCCACGCCAGCGTGACTGAGCGCTTGGTCGCGTTCGGTCTGACAGTTTGCCTTTTGAACCTCGATCTCCCGTGTGCGGGCCTCCTGCGCGCGATCGTGCGCGTCCAGCACGTCCTTGCACTGCGCCTCCAGCGCGGCCTGCTCGGTGCTCAGGCGGGTGTTGCACTCTTGAAGATCGTGTTGGCAACGACGTTCCCTCTGCGTGCGGTTGGCCTGAGCGTCCTTGTCTTGCCGATCGAGGTGATCCCATTGCGCCTGCGCGTGCTGGCGCGCTTCCTGGCGACTGGCTTCAACGCGTTGTTTGGCCGCCTTTTGTTCGGTGCGTGCCGACTCCAGTTGGGTCTCCGATCGGTGCATCTGTGCGCGAGCTTCGTCGCACGCCCGATCCGCCGCCTTTCGCTCTTGCTCGCGTTGCGTCAGCGCTTGTTCGGCCCCTGCGCGCTCCTGGCTCTGCTGGACGCGTTGTGCTTCGTTCTCGAGGATGGCTTGGCGTAGCTCGGTTTCGCAGGCGGCCAGATGGGCTTCGACGGCTCCCAGATCGAGGCTGACGCCATAGATCGCTGGCAGCGTCTCCAGCACATCAGGCGATAAATCCTCACGCAGCAACAGGTCCTCGCGGATCACCTTGGCGATGTCCAGCGTCCAGTCGGGACGCTGTTCACGCAGGAAGGACAGCAAACTCTCCGCCGGAGGATTTTGGCGCCGCAACAATTGTTCGTGCTCGTGCGCCAGAGCCTTTTCGTCCCGTTGCTGTTGCGCCAGAACGTCTTCTTGGCGTTGACAGGCGCGTTGGGCGTCTTTCAGGGCTTTCTGGCACTGCTGTTCTTTCTGCTCGGCGCTTCGCCGGGCGTTTTCGAGCGTCGTCACGAGGGCGCTTTTTTCCTCGTGGATGGCCACCAGCGACGGGTCCGCCGTGGGGCTGGTGAGACGTTCTTTCATCGCGCCGCGTTCTCCCTGAAGGGCGCGCCGCTGCTCCTCGATGGCTTGAACGTCCAGACGAAGTTGGTCCTTCAAGGCGTCTTGGTTCGTCCGGGCCTGTTCTTTCAATCCCTCTCGACGTAGAGTAAAGGGTTCTTCGAGGACATGGCGTTTCTCGCGGGCCTCAGAACGGGCCTGGATGTCATCGTTGCGGATGTCTTGCAGAAGACGGTCGTAGCGGGAGGCGATGACTTCCTTCTCCCCAAGAAGGGTCTCGCGCCGCCGCACCAGTTTCGCCAAGGCATCCTGAAGCGCGGGCTCGCGCTCCAATCGCTCTTCTTGCGCGGGAAGTCCGTCCCGCAGCCATTTCTCATGGTCACGATCCAGCGCGATCACCCGATCTTGATGCATCTTCGCCCGATTCTCGGCGAGGTCCAGGCTTTTTCGGTCCTCGCGGTTGGCGCTCTGGTAGGCGTTCTCCTCTTGATCGCGCTCCGTGGTCAACTGCTGGTGGCGCACTCGATTGTCCGCCGCCGAGGTTTCCAGGTGGTGGAGTAACCGTTGCACCCGTGCGTGGATGCACCCCAATTCCGTTTCCACGGCGATCAGGCGCGCCTCGTGTTCCAGCACGGTCGCGAGTGGCACCTTCTGCGCCATGACGCGCTGGTAAGCAGCGTAATGACCGGGCCAAGGGGCGATTTTGCCACGCTCGGTTTGCAGGGCGATCTCGACGATGTTGTCATCCTGAATGCAGGAAACGACCATTCGTTGCAGATCGCGAAAATCGGTCCTTCGCCAGAACAACCCGCTCACAATTTTTTCGATGTCGGTCAGATGATGGCCGCTGCTCACGCTGGCATAGTTCGCGACCAAGGCCCGGCGTTCTTCCCAGGCTTTCCCGCTTTTGGCCTGTCCCTGAATGATTCCTCGATAGTCGGTGAGACTGGAGATCGCATTGGTACAGTCAACGTGGTGGAGCTTGAAGTGTTTTTGCAGATCGCCAACCTGGAGGATATTGCAGCCGTCGGGCAGGAGGAACAGCTCGGAGCGATAGGCGGTGCGCGCGAAGCGGTAACGGTGTTCTCCACCATGCTTGCTCGAATGCAAGATGACCAGTCGGTTTCCATCGGGTCGGGCGTATTCGAAGATGATGTAGGAGGTGATTCGAGGAAGATAGAAGTGGTCGAAATCGAGTCGATTGGATCCCGCGGCGACAATCCGCCCCGGGCTTTCCCCGTAGAAGATCGGAATGAGCTGCAACAAGGTCGTTTTACCGCGTCCGTTGCGTCCCGTCAGAACCGTACCGCCTTCCACCGGAAACTCGATGACGCGTCCTTCGCTGTAAGAATCAATCAAAATCAGCTTGAGTAGGCCATAGGAGGAATGGACGGCGGTAAGATTGCTCATGAAAACCTTGTCGGTAAAAACGTAAGATCTTGATTGTAACGTAGTGACACAGGTGCGACCATGACGAGACGAGATCATCGCCAACCTGCGCGCCTGACCGACCAGCGGACCGCCGTCCAGAAACCATCCCTGCCGAAGCCCGAGGAACGGGGTTTCTGGCGCAGCCTGTTTTTCAGCCGATGACCAGAAAATGTCAATCACCATCCAAAAGTTACCAGGCATCAACATCGAATTTTTTCCAGTTGAACGAGCGACTCAGAGGGTCTGATTGGCCTTTTTGCGTTGCTTGAACCGGTAAGAGTCGTTGCCGGTTTCGAGGATGTCGCAATG
>CAIUAY010000144.1 GCA_903897335.1 uncultured Chromatium sp. | reverse complement strand
CTGATGTCGGCAATGAATTCCATCCTGATCACCCCAAGTTGCTCCGGCCAAAAAGCCGGTAGGTTGCGCTACTCCGGGGTGGAAAAAATTCAATGTTGATTTCCCCGGATCCCTGGGAAGTTTTCCATGTTGATTAACACATTGGCTTCACCGCCAAAGACTTCCTCGGCGATCCGATCAGCCTGCCGATTCTGGTCATCGTCGTCGGCGAAGCGGTCAACGTCGATGGATTCGGTCGGGCGCTCTTGATGTGGCTGGCTCATGGGCATTCTCCGTTCAGGTTGTCGGTTGATTCGGGTTGGGAAAGCCGCATCCAACCACTGTGGATTGCCATGCTTCCTGGCCGGTTGCGCTTGACACACAGTGTAGAAGACAAGAGCGACAGCATATGTCGCTCATGAACCAATGCCGGGATGGGGAACTGGCGCTGCTCGGAGGCGAGATAGCGGGGGATTCGGTGATCCTGGCGGCAGGCGGCTCTGATCCGCGCCCATCCGCTTTATCTCCCGATGCTGCTCCTGATCCTGCTTGAAGCGGCTAACGACCCTGCTGACCGGAGCCTGGGTCGCACTCTACAAGCTGATCTGATCAATCACGCTACGTTTAAGGCCGCCGGAATCATTGATCACGAATGCGGAACCCGCGACATGCGCCGTATCAATGGACTGTGGAACGCGATGCCCTATATAGAGCGCACGAATCAAGGCGTCTTTGTCGGCAACGTTGATGCGGTCAAGATCGGGGGTTGATCGTTCGGTACACCTGAGCAGTTACCTGTTCGGCGCATAACCGGCTTTTATAAACCATGCAACGCATTGACCAAAAAGGTTTTTAAGCGTTTCTTGATGCGATTGCGTCAAGTGTCGCGCCCTCATGCAGAATTTTAATTTCATGCTATATTTACAAGTTAACTTTTAATCCGCCTTCCGTTGCATCCTCATCTTAAGGTATCTCAATGGATCAAGAACAACAGCAGTCACAACTCAGGCAACTGATCGCCAAGGGCAAGGAACAAGGCTATCTGACCTATTCGGAGGTCAACGACCATCTGCCGCCCGCTATCGTTGAGACTGATCAGATCGAAGACATCATCCGCATGATCAACGAAATGGGGATCATGGTTCAGGAAGCTGCCCCGGATATCATCGATCATACACTGAGCGACTCTGCGGTCTCCGATGATGAAGCCGCCGAAGCAGCGGCTGCCGCGCTGGCAACGGTTGACAGTGAATTCGGTCGCACAACCGACCCGGTGCGGATGTACATGCGCGAGATGGGCACGGTTGAACTGCTCACCCGTGAAGGCGAGCTGCTGATCGCCAAACGCATTGAAGACGGTCTTAATCAGGTTCTCGCTGCCCTTTCAGTCTATCCCCGCACGGTCGAGAAACTCATCGACATTTTCGGGCGCGTCGAACGTGACGAAACACGCCTGACCGATGTCATTGCCGGTTTTAATGATGGCGACGACGATGTGCCTCTGCCCATCGTTGCCACTCAACTGGATGCCGCCGACCCGGTTGACAAGGTATTGATCGACGCTGATCTCGATGCCGATGACGATGATGCGGCGGCAGTCGTGGTCTATACCGGCCCGGATCCGGAAGACGCTGCCCAGCGCGCAACGCTCCTGCGCGAGCGGTTTGCCGTGCTCCGTGTTGCACTGGAAGACTATGGCCGTGATGACGAGCGTTCGCGTGCGGCCATGGCCGAGGTTTCGGAGGTCTTTCTGCAATTCAAGCTGGTTGCGCCGGTCTTTCAGGAACTCACTGAAATCCTGCGTCAAACTATCGAGCGGATTCGCGCACAGGAACGTCTGCTCATGGCGCTCTGCATCGAGCAGGCCGGGATGCCGCGCAAGCTGTTCATCGACAGTTTCCCTAAAAACGAAGCCAATCCAGACTGGCTCGAACAGCATCTGACAAGCGGCCAGCCCTATGTCCCGCGCCTGGCTGAGCTGTCTCAGGATATCCGTCGTGCCCAGCGCAAGCTTCAAGATGTCGAGCGTGAAAACATCCTCACGATTGGCGAGATCAAAGAAGTCAACCGCAAGATGTCAATCGGCGAGGCCAAGGCGCGCCGCGCCAAGAAAGAAATGGTCGAGGCTAACCTGCGGCTGGTGATCTCGATTGCCAAAAAGTATACAAATCGCGGTCTGCAATTCCTGGATCTGATCCAGGAAGGCAACATCGGTCTCATGAAAGCGGTCGATAAATTCGAGTATCGCCGTGGCTACAAATTTTCCACCTATGCCACCTGGTGGATTCGTCAGGCCATTACCCGCTCGATTGCCGATCAGGCGCGAACCATCCGCATCCCGGTTCACATGATCGAGACCATCAACAAGCTCAACCGCATTTCGCGCCAGATGATCCAGGAGATGGGTCGCGAGGCCACCCCGGAAGAGCTGGCGATCCGCATGGAAATGCCCGAGGATAAGGTGCGCAAGGTGCTCAAGATCGCCAAGGAACCGATCTCGATGGAAACACCAATCGGTGACGATGAAGATTCGCATCTCGGCGATTTCATTGAGGATTCCGGCGTCATCTCACCGGTCGATTCGGCGACGGCGGAAGGTCTGCGCGAGGCCACCCAGAACATGCTTGCAAGTCTGACCTCCCGCGAGGCCAAGGTGCTACGGATGCGGTTTGGCATCGACATGAACACCGATCACACGCTGGAAGAGGTCGGCAAACAGTTCGACGTCACCCGCGAGCGCATCCGCCAGATCGAAGCCAAGGCGCTGCGCAAGCTGCGTCATCCAACGCGATCCGATAAACTACGCAGTTTTCTCGATACCGATTGATCTCTGATCCCAACGCTGCCAGGGAAGGCGCGATCAGGTTCAAGCGTCTGTCAGTCCATCCGAACAGGCCCGAGTAGCACAGCGGTTAGTGCAGGCGACTCATAATCGCTTGGCCGGGGGTTCAAATCCCTCCTCGGGCACCAACTACCTGTTTAAGGCCATCCAAAGACGGCGGTTTCAACTTTGAAGGGCGTTGGTGCATAAACCTGCCGACAGCGGCTAATGTAGCGTTGGTTTTAGCGCAGAGAATCCCCAGACATATCTTCGACAGCTTCTGACAGTGGCGAAGACGTCTCCCCCAAAAAGGCGACGTACCGGGTCACCAACTGGTCGGAGTACGACCGATCGTTGGTCGCACGCGGAGAGATCACCTTCTGGTTCGACCAGGCCGCGATCACCCGG
>CAIUAY010000143.1 GCA_903897335.1 uncultured Chromatium sp. | reverse complement strand
CCTTTGAAAACCCGATTGGCGTAGGCCGTTTCGGCTCTGGCTCCAGCGCAGGTAGCTGCACAAGTCGCTCAGCAACATATTGATATAAAAAGAAACGCTACCCCCTGAAATCAGGGAGATCCACATTTCAGATAATGCACGACAAGACCGTCCGGTGAACATTGGCAGGACGACATCCGGTGACAGGACGCAACAGGCGTATCGGTCTGGCTTTCCCGGTGGGTCAAGTAGCGGTTAGCATCGCCGTCCGGGCATCAGTCTGGACAGGCGCTTCAGCGTACATTGTCAACTGCCCGGCCTAGTTTGCGCCAAGGCCAAGATTTCGCGTGGAGGATCGGATGATAACCGAGGACTGGCAAGCGGTGCTGGGAGAGGGTCTGGCGGTGACGCTGGAGTTGCCCGTCGCCGCGACCGTGCGGATGCCGACAACCAGCGATGCCGCAGCGCATCTGCTGGATGCGATCGCGGTACTTGAAGCTGGATCGCAAGGCCAGGCAAGCGATGAGCTGTTGCCACCTGAATTCGTGCGTCTGGAGCTGAAGCTGGATTTACTCATGGATCTGGTGACGACCCTGCTGGCGGACAAGATTCCCCGCCGCGTACCGGTGACGCTTAGCCGTGAAGGGCTGGTGCTTCCCGCAACCGCGCTCGCTGCTGACTGTGAGCGCATTGAACTTTACCCCTGTCAGTGGCTGGCACAGCCGTTGGTTCTGGAGATTGGTCGGATCAAGATTCGTGGCCACGACTGTGGTGCCGTTTGGCGCTCCCCTGACCATGGACTCAAGGAGGTGCTGGGGCGCTGGGTCTTTCGGATGCATCGCCGCGAAGTCGCGCAGCGGCGATTGCATGCGGCTGGCGACCAGACGGATCGCAGCGATTCAGGTGCTGCTGACGCGGCGATCGCCTCTGCCACACGTCATCCGGGCATCGTTTGATACGCTAGCGTTGACGATCCTGGACATGGGGAATGCACACTGGTGATAAAAATCGGTCTGTTTGGTCAGGCGGCAGTGCGCGCCGTGACCCATGCGATCCTGGAGTTTCTGGGATGTGAAGTGCGTACTGGCGAGATCGGCGACCTTGCAGGTCTCGTGGCTGCTCCAGACGCGCTGAATGCACTTTGGTTCTGTGAGTCGTCTGCCAACCTGACGCAATGGCTCGATGCACTGCCATCAACCCTGGCGATGCCGGTGGTCTGTCAGATCACGGATGCCGGCAGTGGCGTCTTCCAGCGGCGGGTTCTGATCCTGCGCTCGCCCCTGTCGCCGGGTCAGGTCATTGCTGCCCTACACTGGTTGCAGTTTGAATCTGATGCCGTGCCGCCGGTCGCGGATGTCAATCTAGTTGGTCGTCATTCATCCATGCAACGGGTCAAACGCCTGATCGATCAGGTTGCCAGAACCGATGCGACCGTGCTCATCCTGGGTGAAACCGGTTCCGGGAAGGAAGTGGTGGCGCGAGCCATCCACCATGCCTCGTCACGTCAGGGTAAACCGTTCGTCGCGGTCAACTGTGGCGCCATTCCCGCAGAGCTACTGGAAAGCGAACTCTTTGGTCATGAAAAAGGAGCCTTCACGGGCGCGTTTACAGCGCGGGCAGGACGTTTTGAACTGGCTGAAGACGGCGTGCTCTTTCTCGATGAAATCGGTGACATGCCCCTGCCGATGCAGGTCAAGCTGCTGCGCGTACTCCAGGAGCGGACGTTTGAACGGGTCGGCTCGAACCGATCGCTCCAAACCAATGCCCGCATCATTTCAGCGACCCATCGCAATCTTGAGGAGGCGGTGATTGCTGGAGCCTTCCGTCAGGATCTGTTTTTCCGTCTGAATGTCTTTCCGATCGAACTGCCTGCGCTGCGGGAACGTCCAAGCGATATTCCGCTGCTGATCGCGGTACTTGAAGGGCGCCTGAAAGCACAGGGCGGGCAACCGGCACACCTGACGCCACAGGTTCTGGATTATCTGCAACGTCTGGCCTGGCCGGGCAATATCCGGGAACTGGCAAATTTGCTGGAGCAGCTCGCGATCATGTACCCAGACCAGCTCGTTGATCTCACTCAACTGCCGAGCCGCTTCCGTCCAGCACGCTTCGAGCTACCGCTGCTGCAAGAACCCGTGCCACGACTGGAAACAGCGCCCGACGGACTGCTGGCATTGCCCCAGGAAGGAGTGGAACTGCGGGCATACCTGAATGATCTAGAACGCAGCCTGATCATCGCCGCACTTGAACAGAATGACCATGTTGTCGCTCGCGCTGCTAGACGTCTGGGAATGCGTCGCACGACTCTGGTAGAGCGGATGCGTAAATTCGGACTCGACCGCGAGACGAGTTTGTGTGACTGATTCGGCGTCGGCGTCGTTCTGGATCATCGTGCGTCATGCAGCGCCGACGCGGAGTCAGTTCAGTAGCGTCAAAAAGATGTCGCTTTCAGGCCGACATTGAGATGCCGGCACGTCTGACTGTGCCTGTGGTCATGAGTCAGTCGTTGCTGTTGATGGAACAATAATTGCATTCTTCTTGGCAGAAGTCACACGTCTGCATCCCCATCGTTCGATCTGGAGCCGGTTGCGAGGCGTGATGGCCTGAGTCTCACAGGGTGCAGCCGGAGTTGATTGGGCATGAGCGAAATGCAGATCCAGAGTGTGCTGCAACAGATGCGCGCATTCTCCCAGTCGGGACGGATCGAGGGTTCGGCACCGGTTGATGCGGTGGCGCGTACCCCAGCATCCGGGGGTGAGGATTTTGCCTCCACGCTGAAGGAAGCGGTGCGCTCCGTCAACGACATACAACAGGAATCGATCACCATGCAAACCAAATTCGAGTTGGGTGACGCCAAGACCAGTCTGCCCCAGGTGATGCTGGCCATGAACCGTTCAAGCATCGCTTTCGAGGCCACCAACCAGGTTCGCAACCGCCTGCTGTCGGCCTATCAGGAAGTGATGAGCATGCAGGTTTGAGCCACGCCGCTGATCGAGTGACGGAGACATTCAGTCATGGCATCTTCACTGGCCGCCGCGTTATCAACCAGCCTGGAGTCGTTCAATGGTATGCCGGTTGGACGCCAGGTTGCGCTGATCGGGATGATCGCGGGCGGTCTCGTGGCGGCGGCGGCAATCCTGTTCTGGGCATTGCGTCCAACCTATGCCCCGCTGTTTGCGCAGATCGACAGCGCCCAGGCATCTGAGGTGATGAAGGCGCTCACCGCAATGAGCGTGCCCTACAAGGTTGATACCGTCTCCGGGCAGATCGAGATTCCACAGCAGAAAATCGCCGAAACACGTCTGCTGCTGGCAGGCCAGGGATTGCCAAAAACGGCGGATATCGGGTTTGAGCTGTTGCAACAGGAGACTGGATTCGGCAGCAGCCGTCTCATCGAAGGCGCCCGATTCCAGCGTGCGCTGGAAGGCGAGCTGGCGCGTTCGGTGGCGGCGCTGCAGCCGGTCGAGCAGGCGCGGGTGCATATCGCCCAGGCAGAACGCTCGGTGTTCGTGCGTGAGCGCACCCCGCCGAGCGCCTCAGTGGTTGTCCATCTGCGCAACAACAGCGCCTTGACCGAAGCCCAGGTTGGAGCCATCGTACATCTGATCTCGGCGAGTGTCCCGGATCTGACGCCAGAGCGCGTGACCGTCGTTGACCAGACCGGTCGTCTGCTGACGCCAGATATCAGCGCAGACCAGAAATCAATGACCGCCAGTCTCGATCATCTGGACTATATTCGCCGTGTCGAGTCTGGATTTGTTGAACGAGTGCAGTCGTTGCTGACGCCGATCACAGGGCCGAACCGGGTACGGGTGCAGGTGTCCGCCGAGCTGGATTTTTCCAGGGTCGAACGCACCGAAGAGAGCTTCGACCCCGACCGCACGGCCGTACGTTCCGAACAGAGCAGCGAAGAAGAGAAAGTGGGTGCGGATCCGGCCATTGGCGGCATTCCTGGCGCACTGACCAACCAGCCGCCAGCGGGTGGCACGGTCGGCAATCAGACGGCAAATGCCAATACCCAGATGCCCAGCAGTCGTAGCCAGCAGACGACGCGCAATTATGAGGTGGATCGAACCACTGCGCATATTCAGGAGACGCCGGGGGGCATTCGCCGCCTGTCCACTGCCGTGGTAGTCGATTATCAGGACCAGACCAACGACAAGGGCGAGGTCGTGCGGGTGCCACGCTCCGATGCCGAGCTTGAAAATATTCGGGCGCTGGTGCGTGGCGCGATTGGTTTCAATGAAAAACGTGGCGATCTGCTGAGCGTGAGCGCGGCCTCGTTCATGCCCGAAACCTTGCCGGAAGACGTGGTTCCATTCTGGTCGGAAATCTGGTTTCTGGAACTCGTCAAGGTGGTTGGTGGTTTACTGCTGGCGCTGATCGTGCTGCTGACAGTGGTCAGGCCGGCGTTGCAGCAGATCTTCCCTAAACCGCCCGAACCCGAGCCTGTTCCGGCACTGGAAGCATCAGAAGAGGAACGGCGTGCCTTGACCGATGAATCGCAGGCCGGCGAGGAGGGTGATGAAGAACTGGTGTCCTTAAGTCATCAGGCATCAGCAAACCCTGCGCTGATGGGGCCGAAGGGACTCGATCAGCAACAGCTTGATCTGGAGGCGATTCGTGAAATCGTCCGCGAAGATCCCAAACGGGTGGCGCAAGTCATGAAAGCGTGGTTAGCCGAAGATGGCAACTGATCCGATCAAATCGACCGATCCCACACGGTTCTCAGGAGCCGAGCGCACGGCCATTTTCATGATGAGCCTGGGCGAAAACGAAGCGGCATCGATCCTCCGGCACATGGGGCCGAAGGAGGTGCAACGGATCGGTACTGCGATGGCCTCGCTGGATCGCATCTCGCGCAGCGACATCGATTATGTGCTGCTGGAATTTTCTAAGGTCATTCATGACCAGACCTCGCTGGGCATTGGTGCCGATGATTATGTCCGCAACGTACTGCGGGCGGCGCTGGGCGAGGATAAGGCAGCCGGTCTGATCGACCGCATCCTGCTGGGTCGCAATTCCAAGGGCCTGGAGGCGCTGAAGTGGCTCGATCCACGCGCCATCGCTGAAATGATCCGTAACGAGCATCCGCAGATCGTCGCCATTGTGCTGTCTCATCTCGATCCTGATCAGTCTGCCGAGACCCTGTCCTATCTTCCTGACCGGGTGCAATCCGATCTGATCCTGCGCATTGCCACGCTCGATGGCGTCCAGCCGGCAGCTTTGCAGGAACTTGACGAGATTCTCGAACGTCAGCTCTCAGGCAAGAATACCGCCAAGTCATCCATGATCGGTGGCGTCAAAACCGCCGCCAGCATTCTGAACTTCATGGATTCATCCAAAGAAGCGCAGGTCATGGAAGGCGTCTTGCAGGTTGACGAGGATCTGGCCACGCGAATTCAGGAATTGATGTTCGTCTTTGGCAGTCTGGTCGATGTCGATGATCGCGGCATTCAGACGCTGTTGCGCGAAATCTCGTCCGAATCACTGGTGCTGGCATTGAAGGGCGCTGAAGACGAACTCAAGGATAAGATTTTCAAGAATATGTCCAAGCGTGCCGCTGAAATGCTGCGCGAAGATCTTGAAAGCAAGGGGCCGGTGCGGATCAGCGATGTCGAAGGGGCGCAGAAAGAGATCCTCGCGGTGGCGCGGCGTCTGTCTGAAAGCGGTGAAATCATTCTTGGTGGCAAGGGCGGGGAGACCATGCTGTGAACCCTGTCCGCTTTGGGTTGCAGGAGCTTCATGCATGTGAAGCCCGACGCTGGATTCCGCCGGACGTGGGTCGCCCGCTGCCAGCGTTGAGTGAACCCGAAGCGCCACCTGAGCCGGTTCCGGTGCCGCCGACAGCGGAAGAGATTGCCGCGATTGAAGAAGCCGCCCGCATGACCGGAACTGAAGCAGGTTATCAGGCCGGCTATCAAGCGGGTTTTCAGGAGGGTCTCGATCAGGCGTTACAGCAGGCCGCAGCAGAGCGCGAGGCACGTCTGGCTCGTGAGACCGAATTACGGGCGAGTCAGGATGTAACGCTGCGTGAGACCGTTGCTGCGCTGGAGGCGATTGCGGTCAATCTGGCCGATCCGCTGTCCAGTTCAGCGGATGATCTGGAGCCTGAATTACTGATGCTGGTCACGACGCTGGCCAAACGGGTCATCATGGAAGAAGTCATCACCCGTCCTGAACTCATTGCCAGCGTGTTACGTCAGGCGCTGACCCAATTGCCATCACGCAAACATGCAATCCGGGTTCATTTGCACCCGGACGACCAGGCAATTCTGCAAGCCTATGCGCACTCGGCAGGCGAGTCGATCACCTGGCTTGTCGATCCTGACATCGAGCGCGGGGGTTGTCTGATCGAAAGCGGCGCCAGTCGCATCGATGCCAATCTTGAAGCCCGGCTGCGGCAGTCGATCAACGCGATTTGGGGTGAACTGGCGCGTCCGGTGGATGCCGGTGCGCCAATCGTCGAACCGTCTGAGTCTGAATCAGAACCTAAATCTGAAATCGCCTCAGCGCCTGCCGCGGAATCCGCTCCAGACGTGCGGCCTCATGACGCGCCGACGGCAGCAGACGCATCTCCAATGCCGTCACCTGAATTAGCGCCGCTCGAATCTACGCCACAGGAGCAAGCCGCATGACTGAGACTATCCGGGATCTTCAGGCCGAGGGATCGCGCCAGTTGGTGCATGGTCTGCGCGAACGTCTGACGCAATCACGCCAGCGCATCGAGAAGACGCCTGACCCCCAGCCGGAAGGCCGACTCTCGCGCATGGTCGGCATGACTCTGGAAGCCGAGGGGATTCGTCTGCCAGTCGGCGGGCGCGCCGCCATCCATACCGTCAACGGTACCCGGCTGGCTGCCGAAGTGGTCGGATTTCAGGGCGAGCGGACTTTTCTGATGCCTGAGGGCAAGCTGGAGGGTCTGATTCCAGGCGCACGCATCGAGCCGTTGGAACAGACCCGGCGCATCCCGGTGGGTCCTGAGCTGTTGGGGCGCGTGATCGATGCGCTCGGCAGACCCCTGGACAGTGGCGGGCCAATTCGCACTCAGGAGCTGGTGCCGCTCGAAGGTCGCCCGATCAACCCGCTGACACGGGCGCCGGTCAGAGTGCCGCTGGATGTGGGGATTCGTGCGCTCAACGGGCTGCTGTCAGTCGGGCGCGGCCAGCGCATCGGACTCTTTGCCGGCAGTGGCGTCGGCAAGAGCGTCCTGTTGGGCATGATGACCAAGCATACCGAGGCCGATGTCATCGTCGTCGGTCTGATCGGCGAACGTGGACGCGAGGTGAATGAGTTCATCACCGAGATTCTCGACGACGAATCGCGTCGGCGCACCGTGGTGGTTGCTGTGCCTGCCGATCAGTCGCCGCTGCTGCGTCAGCATGGCGCCTGGGTCTCGACGACGATTGCCGAGTATTTTCGTGATCGCGGGTTGAACGTGCTGCTGTTGATGGATTCGCTGACCCGCTTTGCCCAGGGTGCCCGCGAGATCGCCATGGCCATCGGCGAGCCACCGGCCACCAAAGGCTATTCGGCCTCGGTGTTCGCCCGTCTGCCGCAACTGGTCGAGCGCGCAGGCAACGGCGATCATGGCGGCGGGTCGATCACGGCCTTTTATACCGTGTTGGCTGAAGGTGATGACCAGAATGACCCTATCGTTGATTCGGCGCGGGCAATCCTGGATGGTCATGTGGTGCTGTCGCGTGAAATTGCCGAGACCGGGCGTTATCCTGCCATCGATGTCAGCGCCTCGGTATCGCGTGTCATGAGCGCCGTGGTCACGCCAGAGCATCAAAAAGCAGCCTATCGTTTCCGCAGTCTGATGTCGACCTATTCGCGCAACCGCGATCTGATCGCCGTCGGTGCCTATCGCAAGGGTTCTGATCCACAGCTCGATGAAGCCGTGGCCATGAATCCACGCCTGGAAGCCTATCTGGGACAGAACCGCACCGAAGCCGCCAGCTTCGAGCAATCGCGTCAGGCACTGTTCGACTTGCTGGCCATGCAGGGCAGGCCATACTGAGATGAGCGTCAAACGCTTTCAACGCCTGCTGAAGATCCGCGAAGCCCAGGAAAATGAGGTCGCGGTGATGCTGGCTGGACGTCTGGCAGAACTGAACCGTGTCGAGCAACAGCGTCATCAGCTACTGGAATATCAAAGCCAGTATTTCAACGCCAATCTGCCCAGCGATGCGCGGGTTCTAAAGCAGATCGCTCAGATGCAGCATCAGTTGCGCGATGCGCTGCAACAGCAGGAACTGCGGATTGCCGCCGCTGAATCGCAGGTCGAACAGGCGCGGTCGGTATGGATGGAAATGCACCAGGCGAGCCTGTCGCTGGAAAAACTCATCGAGCGTCGTCGTCGCACGGAAAGCGTGATCGATGGTCGCAAGCAACAAAGCGAACTGGATCTGTGGGCGACCCGCAAGGCGTTTGAGAAGACCCCGGACAATGAATGAGCGCCTGCCCCATGGCCTGGGAACGACTTGCAGTCTCGTGGTTCAGACCAGAGGTCTGTTGGGATAGGTGATCGATCAGCGAGGCATGAGATGATTCAGTCAAACACGTTACAGAGTTCGTCCGCCAGCCTGCCATCATCATTATTCGGGATCGGTGAGCTGGACGCGACCGACACCAATGAAGAAACTGGATTCATGACGGCGTTGGGAGAGCAACTGAAGACGGCGCTGGTCGACATGGGAGAAGATCCGGAAAACGTGGCAACACTTGATGCCCAGGCACTCCTGGCGCAGTTTCTGACGCACATGCAAACGCCTGCGATTCCTGACACTGTCCAGCCAGAGCTCTCAGCGGATGTTCTGCCAGTCATGACGACGGCGCTGCCCGCGCCAGAAACCCCGGCAGATCTGTTGAAACGATTGCTGGAGTCATCGTCGGCTGGAACCGGGCTGGATTTAGATTCAGGCGTTTCTCTAGCATCGGATTTTCTGGATCCCTTGGTGGCAGTGAACACGCCGACAGCACAGACGGCCGTGACCGCCGATGCTTCTGCGCAGACATCGCCGTCCCTGTCCGCTGCGATGGTGCAGCAGTGGTTGCAGTCGTTTCCGGCTGGCGCCATGAATGCGCCGACAGCGGAGACGGAGGTGACCGCCGATGCTTCTGCGCAGACATTGCCGCCCCCGTCCCTGTCCGCTGCGATGGTGCAGCAATTGTTGCAGTCGATTCCGGCTGGCGCCATGAATGCACCGACAGCACAGACGGCCGTGACCGCCGATGCT
>CAIUAY010000142.1 GCA_903897335.1 uncultured Chromatium sp. | reverse complement strand
CTTCCAGCACGGAGAAATATCCGGCCAGCGACCGATCCAGCTCCCAGGGTATTTCGCGCATCGTCCCGACTCCACACACACCTAAAGGTCGGGGAGGATGGCAGCGTCCTTGGGTTTGATCAAACAGCATCAGCTAATTATCTGATGCAATTGCCTTGCCCGCGAGCGCGGTCTGCTGACAGCGCCCTGCTCCAGCCGCTGTAAAGGCCAGAGTCGTTTCGCCAAGACGGACGACTTGTCGGCGCATCCCCGCATCAGCGGCCACGGCTTGAAGCCGCAGGGTGCCATACCCACCAATGAACTTGACGCCATCGGCGCGTTGGTGTGACGGTTCCAGCGTGGTGCCGTCAAACGTTAGCGGTGCGTTCGCCACGCCACGCCGAATGGCGGATGGGTCAAGCAGGACGAAGGGAGACAACACGCCCTGGCCACTAATGTGACGTGCGCGGGTCAACGACACGTCGCACGACATCGGGAGCAGCACGGACGCGCCAGCGATAAAGACGACACCTACCTCAGCGGCAGCGCTGATCTCAATCGCTGCGCCGCCACTGAGGTAGCGTGTTCTTTGGTAATAGAGCTTTGAGTCCAGCTCCAGGACGGCACCCCCGCGCCCATGTCGAGACAGTGCGGAAGTCATCTGGATCTGTGTTGTCCAGAGCGTAGCCGAACCGGTTCCATGCCGCGCCTGAGAGGTCGCGAGTGCGCCGTTCAGCGCCAGCGCCGCCGTCCCGCTTGCATGACGAATGCGATGCTTTTACATTAAACACAATTCTTATCAACACGTTAGCGCGTCATGCCCGTGATCCAACGTGACAAATATGTTTATTTTGCGCAGTCCGTGACAGGGCGTGGTCACGATCTGGTCACGTCAGTTGACCGTTGACTTGAAAGCTAACCGACTCAGTACCCTATCGGCATTCTCCCTGTCAGTGAGTCCTGTCGATGCCTGTCCATCTCGGTGCTGAGTCTGCGTGGCGGGTGCGTCATGTTGGCGATCTCACGCTGTCCTTCCAGTGGCTCGATGGCGAGCCTGCCCTGTTTCTCTATCCCCGTTATCGTCGCCGTGGCGCGGCGTTCGTGGTGCCGTTGGCGCTGGCTCACGCCTGGGCGCATGTCGATGGGCATCCCGATCTGAGTCATGCCATTCCGTCCGCCATGAACGCCGCGCAGGCACTGGGGTTCAGTACCGACAGGTCGGTCATTCGTGGGATTGTCGACGCGGTGGTGGATGGCCTGCCCGATCTACTGATGATGCCGCCTGAGCGCCCGCGTCCACCGTCTCCCGCCGTCGGCGAGGTGACGCTCCGGGTGAATGGCGACCTCACCACTGAGCGCGAGATTCCAGCATGAGAGATGACGGGATCATGCCCTCGGTGGCCAACAGCGCGGACGGTGACGCTGACGACGCCAGCCTGGATGACGACGCGCAACCAGCGCATCCGCTGGACAGCGCCCAATCCAGGACGCGGCTGTCGCGGTTGCGGGATTGGTACGATCAGGAGTGGGATCGTCAGGCGTTCAATCGCTATCAGCAGGCACTCGACGAGGATTATTACGACTCGTTGCAGTGGACGGAGGAGGATGCCTCCGCGCTGATGGAGCGCGGCCAAGCGCCCGCCGTCTATAACGAAATCAAGTCCACGATTGACTGGATGATCGGCACGGAACGGCGCACCCGCATTGATTACAAAGTGTTGCCGCGCCGTAAAGAAGCGAGCGATGACGCCGAGATTAAAACCAAGCTGCTGAAATATCTCAGTGACACCAACAAGGAACCGATGGCGCGGTCGGAAGCATTTGCCTCAGCCTGCAAGGCGGGCGTGGGCTGGCTCGAGGTCGGGGTGCGCGGCGACCAGACGGATGAGCCAATCTATTACCGGGCGCAACCGTGGCGCCAGATGCTCTATGACTCGAACGCGACAGAGCTGGACCTGAGCGATGCGCGGTATGTGTTTCGCTGGAAATACCTGGACGTGGATGTGGCTCGCGCCTATTTCCCTGGCCGACAGGACGTGATCACGCGCTCGGCGCGTGATGGCACACGCACCGGACAGGACGACGAGGATGAGGTGTGGTATCTGGGTGCCCGTGTCACAGCGCCCGGTCAGGATTTCGCCGGAGTCAGCGCGGGAAAATACCGCCCCTATGACGGCTCGGCGTTTGCCTTTAGTCGGCGCGACCGGGTGAAACTGGTCGAATGCTGGTACCGCGATCCGACGCCGGTCAAGGTCATGCGTGGCGGTCAGTTTGACGGTCAGCCGTTCGACGGCTCGCCGGAACACCAGCAGCACGTCGAGCTGGGTCTGTGTTCCGTGTTTGATCGCGTCGAGATGTCAGTGCGCTGCGCGATCTATGGTGAGGCTGGCCTGCTGTTCGACGGGGCATCACCCTACCGTCACAACCGCTTCCCGTTTATCCCGGTGTGGGCGTATCGGCGACGGCGCGATCATGCGCCCTACAGCCCGATCCGCACCATGCGTGACGCGCAAGATAGCCTCAACAAGCGGGCATCAAAAGCACTTTGGATTCTCAGCACCAATCAGATTGAACTTGAAGAGGGCGCGGTCGATGACATCGAGGTGTTGCGCGACGAAGCGGCACGACCGGACGCCATCATCGTCCGGAAGCGTGGCAAAGAGCTGACGATTAATCGGGATAACGCGCTGGCTGAAGAGCATCTGCGTCTGATGGAGCGCGACCAGCAGGCGATTCGTGCGTCCGGTGGCGTGACGAATGAGAATCTGGGGCGCGAAACCAACGCCAATTCTGGCAAGGCCATCATCGCCCGTCAGGATCAGGGCGGGGTGATCACCACTGAACTGCTAGACAATTTGCGCTTTGCGATTCAGCAAGCCGGTGAAATTGAGCTGTCGCTGATCGAGCAGTTTTTTACCCAACAAAAGACGGTGCGCCTGGTCGGCGAGCGTGGCGGGGCGAAGTTTGTGGACATCAACGCGGTCGATCCGCAGACCGGCGAGACGCTGAACGACATTACCCGCGAACAGGCGGATTTCGTGGTGGCGCAACAGGATTACCGCGATGCGATGCGCCAGGCGATGTATGAAAGCCTGTTCGACATCGTAAGCCGTCTGGCACAGATGAATCCTGAGATTGCGCTCAAGCTGCTGGATCTGGTGGTCGATCTGGCTGATGTCCCGAACCGCGATGAGCTGGTGGCACGGATTCGACAGTTGAACGGGATGCGCGACCCAGACAGCGAGCCGTCACCGGAAGAACAACAGGCGATGCAGCAGCAGGCACAGGCGCAGTCACAAGAACAGGCGATGCAGAAAGCGCTAGTGATCGCCAGAGCCAAGGCGGAACTGGCCGAACTGGAAGCCAGACAGGACAAGCTGACGGCAGAGGCCGTGGAGAAACGCTTGGCGGCCATGCGTTCGGCGCTCGACTCGGCACAGATGGTCGCCATGGCACCAGCGCTCGGCGCGGTGGCGGATGATCTGATGCAGGGCGCGGGCTATGCCGATCAGTCACCCAAGGCCAAAGTCACCACGCAACAGCAGGCGCGTCAGGCGCTGGCCGCGCAACAGCAGATGGCGGCTGAAGATCAGCAGGCACAGCCGCCGATGGCTCCGCCGCCGCAACCCATGACGACGATGCCGCCCGCAGGCGAGCCATCAGGATTACCCTCACTTCCAGGAGCCGTACCACCATGAGTTTTACCGACACCGAACTGGCCGGATTGGGCGACGAAGAACGCGCCGCGCTGGCCGATGAGATGGACGATACCGAGTCCAGCAAGGCGGCTGAGGCGAGCGTCGCCGATGAGACGCCGATTGAGGCTGCGGCTGACACGGCTGACGATCCGATCCGCGAGCCAGAGCCGTTCATCCCGCGCTATCAGGCCGAGTTGCCAGCCGATTTTGAGGCGCAACTGGCGGCGATAGGCGAGCGCAAGAAGGCGCTGCGGACGCAGTATCAGGATGGCAACCTGGAGCTGGATGACTACGAGGATGCGCGTGACGGGATTGAGTCGGAGGCGCTGGCACTGCGCGAGGCGCACCTTAAAGCCACGCTGGCCAGCGAGCAGGCGCAACAGACAGCCACACAACGCTGGCAGTGGGAACAGGAGCGGTTTTTTACCCAGAAGGCGAACGCGGTGTATCGGGCAGACCCGATCTTGGGTAGCGCATTCGACGCGGCGGTCAAAGGGCTGGCGCGTGATCCGGCGCACGAGGGCAAGCCGATGAGCTGGTTCCTGGACGAAGCGGATCGCGTGACCCGTGAACGGATGCGCTCGGTCGTGGGCGCACCAGAAACACCGACCAAAACCCCGTCAGCGCCGATTAAAACCCGGCCAGCGATCCCGCCGAATCTCGGCGATCTGCCGAGTGCTGACTTGCCGGAAACCGGCGGTGATGAGTGGGCGCACCTGGATCGACTCCAGGGCATGGACATCGAGGCCGCACTGGCGAAGCTGTCACCGGCTGAACAGGAGCGGTATCTGAGGGGCTGATGGCCAAGAGCGGCCAACGGGCGCGACTCGAAATTGACGCGCCCGCATCCATGCCGGTGCGCCATCCTGTACGCCACTCGGTGCGTGACGTGGTTGGAACGGGGATTGATCGGGCGTTCTTGGGATGATGGCGGATCAAAAGCTAGTGTTGGTTGAGTTAGTAGGCTATCGAAGTCAAAATGAAATCAGTACACTGCGAATCGCAACCAAAAAACCAATAGCTATCAGGAGAACGCCATGCGCTTCATTTTTGCAATTACCGCGATGCTTTTCGTAATCTCCGCACATGCAGAGAACGTCAGAGGATACACGCGATCTGACGGAACATATACCCAAGGCTATCAACGCTCAACCGCAGATCAGTACCGCTATAACAATTATGGATCGGAGACGAACGGTGGAAGTCAGCGGGATGAATACAGCACACCCCCGCAGTACAATAAATCCTATCCCTATGCACCGCGCTAAACGGATGGAGAGTTAGTTAGTAGGGTACGCATTGCTACCAGGCTCAACCTACCGCATTGCCGCCCGCGCCGCCTCCGCCAGAAAGCCTGAGCGCGTCGCGCCGTGCGCCTTCACGTAGTTAGTCGGGTACGCATGGCGTACCCGACCAGGCTATGCCGCCGCCTTGAACTCCAACTCCACGCGCACGGCGTCGTAGGGGAAGCGCAGCTTGCCATCGGGCAGTTTGTCGATCAGTCCAATGGTTGACAGCCGCTTGGCATCGGCATGGACGGCTCGCACATCGCGCCCGACCCGACGCGCCAGCTCGCGCACCCCGATAGGGCCAGCGCCAACCATCGCTCTAAGGATGGCCCATCGGTTTCCGGTGAGCGTGTCGAGCAGCGCCTCTTCGGTATCGAAAAAATACCCAGGCGGTTGCGGCTCGCCGCGTTCGGCGGCCTGGACAATCCGGGCGTTCAAGGCGTCGTCGGTCGCCACTTCAATGATCAGCGTTTCCATCGGCGTATCTCCAACGTTGAATGTCACGGTCGAAATCAGCAAGCAGCGCAGCGAGATTGATCCACTCGATGGAGGTTTCCAGACCGCCGACATGCTTGTGGTCGCCTTTTCCGCGCTCGTTGTCGTAGCGCAACACACAGTGACCGTTGGCGATCAAGACCAGACTGTACTTGTAGAGATGGACGCACCCAGGGATGGACTCCGGCAAGCGCCAAATCTTGATCTCCTTAAACAGGCCATCGGCGATTCGTTTCTTGTCGTTGATGATGCGTTGCGCTGGCATGTTGCTAGGATAGCAACGCTTGGCATTGTTGACAAGAGGGCAACGCTTGACACCCGCCCCGGTTCGTGGTGTGATCGGCGGCAAGAGGTGTGAGACCCTCAGTACAGGCGGATAACCGCCCCCGATAGCAGGCGTTTTTTTATGCCCAACCGATTTTGATTGATCGGTCGGGAGTGTGGCGAATACAACACCGGGAAACCGGAAACAGCCACACGGTTCCTGTATGCCGTCTCACCCTCCCGACCGCCACAGTCCTTGTGGCATTGTGTGAGAACAATGCAGGTGAAAACCATGAAAGGCATGACCCTTCCGTCATCACTCTCGATGACATCAACCGAAATTTCCGATCTGACCGGCAAGCAGCACAAAACTGTATTGCGCGATATTCGCGTGATGCTCGTGCAGATTCACGGACTGAAAGATGATTCAGATTTGAATCATGATGGTACAGATTTGTCAATCACCATCCAAAAGTTACCAGGCATCAACATCGAATTTTTTCCAGTTGAACGAGCGACTCAGAGGGTCTGATTGGCCTTTTTGCGTTGCTTGAACCGGTAAGAGTCGTTGCCGGTTTCGAGGATGTCGCAATG
>CAIUAY010000141.1 GCA_903897335.1 uncultured Chromatium sp. | reverse complement strand
GCCGATATGCAAGCGCATCCGACACGCCGTCGAGTCATTCGCGTCGGATCGGTGCGCAGCCCGAGCGCGCCCCTTGGGGCGTTGCTCGTGGCGGAGTGGCGATCCGGAGCGGGACGAGCCCGGGTCGAAAGGTTGTCACGTCGCGAGGGCGTGAGGGCGACTTGGAGTCCCGTCACGCATCCTGAGCGACGTTGACTCTCCGGCCCAAAGCGGCGCGCCGAGTGTTTGAGGGGATCGTCTTCGTCCTGCGCAGGGGCTGCCAGTGGAAAGCCCTGCCCGCCGAGCGCTTTGGAAGTGCCAGCGCGATTCATCAGCGTTTTCTAGCGTGGGAGCAGGTCGGCTTTTTTGAGTCACTGTGGCGAGCGGGATTGACAGATAAGCTCTAATGCAGCGGGAAGACGTAGTTCATCCAAGCCGCCATGCGTAACAGCACCTTGCGTAGCACGGCGATGTGATGGAAATGATGGCTATAGATGGCCGCCTGTCCGAACACGCCCATCGGGATGTCATAATCAGCCAGCGCCGGGTCGGTGATGCGGATCGCCACCGGAACGCGCCCCGGATTCTGCTGCTGATCGAAGCGGATCAAGGTGTCGCCCGGCTTGAGCTGACCTTCTGAAATCACTGGCAGCACCTCGACGACTTTACCCTTGAAGATGACGCCGGGGATGCCATCGAGCGTCACCTCTGCATCACTGCCTTTTTCCAGGCGTAGCAGGCTATTTTGACGGAACCAGCCGTAAAAGAGCCGTTCTTCCTGATGCACGAAACTCATGGCGGGACTATAGGCTAAAGGCTGCGCCATCATGCCGGGACGCAGCACGAGCTGGGTGACGAAGCCCGCACTCGGTGCCGTCACCACCGTCTGTTCGAGTTTGAAACGCGCATCGTCGAGCTTGGCTTTTAACTCCTCGACCTTGGCGCGCGCCTGATCGAGTGTGCGCTCGCTGATCGCCTGCTTAGAGACAAGTGTTTGGGAGCGTTCCAGATCCTTGCGGGCAGCGACGAGGTCGCCCTCAATTCCACGAATATCGTCCTCAAACGGCTTGGGATCGATCCTGAACAGGACATCGCCTTTTTTGACCGGCGTGTTCGGCTGCACCGTCACCTCGATCACGCGACCGCGAACCTCGGCGATCATGGGCGTAGTCGCGTAATACTGACGCACCACTTCCGAAAATGGGTGGTTGTAGTTCATCAGCATCAACAGGGTGCCAATGAGAACGATGCCGCCGAGCGCCGCCGTGGGCACTGTCCATTTTGTTAGCGGAATTTTGAAGACTTTGAAGATGAAAACGCAGATGGCAACGTAGGTGAAGATGAGCAGAAAATCCATGATGCGATCCTTATGACTCGACCCTGGCGGCAGGTTCGGCGGGGTGTTCGAGCGACGTTAATCGCAGGGAGACTGACTGAATCTCGCGCTTGAGCTCGGCCAGCTCCGCAGTTGCGGTTGGGTTGGTTGCGATTGGCTCTACCCAACTCGCCGCATGGAATCCCCAGCCGCGATCCTCACGATAGAGGGTTGCCCAGATCCACAGAAAAGGCCAAATGGCGTGGAGGGTGAACAGACTGACCCAACCGGCGACGTGGATCGCATCCTGCTGGGGATGATTGCGCTCCTTGGCGATCTCATAGGGGATGTCATGGATGGCAATGATGCCGTAGAAGAGCGTGATCGCCACGAAAACGAGGACACCCAATGCAAAATAGTCAAGAAACATCAGCAGACTCCTGATTAAACGGCGTCTGGTGACGCGCCCTGTTCGTTTTCCAGCGCCTTCTCGGTGATCTCCTGATAGAGATGAATAGCCCGTGCATACAGATCCTGTAGATCGGGACGCTGCTCGACGAAATGCCTGATCTGCTCGGCATCCTGCATCACCTGCTTGAGGTGCGTGATGTCAGCGTCATCGAGCCGCTCGCCACGCTCGACCTTGGCTTTAATATCCAGCGCCCGTGGCAGGCGGAATTTCTCGAAGCGTTCGAGGATGGCAACGATCACGCCATCTTGATGGGAAACGTCAGTCATGGTGTCCTCCGGGCGGGGTTGGTTCTGATTCTTGGTTGGCGGTTTCGGGCGCGGGCATCCGCACCACGGGGGCACTGTCGAGGAGTTTGCGCGCGACCTCAACGATGGGTTCCAGGCTGACGCGACTGGTGAAGACCGTTACGGTCAGCACGGCAAGCAAATGGCGCGGATCGCTGATCCAGGGCGGGAGAAAGCGCGGTGGCCGACACAAACCCATGGCGTAGAGTTCGCACAGCGCCGGGATATCGAAAAGATCAATCTTGCCACAGAACAGCAGACTCAGACAGTCGGCGCGTCCAGCAGCAAAGCTCGCACGGATGAAGTTGTTGACTTGAAGCAGACCCAGCAGATAGACAAGATCCTTGGTGAAGGGCGCACCGCCGGTGATAACCCCGCCGCGAAACACCCGCCGGGCGTTCTCGAATGATTGATCCGGGTCATCGGTGTGCTCCAGATAATAGCGGTAGACCTCCAGAAAATCCGCGCCATCGATTGCCATCTGAATCGCCAGCACCCGATCCGCCAGACGCCGCAGCCGGTCAAGCTCAATGGAACCGCTGATCACCTCGGCGAAAACCGCCAGCCCCTCCTGGGTGCGCGTGGTGCCCGGATGCCCAGCAGCCAGCAGCGGCAGATCGATCTGTGCCCTGCCGTTGAGCGAGGTCGCGACATGGATATAGGCTTCATGATGCAGCAGTTGCACAAAGTCGCGGTCGGTGAAACGCGCCCCCCGGCGCACCCGGATTGCCCGCGAGGTCGCTAAGGCGTTCGCGGAAAGCCGGTCAACCAGTTCAATGGCAGGTGCCTGGTCGCCAAAATGGGTGCGCACCGCCCGTTCGAGATCCGCCGCCACGGTTTCGGCGCTGTGATAGGCCGGTGGATCGGTATGGATGTCGATATGGGCAAGTTGTGTGATGGTCTCCAGGACATTTTGAGCTAGATCAAGCGGCGTGACGGGCACATAGCGCAGGGGTGCCGTCGGTTCGCCGTAGAGTTGGCGTCCGTACTCGAAAAAGCCCGGCGTTCCCACTGCCGCCAGCATCCGTGCGCCGAGTTCGATGGCGTTGGCCTGACGATCCAGCCAGAGGTCGATGGTTGTTACCGGCACGATCTGACGACGCGCCTCGCGCAGCAGCGCGATGCTCGGTGCCGGATCGAAAGCTGGATAACTCACCTGCGGCAGTTCACGCCCACCCTGGGTCAGGAAAATCTCCTTGACTTCAGGCTCCCAGGCGAGGGTACGTAAAATGCGCAGTGGTTGGCAGGCGGTATGAAGCAGGCCGGCGACCGCGCAGATGCGCGCTTTTTCCCGTTCAGTGGCATCGCTCATCTGTCGAAGTTCCAGGGTTGCCTGCCGCATCCGGGGATGCGGCATGAAGGGTCTGCGTCTCCCAGCGTCGTCATGCGACTCGCGTTTATGGCTGGGGCTTGAGCCTGGTGATTTTTGAACCCTGGATACCCATGCCGGCCATTAGCCCCTTCTGACCGAAGATCACAGCATAGATATCATCCTGAGCTGTGGTCGTGGTCAGGGTTTTCGCCATGCCCTCATCTATCACGACGAGACTCGGCCCGACGCCGACTTCCCAGCCATTGCTCTTTTCCAGATACTTGAGCGCTGAATTGCTCATGAAGAACAGCACGTAGCCAAAGTTTTGCACACCCGCCTGCAAACCATAGGATGCAGCCGCGAGGCTGTAATAACCCACGGTCTTGCTGCGTTTACGTAATGCACCTTCTCCGTATTGACCGCCAATCATCAGTCCACCCTTGACGACTGATGGAAAGACCAGGATCGCTTTCGCCTTTTTAGCCAGTTGTCGGGCTGATGGAAGCTCCCGGTACAGATTGGCCAGTGCCGCATCAGCATCGCTGTTGATTGTGGCAGCACTCGCCGCAACGGCGGACGTAAGTCCCGTTCCCCAAAGAATGAGGCTGGCTACAAACGTTAAGATCAAGCTCAGTCGCTGTGATTTTGAAAGCATTGCATACTCCATCAACGTGTCTAATACGGATCAACAGGATCCATGCAGAGTGCCAATACCGCGACCACCAACTGTTTCGAGACAGGCTTTAGGTTAGGGTTCTGCCACCGAAGGCAAGATGCAGACGAGGCGATCTATCGTGCCATCCGGTGTCTTCGCCTGCATCGTCTTCAACCTGCTTCGGGAATGACTCTGAACGGATAGTCTAGCTCCAAGTAGCCCCGGGGCTTCTGGCGCTTAGGCAGGACGATCCGCTCATGCGGTCGTTCCTCGTAGGGAATCCGGCTCAGAAGGTGGCTGATGATGTTGATGCGCGCCCGCTTCTTATCGTCCGATGGCGCGACAAACCAGGGCGCGAAATCGGTGTCAGTGGCCACGAACATGGCGTCACGCGCCCGCGAATAGTCGTACCAGCGGCTATAGGACTTCATATCCATCGGAGAGAGTTTCCAGATCTTACGCCCGTCTTCGATACGTGCCTTTAATCGCCGCGTCTGCTCTTCGGGGCTAACTTCCAACCAATATTTAAGGAGAATGATGCCGGAGTCGATCATCGCCTGTTCGACCATTGGCGCCATCTGGAGAAAACGTTCGGTCTGTTCTTCGGTGCAAAAGCCCATCACCCGCTCGACCCCGGCGCGGTTGTACCAACTGCGGTCGAAGATCACGACCTCGCCGGCCGCCGGGAAGTGCTGCATGTAACGCTGAACGTACATCTGGCTTTGCTCGCGCTCGGTCGGCGCCGGCAGCGCCACAATCCGGAACACCCGCGGGCTGACCCGCTCAGTGATCGCCTTGATGGTGCCGCCCTTGCCTGCGCCATCGCGCCCCTCGAAAACAATGCAGACTTTCAGCCCCTGATGGCGCACCCATTCTTGCATCTTGACCAGCTCGACATGCAGTTTGGCTAACGCCTTTTCGTATGTCTTGGCGTTCATCTTGACAGCGTCGTTGGAATGATTCTTGTCCTTGCCGTCATGGTCTTGCTTCGCATCACCTGACATCGCCTGCCTCCCACTGATTTAGCGGCCGCCGGATGCGGTCTCTTGATGATTATCGACCAGAATGTAAAAACTGATAAGGAGTACCCAGATGGGAAAAACCATTAAAATCCATTCAATGTAGCGACCGCTGAACAGTAGCAGCGCGGCTAGGCTATAACCGACATAAGCGATCCAGCGGGCGAGAAAACCGGTGCGCAGTGCCAGTGTTGAGGTGACGATCATGAACACCCCTGCCATTCTGACAGCATAGACGTTCATGATCTCGTAAATCATGGCGCGACCAAGTGCAAAGGTGGCGGAGCCGAGCAGCCTGTCTGGACGATCTGTGTGCGCGACAATAAGACCGCCCATCACTGCCGCCGAAACGAAAAGCATGGCCAGGAACAGCAGTCCACTGCCGAAAAAAACCGTAGCGAAAAAGCGGTCTTCCCGTTTTCCGAGACGATCGCGCAGTACCCCGATAAACCACAAAAAAGCAATCCCGGCGAATGGCACGAGATTCAGCGCCAGCGCCACTGTCTCTGCACGATTCTGGAGCCAGACGCCCGTTTCCAGCGGATTGGACGGAACTGCCTGACGCAGCAGCAGGATGCTTGCGATCAGTAGCACTGAAAAGATGATGCCAGCGATGGCCGCCGCACGGGGCGCGGATAAGCGTACCGGGGTCAAATTTAGTTCCGGTTTCATCGGCTTAAATCCGCTCTGCGTACCCGGAACTTATCACGGACTGGCTGCGGTGGCGCGACAGCCCCAGCCCCTGCTGATCTTCCTGATATGCGACTCCCTGATCCTCGGCATCAAGCCTTGAGTGCGCTATCGTTTGATCTAAATGCTGAAGATAGTGCAGAACAAGTTGTTTGCGCTCGCTATCGGTGAGACCCAGAAGCGCCGAGCGCAGTCGGCGCATGACTTGCACCGAATCAGCACCATATTGGCGGATTTCATCGAAGGCGAGCGTCAGATAATCCTCCCAGGTGGGTGTGGGAAAGACGAGCCGTAATACGCCCTGACCATTCCTCACGCAACCCGCGTCGAGTGCGCGCCGACCCAGACGGCGTAGCAGATCCTCGATCTGGCTCATCGCCTGAACCGCCGTGGTCGGATCATTGATGGCTGGAGAAAGTGCCTTGATGGCAATGTCCACCAGCAGTCGCAGTGCATACTTGGGATCTTGATCGAAGGTGCGTTCCTTGGCGAGTTGAATCGCTTGCCGGAGCGCGGTCTCCGCCAGCGGCCGTTGTCCGCCATGTACGCGCAACAGCCATGCCTCCTCGACCAGGGTATCACCGATAGCACAGTCCATCACGATCACGCCGTCTACTGCCTGGGCGTGCCGAACTAATGCGTCGTGATCGAAAGACGCAATGGTGAGTGGTTCGCCCGAATAATGCAGCCGTTGCGTCACAGGACGCCTCTGCGCCTCCTCGGTCGCGTTTGACCAAGACTCCGGCGTGGCATCCAGTCGCGGAAAGGTTGCCAAAATAACAATGCGCCCCTTGTGGCCGATGAACTGGAGCACGTTGGCAATCTGGAGATCATTGATCCGCTGCACCAGTCGGGCAAACATGATCATGCTGAGAATCAGCAGAAGGGTCACGAGCAGGATCGAAAACAGCGGAACCTTGCCGTTTCCGCCACGGTCGATCCAGGCCAGAGTGGCAAGCGCATAAACGAAAGTCGCCGTGAACCGTCCAAGCGCGTGAAAGGGCAACGGGTCGAGCGCGAACCAGGCGACCAGGCGCGGCGAATAAGCCACGGCGCTGAATTGCACCATGACAAAAGCGAGCGCGAAAACGATGCCGGTCAGTGCCATCATGCCTGACGCGATCGCCGACAGCACCGCCTGGCTCGATGCGACCGACATGCCTTGGCTATAAGCGGAGAGATAGATGTGTTCAAGTCGCGGCAACACGAGTGCGCAGACGACGGTGACTCCGACATAGACCATCGGAATCAGCCAGGGCGGCATTCTCGGTTTGTGATTCATGCACTTTGACCGCTTCGTCAATAGAGATAGCGCTGAGCCGCCGTCACGAAATCTTCGCGTACGGGGAGTTCGTCAGGTGTGATCAACAGCGGCAGCATGACCACGCGGCGACCGCGTATGTTACGCAGCTCCCACAGCGCGATGCGGCGCACCGATGGTTCCTGTGCCTCGCGCTGGATATTCATCGGGTCGAGAAAGAGTGTCAGGGGTTCAGACCAGAGCTGATGTTCAGCATCACTGAGCAGATCAATGACGATTCCAAGATGGACGCGCAACACCTCGTGATCAGCCCCTAGCGTGTCAAGCTGCTCCGTGATCGCGTCCAGCTCGGCCATCAGCCGCGCTGGATTCGCGTAATCGCCTGCTGCTGGTTCGAAGCTCCAGCCCCCGTGCTCCAGCGCCGCCAGCTTGCGCCGTAGTAGATCACGCTGACGGGTGAGGTCGGTTCGTTCCTCCCGCGTCTCGGCGATCCGAGTCAGCGCCAAAGTCAGGAGATGGTCGAAAGCGCGACGTTTCCACTGACGACGGCTCTCTGCTTCGGTTGCCGCCGGGTCAAGCAGCCGCTGGGAGGTGAAGTTGATGGCCATCTGCGGCACATCACGCCGTACCTGATCACCAACCAGATCCATGCCCAGAATCCTGCGTTCCGCCCGCGTGGCCAGCAACAG
>CAIUAY010000140.1 GCA_903897335.1 uncultured Chromatium sp. | reverse complement strand
ATGGACGCCGATCTATCAAGGTGGCAACTTGGGTTATTATAGATAACGATCAACTGCCCGTCGTCCGTAGGCTGTCAGGTCGCGGGTGTCGGGAACCAGATAACGCACCCCCTGTGCATCGAGAATCATGGCGCTGTATGGCCCAAGACGGCGCACATCCTCCTCGCTCTTGAGAACGAAACGGGTCAGGCCACGATCGGTCTCGACCTCCCATTCTGCCGGTTCCAGATAACTGGAAACCTGGATCACGCGCCGGATGCGTGGGACGAATTCACGCCGCGCCAGTTCATCTTCCAGAAGCGCGCGCAGTGCCAAGGGCAAGGTGGTCAAATCCTCGATACAGTGCAGTTCGCGCCCTTTACTGTCGCAGAGGATCACCCATTTCTCGGAATCACTCAGTGGATAGGCGCGAACTGGCAGCGCATCGGGATATTCGATGCCCGTCGCATCGGCATAGATTAGGCGACCAAAGGCGTCGATGCGCAGGCTGAACGCAGTGAACTGAGCTGTCATCACCGGCACACTGAAACGTTGGCTAAGGTTGATCCGTGGAATACGATCATGTCAGTGATCCCTATCAAACATCCAGCCAGAGGATGCATCTGTCGGCCAGGGCAGCAGCGCCCAGATAGGTCATGGCGTTCATGGTTTGATTCCTCAAAGCGTGTTTTGAAAGTTCTGGGCAGAGGAAGTAGGTCAACTTTCGATCTTTTGACATGACAGCCAAAAACGCCGATTCAAGAAACGCGACCCGACGGATCTGAACGACCGACGCTGGGTTCACATTAAACCGTTGTTGCCCGAAGCCCCTTGCAGGGCTTGGTCTGGTCAACGTCGGAACGTGCTCTCACGCGCTCCGCCCTTCAGAGCGGGGTCGTTGACAATTGATCTTGCATATTGATCGATTGAGCATATCTCAATTCCACTGAGTCAAGTCTATATTGGTAACGTCATGCACGCGAAGCAACCGCTTTTATTCGCACTCACGACGCTGATTGCCGTTGGTGGTGCTCTGCCCAATCATCATAGCCAGGCCAGCCAAACGCACGACGCTAACCAACCCCCCGCGCATCGCCACAAGATACAGGTGTATCAGTGTCCCATGCACCCCTGGATTAAATCCGACCAACCCGGCGACCACTGCACCATCTGCGGCATGGAGCTGGTGGCCGTCGCCAGTGATCAGGGGGCAGCGGTCGATCCGAACCTAGTCAGGCTGACCGACTCCCAGTCGGCAGTGATCGGGGTTCAGACCAGCGAGATCACCCGGGGCGCGCTCAACCGTACCCTGCGCGTTAGCGGCATCATTGAGGATGACGACACGCGACACCGCATCCTCGCTGCCCGGGTGCCGGGTCGCATCGAGAAGCTCCAGGTCAATTACGTGGGCGCCGAGGTTGAAGCCGGAGCACCACTCGCCACCGTGTTCAGCCCTGAAATGCTCACCGCCCAGCGCCAATATGTCGAGCGGATCAAGGCCGGCGCGGTCGCAACCCCTTTATCCGAACGTGCGTCAGCCCGCGAACGCCTGCTTGAACTGGGTCTGACCGAGGAGGAAATCCGTATTCTGGAAGCCACGCTCAAGCCGACCGCGATGGTCAATATTCGCGCACCACTCTCCGGCACCGTCATTTCGCGAGCGGTCTACGAGGGCCAGTATGTCAAGACCAACGATCCGCTGTTCGAGATCGGCGATTTTTCGCGGATGTGGTTCGTCTTCGACGCCTATGAGCCGGATCTGGCCTGGTTGCGTCTCGGGCAGACCGTGGAGGTCTCGGTGCCATCCCAGCCCGGCCAGGTGTTGACCGCAACGATCAGCTTCATCGATCCCAGCCTCAACGAACAGACCCACACGGCGAGGGTACGGGTCACGCTGGAGAATCCTGAGCGTCAATTGCGCTACCGCCAGACCGCGCAGGCAGTGGTGACAGTTACCGCGCCGGATACCCTGCTGGTGCCGCGCGCCGCCGTCCTTCAACACAGTGGCCGACCGATCGTCTATCTCGACCAGGGTGATCAAGGCTACCGGGCACAGGCGATCCGGCTCGGGCGCGTGGGTGATCGCCAGGTCGAAGTGTTGAGCGGTCTGAGTGCAGGCGACCGGGTGGTCACGCAGGCCGCCCTGATCCTCGATTCCCAGGCACAGCTTGCCCATGCCGCCGTCGATGTTGCCGCAGCGGCACCGGTGCCAGTGCTGCCTGCCACGGTTGCAGCTGACACGCCCCCCCACAGCGAGACAGCTTATGCGCTTCTGCGTGCTCTGGTCTTTGCCGCCGCCGATGCCGCGACTGCGCTCGCGGCGGATGATCTGCCCGGCTACCAGCAGAACCTGCCCATCCTGCGCTCGGCATTCGCCGCCTATCTTGCGAGCGGCACTCCGGCGACCCGTCGCGAACTGACGGCATTCACCGACACGCTGGTCGATGGTCCCGATCTGGATGCCGCCCGCCGCGCTTTCGAGCCATTCAGCACGGCGGTTGCTGATCTAGCTCGCGCCGAGCACCTCCCGCAGCGCGAGGAAATCTGGATTTATCAGTGTCCGATGAGTCCTGTCCTCGGTACTGGCCGCTGGCTTTCGCGTTCCCATGAACTGCGCAATCCTTTCTTCGGATCGGCCATGCCCCGGTGCGGCAACGAGATCAAACCAACGGTTCCATGATCGCGTGGGTCATTCACTGGTCGCTGCATCACCGCTTTCTGGTGATCAGCGGCTTTTTTGCAGTCTGCGCCTGGGGTCTGTTCGCGCTCCAGCGGGTGCCCATCGACGCGATTCCCGATCTTTCGGAAAATCAGGTCATCGTCTATGCCGACTGGCCGGGGCGTTCGCCGCAGGAAGTGGAGGATCAGATCACCTACCCGCTCTCGGTCTCCTTGCAGGGTCTTGCCGGGGTCAAGACCGTCCGTGCCAGTTCGATGTTCGGCTTTTCCTTTCTGACGGTTATCTTCGCCGATACGCTCGATCCCTACTTTGCCCGCACCCGGGTGCTGGAGCGGCTCAATTCACTGGGCGACCTGCTTCCCCAGGGCGTGACGGCGCGACTCGGGCCTGATGCGACCGGTCTTGGCTGGGTGTATCAGTATTACCTCAAGGATGAATCCGGCACCCAGGATTTGGGATCGCTGCGCACCTTGCAAGATACCTTTGTCCGCTATCAACTCGCCGCCGTGTCAGGCGTGGCCGAGGTTGCCAGTCTCGGTGGCTTCGTGCGTCAATATCAGATCGAGGTCTCCTCGCTCAAGCTGAAACAGTACGGTGCCACCCTGGGTGAGGTGATGGACGCCGTGGCCGCGAGCAACCTCAACGTCGGCGGCAAGACCATTGAAGAAAATGGCGCTGAGTTCATCGTGCGCGGAATCGGCCTGATCCAGAATGCCGCCGATCTGGAGGTCATTCCGGTGTTGCCACGCAACGGCACTCCGCTCTATCTGCGCGATGTCGCGACCATCCAGATCGGCGGTGATTTTCGTCGTGGCGCACTGGATGTCGATGGACGTGAAGTGGTCGGCGGCATCGTCGTGATGCGCTATGGAGAAAACGCCTACCGGGTCATTGCGGATGTGAAGAGCCGAATCGCGGCCCTAACTCCCGGCTTGCCGCAGGGCGTCAGCGTGGTCGCCTTCTATGACCGCAGCGATCTGATCGGACGCGCTATCGGAACGCTCAAGGAGGCGCTGACCGAGGAGATCGGACTGGTCATCCTCATGCATATCCTCTTTCTCTTCCATTTTCGCAGCATCCTGATTGTCACCCTGCCGCTACCGGCGTCGATCCTGATTGCATTGATCCTGATGGATCAGTTCGGGATTGCCGCAAACATCATGTCGCTGACCGGCATTGCCATCTCCATCGGCGTGCTGGTCGATGCGGGCATCGTCATGACCGAGAATGTCATCCGGCACTGTGCACGTGCCGAGGCCGCGCTCAAGCGTCAACTGGATGCCGCCGAGGTTTTTGCCCAGACCTTGACCGCCGCCACCCAGGTGGGGCGGCCGATGGTTTTCTCGATGCTGATCATCATCCTGGCTTTTGTGCCGGTATTCCTGCTGACCGGGCAGGAGGGCAAGCTCTTCCATCCGCTGGCCTATACCAAGACCTTTGCACTGATTGGTGCCACGCTGTTAGCCGTGACGGCTGTGCCGGTGTTCTGCACCCTGCTGGTGCGTGGCCCTTTGAAACCGGAAGCGGAGAACTGGCTGATGCAGGGTCTGCTGCGGATCTATGATCCAGTGCTTGACTGGGCGTTGTGGCATCGTAAAACAGTGCTGGGACTTGCAGCCAGCCTGCTTGCCGTCTGCGTCATCATCGCCTGGGGTCTGCCGTCATCGGTCAATGCGCGCCTGCCTCAATCCGTTTCCAGACATACCCAGGGATTCGGCAGCGAATTCATGCCCACCCTGGAGGAGGGCTCGCTGCTCTTCATGCCGGTGCTGCTGCCTGCCACCTCGCTCACCGAGGTGAAACGCATCATGGCCTGGCAGGATCAGGTGATCCGCGCCCATCCGGCGGTCGCCTCGGTCGCTGGCAAACTCGGTCGCGCCACCACCGCCACTGATCCCGCGCCGGTCGAGATGATCGAAACCACCATCATGCTGAAGCCACGCGATCAGTGGCCGCCCGGAACCACCAAGGCGTCCATCATCAGTGACCTTGCGGCACGCCTGATGGAACTGCCCGGCTATGTGCCCGGCTTCCTGCAACCGATTGAAAATCGCATCCTGATGACCAGTACTGGCATCCGCGCTCAGGTTGGCGTGAAAATTTTTGGCGATGACCTCGCGGCGCTTCAAGAAAAGGCGTTTGAAGTCGAGCGCGTCATCAATCAGGTGCAGGGCGCGGTGGGCGTTGCGCCGTCGCGGGTGCAGGGCAAGCCCTATCTGGAAATTGAAGTCCGCCGAGACCGGCTTGGCCGGTATGGACTCAGCGTCCAGGAGGTCTTCCGCCAGGTGGAGGCCGGCATCGGTGGCGTGATCGTCGGCACCACCATCAAAGGCCGCGAACGCTGGCCGCTGCAAGTGCGACTGGAACAGGTGGATCGTAGCGATATCGACAAGCTGGGTGAGATTTTGGTCGCCACCCCGTCCGGTGCCACCGTGCAGTTGCGCCAGGTAGCCGATCTCAAGCGGGTGGTCGGCCCCAACGAGATTCAGAGCGAGAACGGACGGCTACGGGTCTTTGTCCAGGCCAATGTCCGCGACCGGGATCTCGGTTCCTTCGTCGCGGAGATTAAAGAGCGCATTGCCAGTGAAATCATTCTGGCGCCCGGCATGACCATCGACTATTCAGGACAATACGAACAGCAGTTACGCGCCCGCCAGACGCTGCTCTATGTCTTCCCCGCCGTCATTCTCATCATCTTTGTCACCCTGGTGATGGCCTTTCGCTCGATCAGCGAGGCGGCGCACGTTCTTCTGGCGGTGCCCTTCGCGCTCACCGGCGGCGTGCTGTTGCAGGCGTGGATGGGCTTTAACTTCAGCGTCGCTGTCTGGATCGGCTATATCGCGCTCTTTGGCACAGCCATTCAGACCGGCATCATCATGGTCGCCTATCTGGATGAGTCGGTGCGGGACATGCGCCAACAACTCGGTCGCCCGCTGACCCGCGCCGAGCTGATCGAGGCCGTCAAGACCGGCGCACGGCTGCGGCTACGCCCCAAAGTCATGACGGTAGCCACCACCATTGCCTCCCTGACGCCGATGTTCTGGCTCCAGCGCACCGGTGTTGAGATCATGCAGCCACTGGCCACTCCGGTCATCGGCGGCATGGTCTCCAGCCTGGTGCATATCCTGGTCGTGACCCCTGTCATCTTCATCTGGCTGCGGGAACGACAACTGAATCGGTTAACGTAACCAGCATGGTTGGGTCACCGGTAGCGGGTGGCGTACCAACCGTTTTCAGGTGCTGCCAAACAACGCGGTGATCCACATGATGTTGGTCATCTCAAACACCATCGCGATGGCAGAACCCAAACCGAGCGAGATACCAAAGGTATGGCGCAGGATATGGCCGGTCACGACGAATCCCCAGATCACCAGCCCGAGCAGTAGGAAAGCTCCAAGCGCCGCCAGATTTGACGCCTGGCCTCCGGCTGGATCGAGACTGAGTGGCAGGAGCGCAAGCCATCCAAGCAGTGCGCCACTGCCCAGCAGAGCGGTTGCCGACTGGCGAAAACGTCCAGGTATCCTGGTGAAGTAAAGTGCGACAGCGAGCGCAGCCAGCGTCGTCGCCGTCTCAATCACCCCCTGAAGCAGACTTGTCCAGATCGGCACAGTCGCAGTGACGCCCACCAGCACCCCGGCCAGCAGATTGGCGAGCAGCGCCATCATCAACAAGATTTCAGATGCGGGCAAATCCTGCGGCGCACGGCGAAGCGTGCACAACTCAGCGAAAAAGATGATTAGCGCCTGCACGATCCTATCCTGACTTAGCAAAATCTGCTGATAATGATAACCGTCCCAGCGATGAGCGTCTTGTTGGCACAATCCCCCAATCTGACCGCCAGATTCTCCTATTGGCATTGACCTGGTTCTAACCGATATACTGATCGGCCTTCGTTCCTGCCGTGTTTCCAGGGAGCCTGCCTGCTGTGAGTCTCGCATCCGAGGATTTATCAACCTTTCAAGGTCTTGTTTTTGCCCTGCAACGTTATTGGGCTGATCTCGGTTGTGTCGTCGTGCAACCTTTTGACATGGAGGTCGGTGCTGGAACCTTCCATCCTTCGACCTTTCTGCGCTCGATCGGGCCGGAACCCTGGCGTTGCGCCTACGTTCAGCCCTCGCGCCGTCCAACTGATGGACGTTACGGCCAGAATCCCAACCGTCTCCAGCATTATTACCAGTTTCAGGTCGTGCTCAAGCCCTCGCCAGACGACATCCAGGAACTTTATCTGAATTCATTACGGCATCTGGGAATCGACCCGCTGGCGCATGACATCCGCTTTGTAGAAGACAACTGGGAATCACCAACGCTTGGCGCGTGGGGGCTGGGTTGGGAAGTCTGGCTCAACGGCATGGAAGTCACCCAGTTCACCTATTTCCAGCAGGTCGGCGGTCTGGACTGTCGCCCCGTCACCGGCGAGATTACCTACGGACTCGAACGCATCGCCATGTATCTCCAGGAGGTCGAAAGTGTCTACGACCTGGCATGGAGCAAAGCTGCGACCGGAACCGTGACCTATGGCGATGTCTTTCATCAGAACGAGGTCGAGCAGTCAACCTACAACTTTGAGATCGCCGATACCGCCGCACTGTTTGCCCAGTTCGATACCTGCGAGCGCATCAGCACCGAGCTGATTTCCAAAGGTCTGCCCCTGCCAGCTTACGAGCAGGTCTTGCGTGCATCCCACTCATTTAATCTGCTGGATGCGCGGGGCGCGATTTCAGTCACCGAGCGCCAGCGTTTCATTCTGCGCGTGCGCACACTGTCACGCGCCGTCGCGCAGACTTATTACGAAAGCCGGGAGGCGCTTGGCTTCCCTATGCTGCCAACTTCGCGGGAGAAGATGCTTGGACACCCATGCTGATCTATTGATCGAGATCGGAACCGAGGAACTCCCGCCTAAGTCTCTGTCCAGCTTGTCACAGGCGTTTGCTGAACAGTTTCAGCTTCAGCTTGAGTCACAGCGCATCGCGTTCTCAACGATTGAGCCCTTTGCCACGCCACGTCGGTTGGCGCTGCTGGTGCGCGGGACGCAGACCCGCCAGCCTGACCAGATCATCGAGCGGCGCGGCCCTGCCGTCCAAGCGGCCTTCACCGCTGATGGTCAACCCACGCCTGCGGCGCTTGGCTTTGCGCGCTCCTGCGGTGTTGAGTTCAGTAAACTGGGACGCGAAGAGACCGGCAAGGGTGCCTGGCTGAGCTATCACAGCGCGTGCCCTGGGATGGAGATTGCTCAACTTGTCCCGGCCATGACTGAGGCCGCGCTGGCAGCACTCCCGATCCCAAAACGGATGCGCTGGGGGGATCGGGAAGCGCAGTTTGTTCGCCCGGTGCAATGGATCTGTCTGATGCTGGGAGATCAGCCCATCACTGGAACCGTGCTGGGCATCGCGGCGACGCCATCCACCCGGGGACACCGCTTCCATCATCCCGATCCCATTGCACTGTATTCGGCATCCGACTACCCCGAAGTACTACGCGCCACGGGTTATGTCGAGGCATCCTTTGCGCGTCGGCGTGACCTGATCTGTGAACAGGTTGAGGCACTGGCGCAGGCGCATGGTCTGCACGTTCAAATCGACAGCGACCTGCTTGATGAAGTCACGGCGCTGGTGGAATGGCCACAGGCGCTGCTGTGTCGTTTCGATATTGGTTATCTGGAAATGCCGCCAGAAGTGCTGATCGAGACCATGCAGAGCCATCAGAAATATTTCCCAGTCGATGATGGCAATGGCGTCCTCCAGGCCAGTTTCATTGCGATCACCAATCTGGTCAGCCGCGATCCTGAACTGATCCGGGCTGGCAATGAACGGGTTATCCGTCCGCGCTTCGCGGATGCCGCATTCTTCTGGTCGAACGATCTGAAACAGCCGCTCTCCGCCTTCGCGGGACGTTTAGAAACAGTGGTCTTTCAGGACAGACTGGGCACGATTGCCGAGAAAAGCCGGCGCGTGGCGCGTCTGGGTCGCACACTGGCACCACTGCTGGGTGCCGACCCACAATTGATTAAACACGCCGCGCATCTGGCCAAATGCGATCTCGTCACCTCCATGGTGTTTGAATTCCCGCATCTACAAGGGATCATGGGGCGTTACTACGCGCAGCACGACAAGGAAGACCCTGATCTGTGCGCCGCGATGCAGGAACAGTATCTGCCACGGTTTGCCGGTGACCGGCTGCCATCCAACAGTTGTGGCATCGCGCTGGCGCTAGCCGACCGGATCGACACCTTGGTCGGCATCTTTGGTATCGGTCTGCGTCCAACCGGCGCCCGTGATCCTTACGGCCTGCGGCGAGCATCCATTGCCGTGCTGCGTCTGCTCATCGAGACGCCGCTGGATCTCGATTTGAGCGAACTGCTACAGACTGCCTATGAAGGTTATGCACCCGGAATGCTGACTGAGGATACTGTCGCGGCGGTGTTTGCCTACATGCTCGAACGTTTGCAGGGGTATTACAGTGACCGTGGCATCGCCGGTGATACCGTCGAGGCCGTGATTCAGACCGGGCTAACTAATCCTTGGGACATGGATCAGCGGATGGCCGCTGTCACCGCCTTCCGCCGTTTACCTGCTGCGACGTCGCTGGCTGCCGCCAATAAACGCATCCGCAACATTCTGAACAAGGTTGATGGTATCGATACAGGACGCATTGATCCGGCACTTCTGACTGAACCTGCCGAGGCACGGCTGGCAGCGCGCATTGGAGAGTTAAGCGAACGCCTTGATCCGCTTGTTAAACAGCGCGACTACATAAATCTGCTGGATGCTTTGTCAGATCTGAAAGAGGATGTCGATGCGTTCTTCACCGAGGTCATGGTCATGTCAGATGACCTCCGGGTGCGCCACAACCGTCTGCGGCTTCTGCAATCGCTGGCGGGACTTCTGATGCTGGTTGCCGATCTGTCGCGTCTTCAATCACTGTGATTCCATCCACCGCTGAACCCGTCCTGATTCTGGATCGTGATGGCGTCATCAACGAAGACTCGGATGACTACATCAAATCACTGGATGAATGGCAGCCTATTCCGGGAAGCATTGCCGCCATTGCACGGCTCTCCCAGGCCGGTTATCGGATTGCGATTGCCACCAATCAATCGGGAATTGCGCGTGGACTCTTTTCGCTCAGTGACCTGAATGCCATGCACCAAACATTGCGGGATCTGGTCGCAGCACAGGGTGGACGTATCGAGATGATCGCCTTCTGTCCGCACGGCCCTGACGATCAGTGTTCATGCCGCAAACCGCAAACCGGGCTGTTCGACGAGATTGCCAGCCGGATGAATGTCGACCTAGCCGGAGTTCCGGTGATTGGCGATACGCTCAATGACATCCGCGTTGCGCGTCAGGTTGGCGCCGCGCCATGGCTGGTGATGACCGGCAAGGGCAAACGCACACTGACAACGATGCAGCAACACGCGGATCTTCTGGACGCTGTTGCGGTCTGTCAGGATCTCAGCGCCGTTGCTGATCGTCTGCTGCATGATCGAGGCTAATCCATGCTGTTATTGCGTTCACTGCTCTATCAACTCTTTCTGCTCCTCTCCAGCATCCTGTTTTCGATTGCGATGCTGCTGGCACACTGGATCAGGCGTCCGCGCTGGGTCTCGCAACTCGCTCGTCGCTGGGGTCTGTCGAATCTAGCCGCACTGCGCCTGATCTGTCGGCTCGATTACCGACTGCATGGCTTTGAAAATCTGCCTGACACGAACAGCATCGTGCTGGCAAAACATCAATCGGCATGGGAAACGATTGCATTACGCGGACTGCTTCCGTCTGAACAAAGCTGGGTTCTGAAACAGGAACTCATGCGTCTCCCATTTTTTGGCTGGGCCATGGGCTGTCTTCAACCGATTGCCATCGACCGTTCTGCTGGCCGTCGTGCGGTCGTTCAACTCGTCCGTGAGGGTGGGCAGCGACTGGCGGCAGGACGCTGGGTCGTCATCTTCCCGGAAGGCACCCGGGTTGCGCCTGGAACCCGTCGCCCCTATGCCATCGGCGGCGCACTCCTTGCTGAACAGACCGGCTACCCCGTGGTTCCGATTGCGCACAATGCCGGTTATTTTTGGGGACGGCGACGCTTCATCAAATATCCGGGAACCATCGACATGGTGGCCGGGTCAGCCTTGGATACTCAGGGTCAAAAAGCCGCTGAGATCAATGAACGTGTCGAGAACTGGATTGAATTAACCCTTGATACACTGCCGAAACCTAACGGATCTCCAGGAACCCAATAGCCACTGATGGCCGATTCTATCCTTGACGTGACCCGACTCGAATGCCGACGCGGTGATCGACGGCTGTTTAGCGGACTCGATTTCAGCCTCGATGCCGGTACCCTGCTGCATGTGCGCGGGCGCAACGGCAGCGGTAAAACCACGCTCCTGCGCACGCTCTGCGGGCTGTTTACGCCGGAGCATGGCGAAATTCGCTGGCAAGGTGAATCCATCCGTCATCTGGGCGAGGATTACCGTCGTAATCTGCTCTATTTTGGACATCTCAACGGCATCAAAGGCGATCTGACCGGCATCGAAAATCTCGCTGTCGCGGCGACGCTCGACGGCGATCAGGTGGATCGATCAGCCATTTGGGATGCGCTGCAACGCATCGGGCTTAAGGGTTTTGAGGATCTGCCCACCCGAATGTTGTCTCAAGGCCAGAAAAAACGAGTGGCGCTGGCGCGACTGATTCTGTCCACGGCAAAACTCTGGGTGCTGGATGAGCCATTTACCGCGCTGGACACGGATGCCGTGACCTTATTACAGGGTTTGATCGCCGCGCATGTTGCAGATGGCGGGCTGGCGGTTCTGACGACACATCAGGAAGTGCCCCTGACATCCGGTCAGGTCGCACGTCTGGATCTGGGGAACTGAAACGACATGTTGCGCGTTTTCTGGTGCATTCTCATACGCGATCTGACGCTGGCTCTGCGTCGGCGTACCGATGTCCTGACCACGCTGTTTTTTTTCGTGATCGTGGTCAGCCTCTTCCCGCTTGGCGTCAGCACTGAGCATCAGGTTCTGCGCATCCTTGGCCCCGGAGTGGTCTGGGTGGCGGCGCTGCTGGCTTCGATGCTGGCGCTGGAACGGCTGTTTGCAGCGGACTATGACGACGGTACGCTGGAGCAGATGCTGCTGACCGCACAACCGCTGGGGCTGCTGGTGCTGGCCAAGATCGCCGCGCATTGGCTCCTGACCGGGCTGCCGCTGGTGCTGATCGCACCACTGGTTGGGATGCAGTATCACCTGACCGAAACCGCCATTGGCGTCATGATGTTCTCGCTGCTGCTTGGCACCCCGGTTCTGAGTCTGATCGGTGCCATCGGCGCGGCACTCACGCTCGGTCTGCGCGGTGGAGGCATTCTGCTGTCGCTCCTGATTCTGCCGCTTTATATTCCGGTGCTGGTCTATGGCGCGGGGGCGGTGGAGGTCAGTGTCATCGATTTGTCAGATACCCGGCCTTATCTTACATTGCTGGGAGCGTTTCTGATGGTTGCGCTGATCTTTGCGCCGGTGGCATCGGCGGCAGCGTTGCGGATTTCTATCGAATAGTCTTCGATCATGACTGACTGTGGAGATAGATAAAATGCCAACAGTTATGAAAATTGGTGGATTTCGCTTTCATTTTTATTCAGATGAAGGTACTGAGCCACCGCACATTCATGTGCGCTGCGCCAATAGCGAATGCAAATTCTGGCTCTCACCTGTCGCTTTGGCGCGTAATCGTGGGATACCCTCTCATGATTTACGAGAGATTGAGAGACTTGTATTTGAACAGAGACAAACCTTGGTTGATCAATACCATGAATACCATCAATGAGACAGAGCCTGTCGCCGTCAGGGCTTGGGCGGAAAAAAGAATGATCTATCTTGAATTGACGGATGGACGGATTTTTGGCTTTCCTGCTGACCGTTTTCAAATCCTGAGTCAGGCATCCGAACAACAATTGAAAGACGTTCAAATTGAAGTGAACGGTCACGCATTGAGATGGGACGAGCTTGACGAGGATTTGACCGTTGCCGGAGTCGTCGCTGGAAGATTTCAACTTCCATTACCCCGACATGCGGCCTAGCAGAAATCAAGAAATCATCACGATCGGTCTCGATTCATCATCTTCAGATTTCCAACGACTCTACTCAATCCCATGACCCCCAACTGGTTTAAACTCGCATCTCCCGCATCCTTCTATCCCACCGCTGGACGACTGATTCCGGTGTTCTGGATTCTGACGGTCGTTCTGCTCATCGTTGGTCTCTATTGGGGCTTTTTCGAGACCGTTGACCGACTCGGTGGCAACAACCCGCAGAAAGAGTATTACCGCATCATCTTCATCCATGTCCCCTCGGCCTGGATGTCGATGTGGTTGTATGTCGTCATGGTTGGCTGGGCCGCCATCGGGCTGGTGTTCAACACCCGGCTGTCGTTCATGATGGCCAACGCGATTGCGCCGACCGGAGCCATCTTCACCTTCCTGGCGCTCTGGACTGGTGCGTTCTGGGGGCGTCCAAGCTGGGGCACCTATTGGGACTGGGATCCGCGCCTGACATCGGAACTGGTGCTGCTGTTCATGTATATCGGTTACATGGCGCTGCATTCAGCCATTGACGACATCCGTCGTGCAGATCGCGCTGCCGCGCTGTTGGCAATTGTTGGACTGGTCATGGTTCCGGTCATCTTCTGGTCGATCAACTGTCCCGACCCGAACCAGTGCGCCGCGCTGCATCAGCGTTCCAACCTGACCAAAATCGACGGCAACATCCTCTTTGCAATGCTGACCATGATGCTGGCCTTCTGGATGTATTCATTTGCCACCACATTCATGCGATTGCGCGGCATCATCCTGACACGCGAGGCGGAGAGTACCTGGGTGCATGAGCTCTTAACCGACGGAGGCCGGGCATGACCAAATTTTTTGCACAAGGCGGCTATGCCTTTTTCGTCTGGGGTGCCTATGGCATGGTTGCGCTGGTGTTGCTGGCCGAAATCCTGCAACTGCGGGCGCAACAGCGAACGATTCTGGCGCGTCTGGGGCGCTTAATCCGGCTGCGCGGCGAACATGACCAGTAAAAATCTCTCCCCTCTTCCCAGTGGGAGAGTGGCTTTAGACGCGGCGTGACGTGACCAATCATTCACACTTTTTCAGCATCTTGCACTTCGAGTGCATCGCCCCTGATTGCTGGGAACGCCGCTTTGCGTCTTCCGCAACGGGCGAGTACGTCATTACAGTCGATACCGCCAGACGCACCATCGACTATCCCCGGCCTATCGTGCTTGGCGACCGCACCACCAGCAATTTTGACCACCCAGAAAATTTTGTCGTGCTGGAATGCGTCTGCCGCCTGCTGGCGAAAGGCTACGATCCCGCAACACTGATTCTGGAGCAACGCTATCAGGTCGGGCGCGGGGCTTCAGGTGGCAAGAGTGACATCGTCGTGCGGCGGCGGGTCAGCGATCCCAGTGAACAGGACAACGCCCCGCCGTTGCTGATCATCGAATGCAAGACCTTCGGCGTGGAACACGATGTTGAGCGATTGCGGACGTTGCAAGACGGCGGGCAGATCTTTGGCTATCTGCAACAGGATCGCAGTGCCACCCATCTTTGCATCTATTCATCCCGGCTCAACACACTTGCGGGCGACATTGATTATCGCTGCGACATCATCCAGGTCATGGATTCAGCCGAGGCAAAAGACAAGTTTGCCAGAAAGGAAAAAGCAGAAAACCACAGCGCCGCACGTCAGTCTGTGCCGCTGTTTGAACACGCCCACAACCGTGAAACGCTGCATCATGTCTGGAAAACCACTTACGACGCGGCCATTCAGAACGTCGGCATCTTCGAGGACGAATTCACACCCTATGCCATCGGCTACACGCCCAGGCGCGTCAAGGATCTCAAAGAATTCAACGGCGACAACGGCAGCAACCGGGTCTTCAATCAGTTCATGGAGATCCTGCGGCACAACAATGTGTCCGACAAGGAAAACGCCTTTAACCGTCTGTGCGCCATCATCCTCGCCAAGCTGGTTGATGAGGCACGCACCGCCGACGAGATTCTCGATTTTCAGTGGTTTCCCAACAAGGACACCCCAGAAGATCTGATTGACCGATTGCAACGGCTTTACAAGCGCGGCATGAAAGACGCGCTTGGCGAGGACATCACCTATTTTGAAGAGCGTGACATCGACAACGCTTTCATGGCGCATCGCCGCGACATGGCGCGTAACGAAGTCAAAAAAATCTTCCGTGCGCTCAAGTTCTATACCAACAATGATTTTGCTTTTAAGGAAGTTCACAACAAAAAGCTCTTCGAGCAAAACACCCAGGTGGTGCGCGAGGTGGTCGAGCTGTTCCAGGGCTACCGCCTGAAATACACCAGCAAGCAGGCATTTCTGGGCAACCTGTTCGAGTTGCTGCTCAACAGCGGTTTCAAGCAATCCGAAGGTCAATTTTTCACGCCGATTCCTATCGCACGCTTTATCGTGCGCTGTCTGCCGCTACGCGAACGTATTGCCGCCGCGCACGAATCCGGCCAGCACCACGTCATTCCAAGCGTTATGGATTACGCCTGCGGCAGCGCCCATTTCCTCACCGAAATCATTGAAGAAATCCAGGAAGACCTTGCCGCGCTTGGTCTCCCGCAAGCCGTCAATACCGCCTGGACCCGAGATCATGTCTGGGGCATCGAGAAAGACTACCGTCTTGCCCGCACCGCCAAGATCGCCATGTTTCTCCACGGCGCGGGCGATGCCAACATCCTGCACGAGGATGGACTTGATCATGCTAACCCACTGCTGCCCAAGCCTGGCACGGTCGATGTGCTGGTCGCCAATCCGCCGTATTCGGTCAAGGACTTCAAGCAGCACTTGGATCTACGCAATAACCAGTTTGCACTGCTGGCGCACCTGACCGCCAACAGCGGCGAGATTGAAACGCTGTTTGTCGAACGCACCGCGCAACTTCTGACCGTGGGTGGACTGGCCGGGCTGATCCTGCCCTCGTCCATCCTCAGCAACAGCGGCATCTACCAGCGCACCCGCGCACTGCTGCTGGAGAAATTCCTGCTGCGCGGCATCGTCGAACTGGGCGGCAGCGCCTTTATCGCCACCGGCACCAATACCGTTATTCTGCTCTTGGAGCGCCGTCCCGATACCCATCATGATCATTTCAGCATCCGCGCCGATGCGCTGTTTGATGAAGATAAACAGTTGCGTGATGAGGACTACGCCGACAGCGACCTGCTACGCGCCTACTGCGCCACTGCCGGGCTGGATTTTGAGCTGTATTGCAAATGGCTGGCCGACCCCACCAACGAATTACCCGAAGACCTTGAAGCCGCCACGCTGTTTAACGCCTATCAGCGCGAATTTGACGACTTGGCCGAGATCAAGCGTCGCCGCGATCAAAAGAGTTTCCAAAAACAACCGAAAGCTGAACAGCAGGCCGAACTGCGCGGTAAATTCCTCCGCCACTGCCGCGAGGCCGAAAAAACCAAGTTCATCTATTTCGCGCTGGCGCATGTCGCGGATTTTGAGAAAGGCGAACTGATCCCACAGATCACAACCGTCCTGCGTAGTGCCAGCGGCAAAGCCGAAGAACAGACGTTTCTTGGTTACAAATGGAGCCAGCGGCGCGGTGCTGAGGGCATGGTGTTTCTGCGCGAGCCATTCGACGGCGGACGACTTTACACGCCAGACACCGACCGCCGCGACGAACCAGCAGATAAGGCCGCGCATCATTTTCGCTGTGCCTTTTTAGGGACTGAGCCGGAAGACCTGCCTGACGGCTCGCCGCTTGCCGACAAACTCCGCACTGCACCCACGCCTGCCTATTTCGATTTCAGCCGCACCGGCTGCGAGCTGGCGATCAATCTGTCACCGACAGAAGCCACCACCGCGCCGGTGTTCGATACGCAGTATCCGCTGGTGCCGTTGGGTGGTGAAGAGGGAATTTGTGATGTTCGTATTGGTGGGACACCAAGTAGGAAGAAAACCGAATACTATGAGAACGGAATAAATCTCTGGGTTTCCATTGCAGAGATGAACGGTCAAATAATAACTGACACAAAAGAGAAAATTAACGACCAAGGGGTGAAAAACTCGAACGTAAAATTAATCCCTGAAGGAACAACGCTGCTATCGTTTAAATTATCAATAGGACGAACTGCTATTGCAGGAACAAACCTTTACACAAATGAAGCCATTGCAGGGCTTGTTATCAAGAATAACAATTCTTGCCTTAAAGAGTATCTATTTTCTGTATTTAACTCCCGCCTTATTGACCTTGACTCTGGCTGGAAGGCTTTTGGGAAAAGTTTGAACAGTCGAATTCTTAGACAATTACTCATCCCACTACCACCATTGCAGGTGCAAGAGAAGATCGTCAAGGCTATTGAGATATTGGAAGAAAAAGCTAAAACTTATGTAATCAAGGATTTGGAAAATAAAAAACGTCAAATTCTGCTCGATGGGATCAAATAAACACGATGGGTTCATCGCGATGTCTGAATGAAATAGTCGGCACTCACCGGCTGAGGATAATAAGAGTGCAGTTTAATGCCTCCGAAAGTTCGTGAAATGATGGCCTTGTTGGATCAGGCCGGGTTTGTGGATCGTGGCGGGAAAGGCAGTCATCGAAATTACGTTCACCAAAAAGTCACAAAACCAATCACAATATCTGGAAAACTCGGTGATGACGCCCAGCGGTATCTTGTTAAGGCGGTGCAAAAAGCAATTACGGAATCACAGAAATGAAAGAGAGCGCCCGATACGCGAAAATCGTTGAATGGTCAGAGGAAGATGGATGCTATGTGGGCAGTTGCCCTGGACTCATGTTTGGTGGCTGTCACGGCAACGATGAAAAAGCTGTTTTTGATGAGCTGTGCCAAATCGTGGAAGAGGTGGTCGAACTCTATAAACAGGATAACAAGCCGCTGCCTAAAGTCACATCCGGCAAAGATCTCGTTAATTTGTTGCAAGACGTCGCCTGATTTTATCCGTGATGTATGGAGGTTTCCGCGTTTTCGAAGCCATCTGGCGCGTTCGAGAAAAATGCCAAATCCTGCTCGATGGGATCAAACAAGTGCTTGAAGCGTATTATTTTTTCAGAGAAAAATTGCATCGCAATCAGATAAAGGTCATCAAAAATGGATTGGAAACAGGCGATCAGCGATCCTTATTTGAAAAACTTGCCATTCAAGATCGAACTCAATAAGTGGGGTCAGATTCTGATGAGTCCCGCAACAAATCATCACGGAAGGCTTCAGTATGAAATTGGTTCATATATCGATCAGCGCAAGCAAAGCGGAAAAATCATTATGGAGTGTTCGATTCAAACCAGCGATGGTGTGAAGGTTGCTGATGTCGCCTGGGCATCAGATTCATTTATTGGAAGATATCATTTCGACACGCCGTATAAAAAAGCGCCTGAAATTTGTGTTGAAATCACGTCGCCATCGAATTCAAAAGGCGAGATTGATGAAAAAATCCAGCTTTATCTTGCTCAGGGAGCAAACGAAGTTTGGATCGTGAATGAAAACGGGAATATCTCTTTCTATTCTAAAGATGGTCGATTGCCTCAGAGCATGGAAATTCAAGGCGAATCATTTACTCATGACTTAAACCTCGCACACTGAAAAACATGAAACCAAGACAGAAACGATTGATCTTTGTTGGTCTGGCAATCCTTGGCATCGGCACTGCATCGGCCCTGGCACTGACTGCACTCAAGAGCAATATCTCCTATTTTTTCAGCCCTTCTCAGGTGATCGCCAAGGAATCACCGGCTGATCATGTGTTCCGGCTGGGCGGATTGGTGACTACGGGAACGCTGAAGCGTCAGCCCGATGGCCTCACGGTTTATTTCGATGTGACCGATAACGCGCAGACCGTGAAAGTGGCCTATACCGGCATCCTGCCTGATCTCTTCAGCGAAGGAAAAGGCGTGGTGACCAAGGGCAAACTGGGTGCTGACGGAATCTTTTATGCAGACGAAGTGCTGGCCAAGCACGATGAGGATTATGTTCCGCCTGAAGTCGCCAGCACGCTTAAAACCGCCCATGCGGAAGGCGTGACTCAATCCGCCACGACCGGAGCAACCAACTGATGGTGCCTGAACTTGGTCATTTCACGTTGATTCTGGCGCTGATGCTCGCGCTGGTGCAGTCAACGGTGCCGTTGATTGGCACCTTCGCTGGCAATCGTTCCTGGATGGAACTGGCGCGTCCGCTCGCCTGGGGTCAACTGACGTTTATCGGAATCAGTTTTCTGTGTCTGCTGCAAGCCTTTCTGACCGATGATTTCTCGGTCGTCTATGTGGCAACCAACTCGAATTCGCTGCTGCCAACGCTCTATAAGGTGTCAGCGATCTGGGGCGCGCATGAAGGCTCGCTGCTACTGTGGGTGCTGATGCTGGCCGGCTGGGGCGCGGCGGTGGGTGCATTGAGCCGCAACTTGCCACTGGTCATGATTGCCCGCGTGATCTCGGTGCAGGGCATGATCGCGGTCGGCTTTCTCTTGTTCATGCTGCTGACATCAAACCCGTTCGACCGGATCTTTCCGATACCACTCGAAGGGCGCGATCTCAATCCGCTGCTTCAAGATCCCGGTCTGGCGATCCATCCGCCGATGCTTTATATGGGCTATGTCGGGTTCTCGGTGGCCTTTGCCTTTGCCATCGCGGCACTGATTGGCGGCAAGCTGGATGCGGCCTGGGCACGCTGGTCACGACCCTGGACGACGGTGGCCTGGGTGTTTCTCACCATTGGCATCGCGCTCGGCTCCTGGTGGTCTTATTACGAACTCGGCTGGGGCGGCTGGTGGTTTTGGGATCCGGTCGAAAATGCCTCGTTCATGCCGTGGCTGGTGGGAACTGCGCTGATTCATTCGCTGGCCGTTACCGAAAAACGCGCCGCGTTCAAGAACTGGACTGTGCTGTTGGCAATCTCGGCTTTCTCGCTGTCCCTACTCGGCACTTTTCTGGTGCGCTCTGGGGTGCTGACATCAGTTCATGCGTTTGCCACCGATCCGGCTCGTGGCACCTTTATCCTGCTGTTTCTGTGTATTGTCATCGGCGGTTCGCTGGCGCTCTATGCCTGGCGCGCGCCCGCGATCACGGGCGGTGGACGCTTTGATCTGGTGTCACGCGAAAGCCTGCTGCTGGTGAACAATCTGCTGCTCGCGACACTGGCGGTCTTGGTGTTGTTCGGCACGCTTGCGCCGCTGATTTATGATGCCGCCGGTTGGGGCAAGATCTCGGTTGGGTTTCCGTGGTTCAACACGATGTTCGTGTTTCTGTCGCCATTGCTGATTCTGGCGATGGGGATTGGCCCGCTGACACACTGGAAGCACGATGAGCCGAAGCGCCTGCTGCGCTCGCTGTGGCTGGCGCTGGCACTCGGTCTGTTGACACTGTTTGCTGCCGCATTTCAGCTTATTCCGGGTGGCAATCTAGCTGTCGGCTTCGGGCTGGGTATGGCCGCATGGCTGGTTGCAGCACATGTCATCAGTCTGGCGCAGCGTCTGCGGCACCAGGGCGGTGGTCTCAAGGGACTGGGCGCGGATCTCGCTGGCAACAGCCGCAGTTATTACGGCATGTGGCTGGCTCATGCGGGCATTGCGGTGTTTATCGTCGGCGTCACCATGGTGTCCAATCATGGCTCCGAGACAGACATCCGTCTGTCACCCGGCGGAATCCACGAAGAAGCGGGCTATCGCTTCCAGTTCAATGGCGTCGAGGTGACGAAAGGCTCCAATTATGACGCCTTCCGGGGTGAGTTCGTGATCTATCAGGGCGATCATGAGATCACCCGGCTCTATCCCGAAAAGCGCAAATATTTTTCAGGCGGGATGCCCATGACCGAGGCGGCGATTGATGCCGGATTCCTGCGCGACATTTATCTCTCGCTTGGCGAACCCATCGGGGTGCGCGGCGACTGGGCGTTGCGAATCTATTACAAGCCCTATGTCCGCTGGATCTGGCTGGGAACACTCTTCATGGCGCTGGGCGGTCTGCTGACTGTCACTGACCGCCGTTACCGTACTGCGCGTGCCGTGCCTGACAGCGCGGTCACGACCACGCTCTAAGCTGGAGAACACACATGCGTCCATCTGCGTCACGCGCACTCATCCCGCTAGGCATTTTCATCGCCCTGGCCGCGCTGCTGTTTTACGGATTGGGACTGGATCCACGCACAGTGCCATCGCCACTGGTCGATAAACCGGCGCCAGCCTTTGCGCTCCAGTCGCTCAAAGACCCCGGCCAGACCCTCACTCAGGAGGTGCTGCGCGGCAAGGTTTCGCTGGTCAACGTCTGGGCATCCTGGTGTCCATCCTGTCGTCAGGAGCATGGCGAACTGATGCAGATCGCCCACGAACAGGGCATTCAGGTGATCGGATTCAATTGGAAAGACACGCGCCCGGAAGCCTTGCAGATGCTGCGTCAGTACGGCGACCCCTACGCCGCAATCCTGTTTGATCCTGATAACAAGGCGGGGATCGACTGGGGTGTCTATGGCGCGCCTGAAACCTTCGTGGTGGACGGCGAGGGCATCATCCGTCACAAACGGATCGGCCCGATTGATCGTGCTGTCTGGGAGTCTGAAATTCTCCCCATCATCAAACGCTACCGGTCACAATAAACCATGCGATTAACCAATCTGATGCAAACCGTTTTGTCGGGCGTGCTGCTGGCGACTGCGCTGGTGTTCAGCACGGCACAGGCTTACACGCTCGAAGAATTCACGTTTGACGATCCCGCCAAGTTCAATGAATTTCACGACCTGATCGGCAAGCTGCGCTGTCTGGTGTGTCAGAACGAATCACTGGCCGGTTCGCAGGCCGGGGTCGCCGAGGATCTGCGTAAGGAGGTCTACCGGATGCTGCGCGAGGGTCAGAGCCGTGAGCAGGTGATCGCGTTTCTGACTGCCCGCTATGGTGATTTTGTCCTCTATGAACCGCCCATCAAGCCTTCGACCTATATTCTCTGGTTTGGCCCATTCCTGCTGGTCGGGTTTGGTGGCTGGCGTCTGCTGCGCACACTGCAACGCAAGAAGTCTGAACCCGAACAGGCGGAACTCAGCGCCGACGAACGCGCCCGCCTGAACCAGCTCCTTGCCCAAAAACACGACCATCAAGATATTTAAGCCAATGATCATATTCTGGATTCTCGCCGCCGGCCTGACCACGCTCGCGCTGTCGTTTATCATTCTCCCGCTGTGGCGTCAGGAAACCAGCGCGGATGCACCGGTGCAGGATGCGCTCAATCTCAGCATTTGCCAGCAGCGTCTCAAAGAGCTGGACGCCGATCTTGCCGCCGGTTTTCTGGATCAGGATCAGTACGCCGCTGCCCGTCGTGATCTGGAGCGCGATCTGCTGCACGATCTTGACGAGCAGGCCGCGCCTGAACTCAAGCCCACTTCTGCCGCAGGCCGCTGGGCACTGGCCAGCGTGCTTTCGGTGATGCTGCCTCTGGCGGCGGTGCTCCTCTATCTCACGCTGGGCAATCAGGACATCCTCCCCCGTCTGGACGCGGCGGCCAGCGGTCAGGCTCAACCCGCGACCACCGAACAGAATGCGCCACCCATCGAGGATCTGGTCAAGCGGATGGAAGCGCGTCTCGCAAAGAATCCAGCCAACCTGGACGGTTGGCTAATGCTGGGACGCACCTACTTCGCAATCAACGACATGCAGAAGGGACTGGATGCCATCACCAAAGCCTATGAGCTGGCACCTCATCAAACCGAGGTGATGCTGGCCTATGCCGAAGCACTCGCCACGTCCGGCCAGGGCAAGCGTCTCGACGGAAAACCGGCTGAACTGATCCAGGCCGCGCTGGCGCAGGAGCCAGCCAATCCCAACGCCCGCTGGCTGTCCGGGATGATTCTCTATCAGCACGGCCAGTATCAGGATGCGTTAGACATCTGGCAGAAGATTTTCGATGAGTTGGAACCAGGCAGCGAGGAGGCCAAAAATCTGCGCGAAATGATCGATGAGGCCAGAGGGCGCGTCGGTCAGCAAGCGGTGTCTGCTGACAGCGTTGATCAGCCCGACCAGAAGACCGCAGCCAGCGACCAGTCATCAGCGAAGATTGCCGGGGGCACTCTGAACGTCACGGTTAGGCTTGATCCGGCGCTCACTGCGCAAACCACGCCCGACCAGACCGTCTTTATCTTTGCCCGTGCCGTATCGGGACCACCGATGCCGCTGGCGGTGCAGCGGCTGCGTGTGCAGGATCTCCCACGCACAGTCACCCTGGATGACAGTCTGGCGATGAGCCCGGCATTGCGGTTATCCGCCTTTGCCGAGGTGATGGTTGGCGCCCGCATCTCGCTGACCGGTCAGGCTACGGCGCAACGTGGTGATTTCGAAGGCCAAACCGAGCCGGTGCATCCAGGCGATACCGCCTCCGTGACTGTTACCATCGATCACGTTCGCCCCTGATGATCGGTCTGCGCTGCGTAGGTGCCGACCAGCACGGCATGGGCGAGAATATGCTCGTCCATGGCCAGCAGCAGATCATCCTTTTGCGGCGTGCCGAGTTCCGGCGACAAACGGATGTCCAGCGCATAGAGTCGATGGAAATAGCGGTGCCGACCCACCGGCGGACAGGGGCCGCCGTAGCCGGTGCGTCCCCAGCTATTGATGCCTTCACCGGTTCCATGCGGCAGTTCAGCGCCCGTCACGCCTTCATCCAGCCCAGGACAGTCTGGCGGCAGGTTATAGAGAATCCAGTGATCCCACACCATCCGGGGTGCCGCCGGGTCTGGCGCGTCCGGATCGTCGATAATCAGCACCAGACTGGCCGTGCCTTCTGGTAGGTTTTCCCATGCTAACGGTGGCGAGCGATCCTCGCCTTCGCAGGTCAGACGCTTGGGCAGTGAATCACCATCGTGAAAAGCACTTGATCGCAACGTTAGGGTCATCGCTTGTCCTCCAAGATACAGATCAAGAATCGCCCGGACAAATTTGCCGGAATGACAGCTCAAGCTCAGTGACCGCCACGACAAGCCCGCCCTTGAGGGCGGTGATCTTGTATTCTATCGTGCATGGAAACACAGACCAAAACGCTTTCAGTCCGCATCCGCGACAAGCACGCCAAGCGGTTGCGGCAACTCGCGTTTGAAGTGAATCAGGTCTGGAACGCCGCGAATGCGGAATCGGCAGAGTTTTCCAGGATTCCGATCCCCGGCGTCGGCTGGATAAACGGCGAGACTTCCGCCTTCGCTCTGCAAAAGTCGCTGCAACCGATGCGCGCCGAACGTGCGCCACATCTGCATTCGCACACCTACCAGGAAGTCATCGCCGAACACGGCAAGAAGCGCCGTCAGTTCAAGCAAGACAAACTGCGCTGGCGGTGTTCTGGCGGATCGAAACGTGCATTAGGCTGGATTCCATTCAAGGTTGGGTCTGCCGTCTGGAAGAACGGCCAGGTGCGCTATCACGGCCAGTTCTTCAAAGTCTGGGATAGCTATGGACTGAGCCAGTACGATTTTCGTTCCGGCTGTTTCTCCGAGGATGCGCGAGGGCGGTGGTACTTCAACGTCGCCGTCAGCGTCCCGATCCGGCACAACGGCCAAACGTCGGCGATTGGCATTGATCTTGGACTAAAAGACTACGCCACCTGTTCGGATGGCGTGAGGCTGGACGCCAGTCAGTTCTATCGCAACGCCGAGGAAACACTCGCTAAGGCGCAACGGGCAGGCAACACAAAGCAAGTCCGCAACCTTCACGCCAAGATCAAAAACCGTCGCAAGGATTCCATTCACAAGTTCTCGTCAAAGATCGTGCAATCGCACGGGATGATCGTCGTTGGCGACGTAAGCAGCGCCAAGCTGGTCAAAACCAAGATGGCAAAGTCTGTCCTGGATGCCGGTTGGTTCATGCTCAAGACACAACTGACGTACAAAGCCATCGGGCAGTCAGTCGTGTTTGCGGAAGTCAACGAAGCGTACAGTACCCAAACCTGTTCGTGCTGCGGGACGATTCCCGACAGCCGCCCGCAAGGGTTGAGCGGGCTTGGAGTGAGACATTGGGTGTGCTCGGACTGTGGAGCAACGCACGACCGCGATATCAACGCGGCGCAAAACATCCTCAATGTCGGATTGGGATGCCAATCTCGTTAGACGACGTCCCTTTGGTTGTCGCCGGGAATTTCCCGGCTTCAGCCGGGGGAGGCATCAAAGTATAATTTCCGAGACTGATAAAACATTGCAGGGGTGCGACAACGCACTGTTTTTTCCATTCAAGCGCGACGACAGGATCACTGATGTCTGACTACAATGCTGAGGATGTCCGCAATATCGCACTGATCGGCCACGCCGGATCAGGCAAAACCACCCTGGTCGAGGCGCTACTGGTCGCCACGGGCGTTATCCCCACGCCAGGAACCATCGCTCGTGGCAACATGGTCTGTGATTTCGACCCACTCGAAAAAGAACTGCAACATTCACTCGACACCGCGATCACCAGCTTCAGCACCGCTGGTAAACATATCAATTGCATTGATACCCCCGGCGCACAGGATTTTCTGGGTCGCAGCATTTCAGTGCTGTCAGCAGTCGAGACCGCAGCGCTGGTCATTAATGCCCAGGCCGGGATCGAACCGATGAGTTTGCGGCTGATGAAGGCCGCAGATAATCGCAACCTGTGCCGTCTGATCATCGTCAACCAGATCGATGCCCCGGATCTGGATCTGGAGAGTCTGATCGCCCAGATCCGCGATACCTTCGGTGCCGAATGTCTCCCGATCAACCTGCCAGCCAACGGTGGGAAGCAGGTGATCGACTGCTTTTTCCAGGCGACCGGCGCGGCGACCGATTTCACCTCAGTGGACGATGCGCACAGCCACATCATCGATCAAGTGGTCGAACTGGACGAGGCGCTGATGGAAGTTTATCTGGAGCAGGGACAGGAGCTTGCGCCAGACCAGTTACATGCTCCCTTTGAGGCGGCATTGCGCGAGACCCACCTGATCCCGATCTGCTTCGTGTCCGCCCAGACCGGCGCGGGCATCCCTGAGCTTCTGGAGATTCTGGCGCGACTGATGCCGAATCCATCCGAAGGCAATCCGCCGGCTTTCCAGAAAGGCGAAGGCGCAGACCAGGTTCCGGCTGTGGTCACGCCCGATCCGGCGCGGCATGTCGTCGCTCATGTCTTCAAGATCATCAATGATCCCTTTCGCGGCAAGCTCGGCATCTTCCGCATCCATCAGGGACGCATCACGCCCGCCAGTCAACTGTTTATCGGCGATGCCCGCAAACCCTTTAAGGTCAATCATCTTTACCGGCTGCATGGCAATGAGCTGATCGAGGTGAACGAAGGCGTTCCGGGTGACATCCTCGCGGTGGCGCGGGTCGATGACATCCATTTTGACGCCGTCCTGCACGATTCGCACGACGAGGATCACTTCCATCTCTCCAGCATGGAATGCCCGATCCCGCTGTTTGGCCTGGCCATCAACACGACCAAGCGTGGCGATGAGCAGAAACTGACCGACGCTCTGCACAAGCTGGAAGCCGAAGACCCTTGTTTCCATCTCGAACACAATGCTGCCGCCAACGAGACGATCATCCGTGGTCTGGGCGAGCTGCATCTGCGGGTGCTGCTGCACCGTCTCTCCGAGCAGTTTCATGTTGAGGTGGAAACGCATCCACCAAGCATCCCCTACCGCGAGACCATCCAGGGGAAGGCCGAAGGACATCATCGGCACAAAAAGCAGACTGGCGGGGCGGGGCAGTTTGGCGAGGTCTATCTGCGGGTCGAGCCCAACACGCGCGGCGCCGGTTTCGAGTTCATTGATGCCGTCGTCGGCGGCGTCATTCCCGGCAACTTTATTCCGTCCATCGAAAAGGGCGTGCGTCAGGTGTTGGATGAGGGCGCAGTCGCTGGATATCCACTCCAGGACATCCGGGTCACGGTCTACGACGGCAAGTTCCACCCGGTCGACTCCAAAGACATCGCCTTCGCCACCGCCGGTCGCAAGGCGTTCATCGATGCCGTGCTCAAGGCGCAGCCGGTGATCCTCGAACCCATCGTCAAGATCCGCATCACCGCGCAGGACAGCGCGATGGGCGATCTGGCAGGCGATCTGTCAGGGCGGCGCGGACGCATCAACGGTAGCGAAACCCAAAGCCACGGACGCATCCTCATCGAAGGCGAGGTGCCTTTAGCCGAGCTATCGGGTTATGACGCCCGGCTCAAGGCGATGACCGGTGGTGAAGGCACCTATAGCATCGAATTGAGCCACTACGATCCGGTTCCGGGCAACATCCAGAAACAGATGGCCGACGCTTACCAACACCCGGACGATTAATCTCAAATCAGGACACGCTGCGGATATTGCAGCGTGTCCTGTCTGGCGCGCAAGAACGTGATGGCATTCCAGAGTTGATCCTGACTATCGTTCTGGGGTAGCTTGATCGGCTGTCTCTCAATTATCTACCTCCATCCCTTCGGCTCCGTTCAGAGCAAGCCTTGCTCGATGGTCGCCGGTAGCGCAGGCGAGGATCCTATGTGCGGTATCGTTGGCATCGTCGGCAAAAGTCCAGTCAATCAGTCGCTCTATGACGCGCTATTAGTCTTGCAGCATCGCGGGCAGGATGCCGCAGGAATCGTGACCTGCCAGGGGGATAAACTCTATCTGCGCAAGGACAACGGGCTGGCGCGGGATGTCTTCCAGACCCGTCACATGATCCAGTTGCGCGGCAATACTGGGGTTGGGCATGTGCGTTATCCGACGGCAGGCGCGGCGAGTTCAGCCGAGGCGCAGCCGTTCTATGTCAACTCGCCCTACGGCATCGTGCTAGCGCATAACGGCAATCTGACCAACGCCGAGGCGCTCAAGCGCGATCTGTTCGTCGATGATCTACGTCATCTCAATACCGAGTCGGATTCCGAGATTCTGCTGAATATTCTCGCCCACGAGTTGCAGATCCAGGGCAAGCTGCGGATCGACGAGCAGGATGTTTTTCATGCGGTCGCAGGCGTCCATCGGCGTTGTCAGGGTGGGTATGCGGCGGTGGCGATGATTCCCGGTTTTGGCGTGTTCGGGTTTCGTGATCCCAATGGCATCCGCCCGCTGGTCTATGGCAGCCGCGAGACTGCGGATGGCAACGAGTACATGATTGCTTCCGAAAGCGTGGCGCTTGACACGCTCGGTTTTAAGATCGTTGCTGATGTCGCGCCCGGCGAGGCGGTGCTGATCACCGTCGATGGTCAGCTTCACACCCACCAGTGCGCCGCCCAACCGGTGCTGTCGCCCTGTATCTTCGAGTTCGTCTATTTTGCCCGCCCGGATTCCATCATCGACAATATCTCGGTGCATAAAGCCCGTTCCCGCATGGGCAAAAAGCTGGCGAGCAAGATCAAGCGCGAATGGTCGAACCATGATATCGATGTCGTGATCCCAGTGCCCGACACCAGCCGCACGGCCGCGCTGCAACTGGCCAACCATCTTGGCGTTAATTATGCCGAGGGCTTCATCAAGAACCGCTACATCGGGCGCACTTTCATCATGCCCGGCCAGACAGTGCGCAAAAAATCGGTGCGTCAGAAGCTCAACGCGATCAACCTGGAGTTTCGCAAAAAAAACGTGCTGCTGGTCGATGACTCCATCGTGCGCGGCACGACCTCGCAACAGATCATTCAGATGGCGCGTGACGCCGGAGCGCATCGGGTCTATTTCGCCTCAGCCGCGCCACCGGTGCGTTATCCCAATGTTTACGGGATCGACATGCCAGCCGCTAGCGAACTCATCGCGCACGGTCGCACCGAGGAAGAGGTCAGGCGCGAACTGGGTGCTGATGGTCTGATTTTCCAGGATCTAGGCGACTTGATCGAAGCAGTGCAGAAAAAAGGCAAGAGCCACGTCGACCGCTTCGATACCTCGGTGTTCGATGGCGTCTATGTCACGGGCGACGTCACGCCGGAATATCTGCAAACTCTGGAAGCGCGGCGCAACGACAGCGCCAAGCAGGATCATTTTACAAGCTGTGAGAGCGCACTTGATCTCTACAACACCGACTGATGATCTGCCCGTCCTGAGCGGTGCCGAAAGAGAAGCGGGTTTTGCCACCCGCGCCATCCGCACCGGCCATCAGCGCACCGCTGAAGGCGAGCACGGCGAGCCGATTTTTACCACGTCCAGCTATGTCTTCGCGAGCGCCGCCGAGGCAGCGGCGCGTTTTTCCGGAGAGACGGTCGGCAATATTTACTCGCGTTTTACCAACCCGACGGTACGCGCCTTTGAAGAACGTCTGGCGTCACTTGAAGGTGGCGAGCGCTGCGTGGCGACCGCGTCGGGCATGGCCGCCATCCTGGCGGTCTGCATGGGATTACTGAAGACCGGCGACGGTATGCTTGCCTCGCGCAGTTTGTTCGGCAGCACCACGCTGCTGTTCAACAAATATCTGACACGGTTTGGCATCGAAACCCGCTATGTTACGTTGAGCGATCCCGCTGCCTGGGAAGCCGCGATTGATTCGCGCACCCGGCTGCTGTTCTGCGAGACGCCATCCAATCCGCTGACTGAAATGGTCGATCTGCGCCAGTTGGCCGATATCGCGCACCGTCACGACTGTCTGCTGGTGGTCGATAACTGTTTCTGCACCCCTGCGCTGCAACGCCCGCTTGAACTCGGTGCCGATCTGGTCGTCCATTCAGCGACCAAATATCTCGACGGTCAGGGTCGTTGTGTCGGCGGCGCGGTCGTTGGTGATCGCAAGCTGGTCGGCGAAGAAGTCTATGGTGTCCTGCGCACCGCAGGCCCGACGCTTAGCCCATTCAACGCCTGGGTTTTTCTAAAAGGATTGGAAACGCTCGCTCTGCGGATGCAAGCGCATTCGCAGAGCGCCGCCCAGCTTGCCAACTGGTTGCGTGATCAGCCCGCCATCGAGCGCGTCTACTATCCCGGTCTGGCCGAACATCCTCAGCATCATCTGGTTGGCACCCAACAGCGCACCGGCGGCGGCATCGTCGCGTTTGACGTGCGCGGTGGTCAGGCGGCGGCCTGGCGTCTGATCGATGCCACCCGACTGCTCTCCATCACCGCCAATCTGGGCGATACCAAAAGCACGATCACCCATCCCGCCACCACCACGCATGGTCGCCTGACTCCCGCTGAACGGGCGCTGGCTGGAATCGGCGATGGATTGGTACGAATTGCCGTAGGACTTGAGGACATCGCGGACATTCAGGCCGATCTGGCGTCAGAGCTGGCGGATCCGTGACACTGACGCAGTTAAAGGCGCTGATTCAGTGGTCGTTGCGTTTTAAAAGCCACTGGTATTACTGGTACAACGGCCAGAAGTCCATCGCGATCCTGAGTATGGCGATCAGCATGGCCATCATGGCAGTCTGTCTGGTGCTGACCGCTGGTTATTCGCTTTGGGGAATTATGATCGCGGTGTTTCTGGATTCAGCGGCGCTCTGGTTGAGCCTCTTCTATGTCGTTGCGCTGCGCTCTGCGATCCCTGAATTTGCACAGTGTCAGGTCGATACCTTGATCGCTACCCAATTTGCATTGCCAATGCTGCTTGGCTTTGTGTTCAATCGGGTCTCTACTTTTGTTGTGGCAAAAACCGTTGCGGGCAGGTCAGCGGCGTGACGCTCGAACTCATTTGTCCCGGCCTGCTTGGTCCCATCCCGGCACGGCCACACCCTTTTCCAAAAACCTCGACGCTGGATCGTCTGCTGGGTCGTGCGGAGCGTATTCCATGCGCTATCTCTGATCCCGAGGCCATTCTGCTGGCTGCCGCTGGTCTGCCGGTCAAACCAGACCAGGATCTCCCGACTGCGCTGCTCTGTCTGTTGGCTGATGATCCCGCCGCTAATCTGAATGCGCATTGGATGCATGCCGATCCGGTGCATCTGCGAGCGGATCGGGATCGTCTGCTGCTTTTTGCTGGCGCAGACATCGCGCCGGATCGCGCCGAGGCCAATGCGCTAGTGACTCTGTTCAACGCGCATTTCAGGGATGACGGTCTACACCTGCTGGCACCCACGCCAGGACGCTGGTATCTGCGGGTTGACCGTGCGCCGGATCTGCACGCACGGCCACTCCATCAGGTGCTTGCTCGCTCGATCAGCGACGCGCTGCCTGATGGATCAGATGCCTCGCGCTGGATTGGGATGCTGAATGAGGCGCAAATGCTCTTCTTTGATAGCGTGGTCAACCGTGAGCGCGAACGCCAGCGCCGCCCCGTCATCAGCGGTATCTGGACTTGGGGTGGTGGGCGTTTGCCAAGCGCGTTGATCGATGCTCCCGCGCTGATTGTCGGCGATCATCCACTGACGCGGGGTCTGGCGCGTTATGCCGGAAGTCAGCATCTGACGCCGCAAGTCTGGTGCGCGGGCGCGTCAGGATCGGCAGGTTCCACACTGATCGCCTGGGATGCCTCGCAGGCAGCGCTTCAGGCTCAGGATCTATCGGCCTGGAGCCAGTCATTGCTGACGCTGAACGCCTGTCTAACGGGCGCTGAAAACCAGCTTCGTCATGGTGGCCTGTCGCAGATCAGCATCCATCCCTGTCAGGGGATGCGCTTTCAGGTCACCCGCCGTCAACTGCGTCGTTTCTGGCGGCGGCAGGGATTGCGGTGGTGGTTGAACATGGCCTGAGATGTGTCGTTATCAGACCATACTGAGAATGGTGAGCGGCAAACCGGCTGAAACCGAATCCTGGAAGCGGGAGCTTGCAGCATCCTTTACTGGAGTCAGCGCCCTGCTTGCGGCGCTTGGGCTGAAAGCTGCCGATATTCCCGATCTTGACCCGAATCCAGCGACTTTCCGTCTGCTGGTTCCCCCTGTTTTCGCGGGCTTGATGCGCATGGGTGATCCTGATGATCCATTGCTGCGACAGGTGCTGCCGCGTCTCATTGAACAGGCTCAGGTGGATGGCTATGTCACGGATCCGGTCGATGACCGCAGCGCGGACTGCGGTCATGGTCTGCTACGGAAATATGGCGGGAGATCACTTTTAATCGCCACGGGTGCCTGTGCGATCCATTGCCGCTACTGTTTCAGGCGTCATTTCACGTATGCCAGTCTGGGGACGGTCAGGTCACGGCTCGACGCCGCAAGCGAACACATTGCTGCCGATCCATCCGTGTCCGAGCTCATCCTCAGCGGCGGCGACCCGCTGCTGCTCGATGACCGCACGCTTGAGCAGATCGTCCTGCGACTTGCGACCATCGGACATATGCGCCGGCTGCGCATCCACACCCGTTTGCCGGTCGTGCTACCAACCCGCGTAACCGAGCGGCTCTGCGCGATACTGGCCAGCTCAGGTCTGATGACGGTCGTGGTCATCCATGCCAACCATCCCCGTGAATTAGGCGATGCGGCTGAACAGGCGCTGTTCGATCTGCGTCGCGCCGGAGTAACGCTGCTGAATCAGAGCGTCCTGCTGCATGGCGTCAATGACGATCCCGAAACCTTGTGCCAGCTCAGCGAACGGCTGTTGCAGTGCGGCACCTTGCCTTATTACCTCCATCAGCTCGACCCGGTTGCCGGTGCCGCCCATTTCCAGGTCAGCGACCATGATGCCATCAGACTGATCGAGACCCTGCGCCAACAGCTTCCGGGCTATCTGCTCCCACGTCTGGTGCGCGAGATTCCGGGCGCGGCGTCGAAAATGCCGCTGTGATGGCGCATCAGATGTGTTCTGCGCTGTTCCAGCACACCTGGTCACGCCCCGTTTTTGGCGCAATGTCAGATCAAATGTCGGGCGCTGCGCGTCAATCCAGACAGACTTCACAGCGCATCCATCGCGAAGTCTGCCATCGTTTTTTAAGCTGACGTGAGTTTTGTCTATTATTCAATATGAATCAGTACATTGAGCTAATTTATGTGGATGTTGATGGCCGGCTTGCAAAGCCTCGATAAACATCAGATCAGATTAAAATGCTGACTTGCAAAGAATAATAACCAGAACTCACCTTATTTAAGGTGTCTCTGTCTTGCATTTTTCAATGCGCCCTGTAGATTGATGGCATCTGACCGCGTTGCCAGTGTTTCTTTGCCCCGGTCTCCAGCGAGTTATCCCGTCACCATCCAGCCGCCGTGTCGTCACCACGCATCCGTTTCGCGCTATTGACCGATCTCAGTGCATTGCTGCGACTGGAAAATCGCTGTTTTGAGACGGATCGGATCAGCCGCCGCCAGTTCCGTTATCTGCTGACCCGCAGTCGCGCCCAGACGCTGGTGGCGGAAGATGATGAGGGTCTGCTCGGCTATGTCCTGTTGCTGTTCAGTCGTGCAACCTCGGTCGCCCGGCTGTACTCGATCGCCGTGATTCCGAGGGCGCGTGGGTGGGGTATCGGTCGGGCGCTGGTAGCGGCGGCGGAAGACACGGCATGGAAGCAGGAACGCGCCTATCTGCGTCTGGAGATCCGCCGCGACAATCTGGCCTCTCAGGCGCTGTTCGAAGGCACGGGTTATCGGCGCTTCGGGGTGCTCTCGGATTACTACGAAGATCACATGGAGGCGCTGCGCTACGAGAAAACACTCTCGCCGGGACTCAAACCGGAGTTAAAAAGGGTGCCTTTCTACGAGCAGACGTTGGATTTCACTTGTGGTTCATCATCGCTGATGATGGCGATGCAGACATTGCGCCCAGCTCTTGAACTAAACCGCACGCTGGAGCTTCGCATCTGGCGCGAGTCCACGACGATTTTCATGACTTCCGGGCATGGAGGCTGTGGCCCACTGGGTCTGGCGCTGGCAGCGCATCATCGCGGATTCGGCGTGGAGGTTTTCGTCAGCGATCCCGGCGTGCCACTGGTCGATTCGGTGCGCAGCCCCGAAAAAAAAGAAGTGATGCGTCTGGTGCATGAGGACATGCTTGCTGAAGCCGGACGCCTGAAGATTCCGGTCGCTCAGGGAACCCTCAGCCTCGACGACCTTCAGCGACACTGGGATGCTGGTGCCGTGCCGCTGGTTCTCATCAGTTCCTATCGCATCTATCGCGAAAAATTCCCACATTGGGTTGTCATCACTGGATTTGACGAACACTTCGTCTATGTCCATGACCCCTATGTTGACTATGACAATGGAGAGACGAGGCTGGACTCGATCAATATGCCAATTCAACGCGATGAGTTTACCCGCATGGTTCGCTATGGCCGGGCTGGCTTGCAGGCGGTCGTCCTGGTGTCACAACCGGCGGGTGGTCACGATGGCTGAACATCTGCTGCTGGTGGAGCAGCAGTGCGACTGGAAAGTAGGTTTTCCGCATTTGCCGGTGGTGACGGCAAGGGACTATCTGGCAAGTGGCGAGCTAGCCGCAAAGCGTGACCTGCGCGTCATCAACCTCTGCCAGAGCTATCGTTACCTGTCGGTGGGCTATTACTGCTCACTGCTGGCCGAGGCGCGCGGGCACAAGGTGATCCCGTCGGTGCGCACCATTCAGGAGCTCTCCAGCCGTGAGATCTACAGTCTGGAGACTGAAGAACTCGATGGTCTGGCGCAGCGTCTGCTGGCGCGGCGCAAGACCTCGGCGCTGACGCCAACGGCCTATGAACTGACCATTTGTTTTGGTGAGTGCGACGTGAAGGAATTGCAGCCACTGGCGCGGCTGATCTTCGAGACGTTCCGCTGTCCAATCCTCAAAGTCGAGTTCCGACTTCATGGCACCTGGCGCATCGGTGCCATCAAGGCACTGCCGCTGGCGGCCGTGACGGCGGCTGGCGAGACCTCACTGTTTGCCGCGCTGGAGGGTTATCTCTCCCAACGCTGGCGTCAACCGCGTGCGCGGCTGTCATACCGCTACGATTTGGCGATCCTGCACGATCCGCGTGAAGACATGCCGCCTTCCGATCCTAAGGCGCTTGCCCGTTTCGTCAAGGTCGGCAAAGCGCTGGGCGTCAACGTCGAGCTCATCCAGCGCAAGGATTACAGTCGGCTTGCTGAGTACGACGCGCTGTTTATCCGCGAGACCACGCGCATCGGTCATCATACGTTCCGCTTTGCGAAAAAGGCTGACAGCGAGGGCATGGTCGTCATCGATGACCCGGATTCGATTCTGCGCTGCACCAACAAGGTTTATCTCGCCGAGCTGATGGCCGCGCATCGCATTCCCCGACCAAAGACACTGGTTCTGCGCAAGGAGAATCTCATGGATGCCGAAGACCAGATCGGCTATCCGATCGTGTTGAAGATCCCCGAGGGATCCTTCTCGCGAGGCGTCTTCAAAGCGGAAGATCGCATCGGACTAAAGCGGATTGCAACCCGGCTGTTCAAGGAATCTGATCTGATTCTGGCGCAGGAATATCTCTATACACCGTTTGACTGGCGGATCGGCATACTTGGTCGCAAGCCCTTCTACGCCTGCAAATATTTCATGAGCCGTGATCACTGGCAGATCGTCAAGCATGATCTGGACGGCAAACACGAGGTGGGCGGCTTCGAGACCCTGGCCGTGGAGCAGGTGCCAAAAGCCGTCATTAAAACCGCGCTCCGGGCGGCGGATCTGATCGGCGATGGGTTGTACGGCGTCGATCTCAAAGAAACTCCCGCAGAGCCAGTGGTCATCGAGGTCAACGATAATCCGAGTCTTGACGCCGGGGTCGAAGACCAGATCCTCGGCGATCAGCTCTATGCCCGCCTGATCGCTGAGTTCGTCGAACGGCTTGATCGGCGACGGTCTGGAAAGCGTTGAGTGATTGGGCATCAGGAGATCGCGACGGCGATGACTGCCAGATTTTCGATCACTTTCGACCTGATCAGCGACGCGGTGAGGGCGGCGCTTGGGCGCTAATCGAAACGGCGTCAAGCCGGTTCATGCGGAATGCTGAGTCCGTCGCCAAGCTGCTGCGCCAGCCATTCGCGGATCTGATAACGCGACCGCGCTCCACTAAACCGCCCAAGTTCCTCGCCCCGCTGAAACAGCATCACGGTCGGGAATCCACGCACCCGATAGTGTCCAGCCAGACGCATGTTGTCGCCTTCATCGACTTCCAGCTTGGCGAGCCGCACCTGACCATCGAGTTCATGGATGACCCGCTCCAGATGAGGCGACAGCGCACGGCAGGGTGAGCACCAGTCAGCCCAGAAATCGACCAGAACAGGGTGCGTTTGAGAAGCGTCGATGACCTCAGTCTGAAAGCGATCAGTGTCGACATCAAAGATGAACGGACTGGGCGTTGCGGGGTGCAGCATGGCGAAGATCCAGATGAGTGTCAGAGAATGTCGCCTGGATCGCTTCTCACTCAAGCTGATCGCTGGCGGCTGAACGCGTAAGTGTAGCCCGAAAGCGCAGTTCGACTGGAGCCGCTGGCGCTCCTGAGCTATGTTATCCGGCCTGAAGCGCCGGGATGGTCCCGGACGCGCCAGTCCCTAATCCGAGGCTCCTTTAACATGCACGATCTCGATACACCTCGCGCTGCTTTCCCAGTGACCCGTCTGCGGCGGATGCGCCGCGATGACTTCTCGCGCCGTCTGATGCGCGAGAACACCCTGACGCCAAACGATCTCATCTATCCAGTGTTCGTGCTCGAAGGGAGTGGGCAGCGTGAGCCGGTCGTTTCCATGCCGGGCGTCGAGCGCCTGAGTATCGATCTGCTGGTCGAGGATGCCCGCGAGGCACGGCGTTTGGGGATTCCGGCGCTGGCGTTGTTTCCGGTCACGCCGCTGTCGGCCAAATCGCTCGACGCTCGCGAGGCATTCAATCCCGATGGGCTTGCTCAACGCGCCGTGCGGGCGGTTAAAGACGCCGTGCCGGAGCTTGGAATCATCACTGATGTGGCGCTCGACCCTTTCACCACGCACGGTCAGGACGGTCTGATCGACGATGCGGGCTATGTGCTGAACGATGAAACCGTCGAGGTGCTGGTGCGTCAGGCGCTGTCTCATGCCGAGGCCGGTGCCGATATCGTTGCGCCGTCTGACATGATGGACGGACGCATCGGCGCAGTGCGCACCGCGCTGGAGACGGCGGGGCAGATCCACACCCGTATCCTCGCTTATTCGGCCAAGTATGCCTCCAGCTATTACGGCCCATTCCGCGACGCCGTAGGTTCGGCAGCCAATCTGGGCGCGGGCAACAAATACACTTATCAGATGGACCCCGCTAATTCCAACGAAGCGATCCACGAGGTCGCGCTGGATCTCGCCGAGGGTGCCGACATGGTGATGATCAAGCCCGGTCTGCCCTATCTGGACATCGTGCGACGCATCAAGGATCAGTTTGGGGTGCCAACTTTTGTCTATCAGGTTAGCGGTGAATACGCCATGCTCAAGGCGGCCAGCCAGAACGGCTGGCTCAATGAAAAAGCAGTGGTGCTGGAAGCGCTGCTGTCGATGAAACGTGCCGGCGGTGATGGCATCCTGACCTATTACGCCAAGGACGTGGCACGCTGGCTGGCTGAATAAAACGGGCGTCATGAGGAGATGAGCGCGTTGAAACCCTGGTGGAACGCAAACGGTGTCCAGCGTCTGCTCATCGATCTGACTGCCGCTGAGCTGGCGCGGCTCCAGCCAGGGATGCGTCGGTTCGCGCCACTCCCGGAGATATCGGATTCGCGCCAGATCAATCTGGCGCTCAGCCAGGACATCGCAGCGCTGGAGCTTGACTCGCTGGAGTATCTGGATCTGGTCACGGCGGTGGTGGTGCAATTCCATCTGCACGAGACCGGGCTTGAGGATCGTCTTTTCAGGCAGCGTCATCTGGCGGACTGGGTCGGGACGGTTCTCGACAGTCGCGCCATCTGGGATGACGCGATCAGTTTTCAGACCTCCGGTTCAACCGCTCAGCCGAAACTCTGCACCCATCAGATGCGTCTGCTGGAAGAGGAAATCGCCTTTTTTGCCGGGCAACTGCACGACCGGCAACGTGTGCTGAGCGCAGTCCCGGCACATCATATCTACGGCTTTCTGTTTTCGGTGATGCTGCCCGCCTGGCTGGAGATTAACGTGCTGGACGTGCGTGATGCCCTCCCCGTCACGGTTCTCCGACAGGCGCAGCCTGGCGATCTGATCATCGGTCATCCCACTTTTTTCGATCTAGCCACCCGCGCTCCACTGTCAGTCGCATCCGATGTCATGGCCGTGTCGTCAACAGTACACTGTCCGGAATCGATTTGGGAACGGCTCGGTGCGTCTGGCATCACCCGACTCATCGAGGTCTATGGTGCCTCGGAAACAGCGGGGATTGGTGTGCGCGAAATGCACGATGACCCGTTGCAACTGTTGCCATGCTGGTCGCGGGATGCGGGTTCGGATGAGCGCATCTTGCGCGTTAGCCCGGGTGGCGTGCCGTTGGCTGTCGTGCTGCCGGATCATGTGCGGTGGCTGGAT
>CAIUAY010000139.1 GCA_903897335.1 uncultured Chromatium sp. | reverse complement strand
CATTGCGACATCCTCGAAACCGGCAACGACTCTTACCGGTTCAAGCAACGCAAAAAGGCCAATCAGACCCTCTGAGTCGCTCGTTCAACTGGAAAAAATTCGATGTTGATGCCTGGTAACTTTTGGATGGTGATTGACACCCAAGTGCGTCTTCCACCGCCCGCACCGAGGTTAGGGAGTGGGTGCCGGTGCAGACGCCGCAGATCCGCCCGGTAAAGGCCCAGGCGTCGCGTGGATCGCGACCGCGCAGGATGACTTCCAGACCACGCCACATAGTGCCGGTCGAGACGGCGTTGCGGATCACGTTGTTCTCGTCGAGGTTAACCTCGCAACGCATGTGACCTTCGATGCGGGTCACCGGATCGACGACGATGCGCCGTCCCGATTTATCGAGTTCAAAGCCGTTCGGGGTTTGGACGCTCATGCCTGGTCAGTCTCCTCGTGATGCTCGTCGGCGCGTTGCTTGATGCGATGGATGGCGCTCGCCGCCGCATGGGCGGCCACCGCCACGCCGACCGTGCCGGCCGCTGCGATGCCGACCTTGTCCGCATTGGCCTCAATGCCGAAGACGCGGGTATTGGTGACATGATCATAGAAGCTGCCTTTGTCCCAGAATCCATCCTCTGAGCAACCGATACAGCCGTGTCCAGATTGGATCGGAAAGGAGACGCCATTGTTCCAGCGTACAGTCGAGCAAGCGTTGTAAGTCGTCGGCCCCTTGCAGCCCATCTTGTAGAGACAATAGCCCTTATGTGCGCCGTCATCGTCCCAGCTCTCGACGAACTGGCCGGCGTCGAAATGCGGTCGGCGGTAGCATTTGTCGTGGATGCGCTGGCCGTAGAACATCTTGGGTCGACCCTGGCGATCTAGCTCCGGGATGCGGTCGAAGGTCAGCATGTAGGTGATGACGCCAGTCATCACTTCGGCAATCGGCGGACAGCCCGGCACTTTGATGATGGGCTTGTCATGGATGACTTTATGCACCGGAACGGCCTGGGTCGGATTTGGATGGGCGGCCTGGACACAACCCCAGGAGGCGCAGGAGCCCCAGGCAATAACGGCCTGACAGTCGGCGGCAACCTCGCGCAACTGTTCGATGAAGGGACGGCCACCGATGATGCAGCTCATGCCATCCTGGTTCAGCGGCACGTTGCCCTCGACGGCCAGGATGTAGTTGCCTTTGTACTTGTGGCGGATCTCATCGAGGATCGCTTCGGCCTGATGGCCGGCGGAGGCCATGATGGTGTCGTCGTAGTCCAGCGAGATCATCGACAGCACCACGTCCGAAACCAGCGGATGCGCGGAGCGGATGAAGGACTCGGAGCAGCAGGTGCATTCCAATCCATGCAGCCAGATGACCGGAGTGCGCGGCTTGGTCTCCATGGCTTGGGCGATCGTGCCCGCGAAGGTCGGAGCCAGCCCCAAAGCGGTTGCCGTCAGGCTGCAATACTTGAGGAAACTCCGTCGGCTGATCCCCTGCCGACGCATCACCTCATAGAAGGTTTCGGTGGTTGCCATCTTGTGCCTCGATTGTCATCACAGCCAATTGGGTGACAGTTATGCCAGTGCCATCAGACGATCAATTTTCCTAAAAGCGTCAGGCGACTGATTACAGCATCCATCAGACAACTACATCAAGACATTCGAGAGTGTATCAGTTGATATTCGTCAATGATAAATCTCATGCCCACATCGTTTTTTGCGTCTTTTCGGTTCCAACCCGATTTATAAACCGGATTCAGAGACGCTCACGCAGATCACGCACCGAAAACCCACGCCACGCGCCATTGATGCGCTTGGTCAAGCCAAGCACCTTAAACTGCTCGCCCATTGCTGTGGGCAGCAGCAACTGTTTTGCGCCCAATGCCTGATCAAGCGTCGGCGCGGCCAGCATCAGCCCGTCGATGCCACAGCCCAGCAGAAAATGCGCCTGAGTGGTGAAACCGGCCAGTTCAAAACCGGCGGCTAGCCCGGCCTCAGCCACAGCCGTAAAATCGACATGCGCGGTGATGTCCTGCAACCCGATGTCACGATAGGGGTCATCATGCGCCTGATGACGTTGATGACAGCGCAGCGTTCCCATGACCCGATCCGCCTGATAGTAGCCTGACCGGGGATAGCCATAGTCGATCAGCAGAACCAGCCCGGCAGTCACGACATCCGCCAGCGCCGCCAGCCAGGGTGCCGGACGCAGATTCACCTCAGAAGCATAGCCGGGCGTCAGCGCATAACCCGCAGCTTGCAGCGTAGCGACGGCTTCAGCCAGCCCCGGCGAGCGGATGGGTGCTGTCACCTCGACCAGCCTGCCCGCCTGTTCGCTGACGAACACCTCGTCCACGCCGCCATCCACACGCACCCGAAAACGCTGTACTGGCATCGCATCCAGCACCTCATTGGCCAGCACCACGCCATGCAGATTGCGGGGGAGTTCAGTGAGCCAGGCGCAACGCTCGGCCAGTTGCGGAATCGCGCTCTGGATGCGCAGACGCTGGCGCTCCTGCAACTCCGGGCTAGGTTCCAGAATCCAGTAGTGATGGGGCAAGGTTCCGAGTTGGTCGAGTTCCTGAAGTACCTGAACCGCGAGTGCCCCAGTGCCCGCGCCAAACTCCAGAAGATCTCCGCCATCCAGTTGCGCCAGCACTTCGGCACACTGTGACGCGACGCACTGGCCAAACAGTGGTGAGAGTTCCGGTGCCGTGACGAAATCGCCGCCCGATCCAAATTTGGCGGCTCCCGCTACGTAATAGCCCAACTTTGGCGCATAGAGCGCCAGCTCCATGAAGCGGTCGAAAGGCAGCCCGCCATCCGCCTCACGAATCGCCATGCGGATCAGGCTTTCAAGCTGGGCGCCGATCTGAGATCCAGCATCCACTAGCGGTTCTGAACATTGCGCATTGTCCTGATCGTGCATCACATTCCTCAGCAAAAAACGAAGCCACGTCTATCCGTCACACTTACGAATTGTCGCTGTTCAGTCGGCTCAGGGTCGATCCCAGCGTCGCCAATCGGTCTGAGTCGAACAGCCAAACGCCGTGTTCCTGCGCCAGATGTTCAGTTGCCAGCGCAAACCGGCCATTGGTGACTGCCACTAAAATCGGGTTTGGATAGACTTCTCTGAAGTTTTCCCGCGCACGAATCAGATCGCATACCGCCTTTTCACCGATCTTGCCCGCTGCGCCATGCCCGGTATGTTTGCACTGGACGAACACTGCACGCTTGCTTGCTGGTGAAACACCAATGACATCCACCCCGCCATCCCCGCCTTTTGCGGCGACCTCGACGCTGAAACCGGCGCGATTCAGCTCTTCGGCCACCCACCACTCGAAGGCCCGCCAGTCCATTCCGTCGAGATGCGCGGAGACGTTCGTTTCACCATTCCCAATACTCCGCTCGAACAAACGACGGAAATCCCGGTCATTGAACTGAACCGGAACGACGATCTCACGACTCAGGGAGCGTTTTTCTTCCAGCAGTTGATGCAGGAGGCTATCGAATGAGCGATCACCCAGTTCGGGATGGATCGCCTGGGGCAGATAAATCGTGACCGGTTTGGTCGCGCCGATGCGGTAAACGCGATCACTGCACTGATCTTCGACAGCGGGGTTCCACCAGCGATTGAGATGAATGACATGATTCGCGGCGGTGAGGGTCAGCCCAAATCCGGCGGCCTTGGGGCCGAGGATCAGGACATCGAAACCCGTGCGCTGCTGAAACTCGCGGCGGATGCGGTCGCGCACCTGGGCGACGGTGGCACCATTGATGATTTCCGGGCGCGGCGCGGGAAGTCGGTAACGCCGTTGGATGAGGTCATAGAGTGCCCGCTGGGCTTCGCGTAGCTCGACGAAGATCAGCGCCTTTTCGCGTTGTGCCTGAATCCGGTCAAGGATCTGAAACAGCAGTTGAAAACGGGCTGAGGCCGCAATGAAGGCGGCGTCATCGCTGGCTGATTCGGGCAGTTGCCCAAGCTGGGGATGCAGGGAGACGGCGCGGAGTTGCTGTAACCCTTCTAGTTTGCCGCATGCCTTGTCACGAATGGCGGTCCGAATCGCATCGTAGGCCAGTTGTTGGACAGGCGGCATGATGTGTTGCGGCGCATTGATGCGGCGCGGCGGCAAACCCGCCAGGGTGTCGTGCTTGAAGCGACGCAGCATGATGGGCGGGACTTCGGCGTGCTGATCCGGCAGTCGGCTTGGTTCGATCAAGCGACGTTTCAGATCCTCCCTGACCGCTGGATCGTCGCCTCGATAGCGTTTCAGGAACTCGCCGAGACTCAGCTCCAGGAATCCAGGCCAAGCGATGTCGAGCAGCGTCCAGAGATCGGCCACGCTGTTCTCAATCGGCGTGCCCGTCATCATCAGGGTAAAGTTGCCCTGTTGGGCCTTGGCACCCCGGTTCATGAGCGAGGCCGGATTCTTGAGCTTCTGGGCCTCGTCGTAAACAATGACGGCAAAGGGCACCTTGCCGAACGAGAGATGGTAGTCGCGCAGGGTTTCATAGGTCGTGAGGACGAAGTCGGCGCGTTCGAGCTGCGCGACATCCAAGGTCTGCTGGCCCAGCGTTGTGTCGTTGCCCTTCGTTTTGACACGCTTGAGCGCCGCCAGACCCTTTTCAAAGACCCGCAGTTCCTGACCCAAAGCGCCAACGCCCAGATGTTGTTCGAGTTCTTCGATCCAGTTGCCGAGCAGGGTCTTGGGGGCGACGACGAGAAACGGTTGACGCGCCCGCCTGGCATCGCGTAGCCAGCGCAGGAAGGCCAACACCTGATAGGTTTTTCCTAACCCCATGTCGTCGGCCAGCAGCAATCCAGGGGCACCGGCAAGATACCCCGCCTGTAGCCAGGCGATCCCGGATTTCTGGTGCGGCTTCGGCGGCGTCCGAAGGGAAGTCGGCAACGATGCCGCGATGTTGATTCGCAGCCGCCGTTGCGTGGCAAGGAAGGTCAGCCATTCCTCGTTGTCCTGCGTGATGGCCGCTTGTCGCAGGATCGTCGGGGACTCATCAGGGGTTGCTGGTGTGAGCGTTGGGGGCGTGATTCGAGCGGCAAGCCCCTGAATGGCATTCACCAGTTCTTCGGTGAGCGGCAGGGACCGTCCGTTAAAATCGCAAACGGCGTGGCCCGATTCGCGAGCCTGGGCTAACTGATCCTTGAGGGGGCCGATTTCCTCACGCCGGATCACCAAGGGCGCTTCACCTGGAATCCCAATAGGGAAAACCTTCACCTCTTCGTCCGGGAACCAAATACGGGAGGCTGCCAGTGCAAAGGAAAGTTTCGGCGGAATCCAGTCTCCAATGCCAGTGACCCGCTCTCCATAGCGGCGCAGATCGCAGATGACACCGCCATCACTCCCCGCTTCATCCAGTACGGGCGTCAGGAAGGACAGCGGATCAGCCCGAAACGCCTGCCGGGTCGCGGCATCGGCGCGGTTGATACGCTGCAACACCTCAAGCGCCGCCGCGACCGGCGCATCCAGCACGGTGTAAACGCCGTTGCCTAACGTGAAATGACGCCGCGCACCCTGGCCGAGAAACCGCTCCTGGAATCGCTCCGCCTGCTGCTGCGGCAGTAACGGCTCGCGGATCGGCTCCCGCTCTTCGTTCTCGGCGGTCGTCGCATCGACTGGCAGGTCGCCATAGAGGGTCGGCAGAAAGGGGGCCGTGTCGCCGCCAGGCTCCAGGTCGATCCCCAAGCCGGTGGCGTGGTGAATGGTGAGCCCCCGCAGATAGTCATCGGCGCGCAGGTCGCCGGTCAGGCCGATCAGGTGTTGCTTGAAGTCGGCGTAGGCGACCAGGCGCCGGTCCAAACCTGCCGGGGAGGAATCGCCGCTTGCGGCGTTCACCGCATCGATGGCCTCTAACGTGGCATAGAGCGGATCCAGCACCAGAAACTGTTTCGTGCCGAGCATGAGGGCCGTTCCCTGGCGCCGCAGACCGAAAAGCGGCGAGCCGTCGCGCTGAAACCACTCGACGCGCAACGTAAAACCGGGGTCGCCGATGGGCGCGTCATGGGAGAGAAACAGGGTAAAGGGAGCAACAGGTGGCAGACCGATCCGGCTGGTTTCGGCGCGACTCAAACCGGCGACGGTGGCATGCGCCAGACGCACCGCCTCGCCATCGCACTGGGCGTCTTCGGCATCCAGCAGGGATAACAACAGGGCCACGCCGGGATGTGAACCGGCAGCGGTCGGCCAGTCAGCCAGCGCCAGGACTTCTTCTTTGGCGAACAGGAGACCCTGTCGGCGGATCAGCTCGATCCGCCACCCCCTCTCATCAACGGTCGCCGCGCAGCGATGCTTACTCATGGGGCAGGCGTTCTATTGATGGTCCGGATGCGTGGACAAATCTGCCGGGGCGTTTTGCAGACACCCGACCAGGTCATGCGCTTGGGCCAGATCGAGACAGGAGCCTGGGGTGTTCTCTTGATCGAGCCGGCTGGAGACGCGACCCGGACGAGTTTCCAGGAATTCGACAAAGTCCAAGACCTCGCGCAGCAGGTCGGGCGGCAGGCGTGCCGTGTGAAGGTGAATTTGGTCTAACAGTGTCATCTGGGATTTCTCCATCCAGGCGGATACCGGACTGGTACTTTAACCGGAACGCGATACGTCGGTACGTCGGAGGATTTCGGTTTCGTAGCGGTCTTGCCATCCGTGCGAAGGCTGATGTTTCATGTGGAAACGATCACCACCTTCTTCGTGACGTGCACTACAAGATGCCCTGAGGCTTTTTAACGGCCACTCCTTCGCAAAGAAAGTTGGCATGCCGGGATCATTCTTGCGCCAAAAAAGTGTTTTGCCGTTCTTGTTGATTTCCAAGACCACATAATCCTTGATCTGTAAGACCAATCCAAGGTGATCTGGCATAGCGCCGTCGGCGAATTCTCCAAAAGATGTGTTTAACAAATTCTTTGCAAGATGACGACCGTTCGCGCCAGTAATCAGCCAGGCATTAGCGATCTTATCTCTATAGCCATTCCAAAACTGCTCGCGCTCTATCACCATGTCATCACGATCCGTGCGCAGATCACGCATAACCTGAAAGAAACTGCCTAATGTGAGCTTGGCGAGCCACTGCTCAACAAGCTGACGCACGTAAGAGTCTATGCCGTTCCAATGTGCACCGGAAATTCGTGGATCGCCGATCAGGCTATGCAGCAAATCAAGAGTCTGTTCAATCGCAGGACTGCCTTGCCGGCTCGCCCATAGAACCAAGCCCTCCACCAAGGCTTTTTGTGCGGCTTGGCCCAGACCAGGGTGTCCTCGCACTTGATGAATTGGATTCCCGGCGGGATTGATAAGCTGTTTTATCGTCTCAGGGATGCTTGATGCGTGAGGGTAATCACGGAGGTAATGACCGATAGTCTTGAATACGCATAACAGGCACGCTGATTTCAGCAGTTTCTCGCGCTCAACCCGCAGATCGACGAGTTTATTAACCAGATGAGAGTCTACGAGCAGCGATTCTGCGATCTTCTCAATTGCGCGTTCGGGTTTGAAAAATTCCCAATTGGTCGAAAAATCGCGCACAGGGGGCGTCAGGCTATCGGCTCTCTCTTCGAGCCAATTCGCAAGGCGGTGAGTGATCGCCAAACTGGGATTCATGTTCAGTAGATAGTGTCCCCAAAGTCGCCGAGGGGCAATTTTCCCATCCTTGCCTGCCCAATTGAGATAATCAAAAATGAGTTTCTCGCTTTTCCACCAATCTCTTTCAGAGGTCCATAGGAAGTGAGGCACTGCCCATCGCTGCCGCCAAGTGAGTTTGACAATGTCGCCGTTCGCCTCGATCAAAACATCTTCTGCCTCTTTGAGTAAATCGCACGGAGGCGGCAATTCAACGGGGACGCCACCTAATCTTTTCTCAAGATCATACGCGATCAACTCGATAGCAAATTTGGCGGGACGCACGAAACGCGGAACTGTCCAAGGCTGGGCCAAAGCACTCTTGAGATGGCACCCCGCAGGCGCCTTGATGTCATCGGAGGAGGTCATTCACGTCTTCCAGATGTTGGTTCAGTTCTTCCATCGCTTGACGCACGGTGGCTTCGTTGGCGGTCATGGTCAAGCGCACCTCGATCCGTCGATCCAGGTCGCGCACCGTTTCCAGCAGACGGTCTTTGTTGGTGGTCGCGGGGCGGGTCTCGGCATAGCCGCTCACGCCGAGCAGGGCATCGCCGTCTTGATTATGCAGGTCACGCAGGAGCGGTTCAGCCTCTCGCAAGATTTTATAGGTTTCAATGGCGCGGGCGGCGGAGAGATCCCAGTTGTCCCGGAACCGACCGGTGGACGCACCGATGGGGACAACATCGGTATGCCCTTCGACATAGACGGAACTCAAGGTGCTGTAAATGTTGAGGTCCGGGCATTTTGCAGCAGGTGGCGCCGATGTGCTCAGGTTGCTGTAACAGGGCAATGTCTCCACGAGTACCCGTCCGAGGGTACGGATCGTTTTTTGTCCCTGCAATGTGGGCTCTGCCTGTCCGGCCAGAAACAGCCCACCGGCGGGCAGCTTCAACGTCCCGTTGGTCGGGTCGATAATCACTTCAACCCCCAGCACGCGCAGTTTTTTGCGCATCTCATCGAGCATCTGCGCGCGCGTTTCGTTAGCGGCAGCAATCTGGGCAAATAAGGCACTGACCTGATGCCCCGCACATAGCGGACAAAGTCCTTCAAGCGGGCGTTCTCCGCCTCCAGTTGGGCGTTGCGGTCACGCAGGCGTTGATAATCCTCGGGCTGTAGATTCAGCGCCAAGCCGATCAACAGGATGATGAAAATAAAGATCACGCCGACCATGAGATCGGCCACGGGGCCGAAGAGGTCTTTGCGCTCTTCACCAGTCTGAGCAATGGGGAGTGAACGGCGGAACACGTCGGAATCCTAGACCCCAAGCCGACGAGGCGGTGTTTGTCGCGCCTCCGCTAGTTGTTTAATCGAGTCAGCGAGTTCTTTTACGGAGGACTCAAGCCCTTCACCCCAGTTAGTTAGGCTCCCGATTGCATGGCTAAAGTTCTTGTCATACAACGCGAATGCGTCGCTGGTTTTCGTGACGACCTGCTCCATGCCAACACGAAGCGTAGATAACGCCTTCGCCAGTTCCTCATCGGCTGCGCCGAACCGCTCTTCATGCGTCTTGAAAGTCCGTTGAGCCGCGTCGGCGGCGTTCTTGAGCCCGTCCAATGCCGCTTGAATGGATTGGTTGGTTTGCTGATGGATGACGGTAGCGTCTGCGACTCCCTGGCGGATCTGGGAGAGGCTGGTTTGAATGGCATTTGCCGTCTGTTGGAGCGGCTCGCTGGCTTGGCGCAGGGCGGTGCCGGAATTAACAACGGTTTGTCCCGCCGTCTCGAAGGCTCGACCCGCATTGGTGAGGTTCTGAACCTGGGCGGCCACGACATCCGGCAGCGACTGTAGGCTGGACTCTATCGCCAAGAGCCGGGTGGCAAGGTCTTTGATCGCGACCTCTAGTTGGCCGGTCGCCTGCCTGATCTCATTCCCCGCCTGTTGGCCTCCTTCACGCAGGGCGTTTCCACCGTCTGCACTGCTCTGATTGAATCCTTTCAGCGTCTCTTTCAAGGCGCGGTCAATACTGTTGGGAATCTGCGCCAACGTGTTGGCGACTTCATCGATCTTTCCTTTCAGTTCCCGTCCCGCTTCACCGGCTGAGGTCTTGAGCGTCTGTCCAGCTTCCTCGCCACCAACGCTCAGAGCCGTTGCACCGCTTCGCCCGCCCTCGCTGATTTGCTGTACCAAGGCATCAATGGCATTGGTGAGCTTTGACAGCGTGTCGTTCAGCGCCATGTCGATCTTGGCGGGGACTTGTCCCACCGTGGTTGCAATACCACCGATTGACTCGGTCAGTTTCCTCAGTGTCTCGTTGAGGGCGGTATCGATATTGCCTGGAACCTGTGCCAAGGTCGCGGCGATCTGGTCGAGCTTGCTGCTGAACTGGCCGATTTTCTCCTCCAGTTCGCTGGACCGGCCATCGACGCCTTCTCCCATCTTCTGCGCAGCGGCGATCAGGGCATCGGAGGCGGTCTTGATGTCGGTTCCAAACTGATTGCCCACTCCACCCATACCGTCCTTAAGTGTGGCGAGTTGTTCGGCGACTGCGGAAAGACGTTCAGCGACGGCGTTGATCTCTCCTCCTGCGGTGACAGTCCGTGCCATGTTCTGAATGGCGTCCACGATCGGCTCGGCGGTCGCGCCGGGCAGGTTCTGCTGGATCGTTCCAAGTTGCTGACCAAAGTCGGAGGCGAGGATTTGCAGGCGTTTCTCCAGTTTCCCGTCAATCGCGACGGCCAGGTCGTCCGTAAATCGTTCCATCCGCTCCAGTTGCTTTTGCGCGGTTTTGTTCTGTTCATAGAGGAGCAATTCGGGAGTAAGCGGTAGACTGAGATGTTGCACGGCGTCGGCCAGCTCGCGCGCGGCGCTCTGTTGGCTGGACTGATAGCGTCGCGTCACGAGACTGAAGCCGATGTAGGCGAGGAGTCCGGCAATCGAGGTGATGAACTTGGCGGAGCTGACTCCTAGGATACCGGTAATGGCGGCTTTCATCGCTGCCGAATCCGCCGCGCCGATGTCAGCTACTTTCAGGAGGGCAGCGGACAGACCGATGAAGGTAAAGAGGAGGCCGACGGTGAGGAATACGCCAGCCCAAGTGGCACACCAGTGCTCGTAGCCGCGTCCAGGAAGAGACTCTGCCGAAAACCAGATGCGCGGATCGACGAGGTTGAGATAGCCGCCAGTTTTAGAATCCGCTTTAAACTGTTTCCGGTATTCCCGCCACAGTGGTTCGATGGTTTGTTCTAAACGAAAGATCTCGTCCGCATCCACCAGACGTTTGCTGGCGTCCGAAGTCTCCTTGATCAGTTTCCGCAGTTTCGCAGAGACCCGGCGGATCGGTTGCACCCATGGACGATGATACTTGAAGTGCAGAACACCCCAGATTACGACTGCGACTAAAACGATGATGAAGGCAATCGCGAACGCTCGATCCGGTGTGCCAAATCCACTGATGACCCAGATCAGCCCATCCACCAAGCGCCCAAATCCAGGCAAATCCCGCAATTCAGCCATGCCCAGACTCCATGAAGATGGTTTTATCTGCTGTCCGCCATCGGTATTTGCAGCAGCTTTAAATCGATCTTTTTCTTCCGCTGAAAGCCGAAAGTACGCCGGCGGATAACTGTTGATCTCTGGGCATCAAAAACAAAGATGACCGCACCGGCCGGTTGAGCCTCGTGCGTCGTGATTTAAGTCGAACTCCATCAAAAACAGTGGAAAGTCGAAGATGATCACAAATCGCTCAAGTCCAGTGCCGTCCTGGCTGAATCGCCAGTCATATCAGTTGATTTATAGATGTTTCTGCAAAGAACGATCATGCAAGATAGTCCGGCACGATGTCGTCAATAGCCGTCGCCACGATCCCAAGCGCCTTGAGTCCGGCGTGCTGACAGACACTCTCGACCTGAAGTGTTAGATAGTTGTCCAGCGTGAACGGCTTGCCCGGCAGGCGCTGAAAGAGTTGTGCCTGGAGCTGTGAGAGCCGGTCATTCAGGTCGATGACCCACGCCTCGCGCCCGATGCGCTCGCCGGCATAGATGACCAGCTCGCGTAGCGTGAAGGCGCGTGGCCCGCAGAGTTCGTAGATCTGGCCGTGCGTGTCCGGGTCGTCGAGACAGCGCAGCATGGCATCAGCCACATCCCCAACATAGACCGGCGCAAAACGGGCATTTGGACAGGCCAGCGGGAAGGGGCCAGGGAGCAGCCGCAGCAGTCTGGCGAAACGATTGAAGAAACTGTCGCCCGGACCGAAGATCACCGAGGGGCGGAAGCTGGTCACGGCCAGTCCCTGTCTGGCAGCAGCGAACGCCAGCGCCTCGCCGCGCCCCTTGCTGCGCAGATAGTCGCTGAGACCGGACTCGGCGTTTGCTCCAAGTGCGCTCAGATGCAGATAGCGGGTGACGCCAGCCTGGATGGCGGCATGGATGGCCGTCTCTACCAGCTTCACATGGGTTTGATCAAAGGTTCGGCCACCGACTTCATTGAGGATTCCAGCCAGATTGATCAGGGTCGAACAACCGGCCATTGCCGCCGCCAGTTGTGCGGTCTCCCAGCCGCTGATTGCGCACAACTCGCAGCCTGGAATTAGCCGCAATTGACGGTGCCGCTCAGGATGGCGCGTTGGCACCCGGCAGAAAATGCCGGCACGGGACAGGCGATACAACAGATGCTGACCGACGAAGCCGGTGCCGCCGAGGACAAAAACGCGGTTATTTTTCATGCAGTGAGGACTCAATCCGGGGGCGCGACAACGCCGGTTAATTCAGAAAATCCGTATTATACCTGTCACACGCTGCGCTTCATTGGTGAAACGGACGACTCCCCTGTCCGAGCGCCAGACGCCGATAGAGAAAAACCTGACCACTCTGATTACGTAGCACGAGACGATCCTGATTGAGCGCGAATTCAAAGCTCTGGGTGAAATTTTCACGCGGATTCGTCAGCTCGATGCGGTCGGTTTCAAGATGCAGGCTGCCCTCGATGAAACCTTTTCCAGAGGAATAGATCCGGTAATCATGACCCTGGATGATCAGCAGACCATCCTGACTATCTTCCCAGACGCCGTCCAGCGAACCTTCCAACGGGGCATTCCGGTCTGCCACCGACTGCTCCTGGATGAGGCGATTCAGAAATGACCGCATCGGTTCAGAAGAGCCTGATATTCCAGGCATTGTGCCGAGCGTCGCTGGCCAGCCCATCATGCCCATCGGGCTGGCAAGACCGGGCTGACCCAGACCTGAGATGGCGTTTTGCGCGTTACCGACGCCGGTATTCGCAAATCCCATCGATTCCATCATGCGAGCAATGGCATTGGCCATGGCAGCGGCCATCGTTTCTTCGGCGAACGCAATCCGGGCAAGACCCAGCGCGAGTCCGACGGCCAGCAGCAGACGCAGGATGAATAAACGGGGACGGCAAGACAGAGTCAGCATCAGGATTAAACCAAGAGAATTGGACGGCAGGCAGGAAAGTCTAACAGAGCAGGCGGCATCCGACGGCTTGGCACATCAGCCACTCTCTGCACCGCTTGCATGTGACGGTTGCCAAAAACTGGCCGCCGGAACCGGTGGCAGCAGATCACTCAGACGCACCGGCGCAAGTCCCAGACGTTCGGCGTAGATCACCCGATAGGCCAGCACACGTTCAACATAATGACGGGTTTCAGTGTAAGGGATTTGTGCAATCCAGAGATCGGCTTCGGTGCAGACATCGGGCAGCCAGCGCATGACCCGGAGCGGGCCTGCATTGTAGGCGGCGGTCGCAAGTGCCACATGGCCAAAACGGTCGTGCATCTGCGCCAGATACGTGCTTCCGAGCGTGATGTTCAGTGCCGGGTCGAACAGATCCTGGCGTGATGGTGGTGTCAGTTCGAGTTCAGCGGCCACCTCGGCGGCGGTCTTGGGCATCAACTGCATTAAACCCATAGCGCCAACAGGCGACGTCACCGTCCGCGTAAACACGCTCTCCTGACGGATGACGGCAAAAATCCACTCCGGCGCGATCCCGGTCTGCCACGCCTGTTCAGTCACCAACTCGCGATATGGGAGAGGAAAGCGAAGCGCCAGATCGTCCCAGTAACCGGCACGGGCGAGCGTGAAGATCGCCTGCTCGTGCCAGGACAGCGTACTGGCGACAACCGCCGCTGCAAGTAGATCCGGTGTCTCCAGCGTCTGGGTCAGGGCGCGCCATTCACGCCGCAGATCGGTTTCCCGCGCCAGCGCGTCCAGTTCCTGAAGACGCGCAAAGGCTGGACTCTGCATGAGTCGCTGTATCCGTTCAGGCTCAGCCGGGGTCGGTGCGTCGGTCAGATGATACGGCTGACCAATGCGATCTGCCGCCAGAAAGCCCCAGAGACTGCGCTGCTGCGCCGCCTGCACGAAGCGGGCGGCGGCTTCGGTGGAACGTCCGAGCTGTTCTTCGGCGCGGCCCTGCCAGTACAGCCAGCGATCACGCTTTTCGGGACTGTCCGGCATGCGTGCGATCCAGGTGGCGAGCCAGTCCCATGCCCGCAGGCCGATGGCGGCACGCAACCGTGCCTCCTGCTCGCTGAGATTGTCAGCCGTTGCCCGCAGACCATCCCAAAAATCCAGCCCTTGTCGATCACCGATCTGGATCAGTGCGCGACCAACGGCAGCATGTGCGCGATCAGCTGCCGCTGGATCGACATCCAGCCAATCATGCCAGCGCGTGAGTGAACGGGCGGCATCCTCTGGCGATTGTTGTGCCAGCCGCGCAATCCCATCAGACAGAATTGCCGCCCGCATGGGGTGTGCGGTTCCGAATTGATCCGCAGCGATGACCAGCGTGGGATGCTGGTCTACTGCCAACCAGCGTTCGAGCCAGACACGCTCGGCATCCGGCAGCAATTTTCCAAGTGCGCGGGCAAGCGCCGTCTCGCTAGATTCCATGGCGAGACGAATGCGCGCCCAAACCAGCTCAGGCGTCAACTGACCAGTCTGTTGCCAAACAGCAAAAACCGGATTGCAGACATCGGGTTGAGCGCGCGCTGACAGCCAGAGCGACGCGACCTGTGGCATCGCTTCGTCGCGGCGACCGGTCTCGATCAATGACCGCAGATCGAGACAGCGACGCTCCACCGAGTCATCAGGTCGATAGAGACGGGCATAGTCTGACCAGCGGCTAGCGGCGGCCAGCCGTCGCAGCCAGGCGATACGCAGACGCGCAGCGAGTTGTGAATCCGGGTCAGCGGCAAGAAACGCCTCGATGTCAGACTCGGCAGCCGTCTCCAGATGGGCGGACAGATCGGTAAAACGCAGATAAGGATAAAGCGGATAATCGCGCAGGGTTTCGGCAAGCGCGGCGAAACGCACCCGGTCGCCGCGTTTGAACGCCTGTTCAGCGGCCAGAAAATCCTCACGCTGACCGGCGACCGCGCCCAGCGTGAACAGCATCAGGGCACTGGTCAGGATGAGTAATCGCATTCCGTGCCGCTCAGATGATCGTCTCCGGTCGCATGTGCGGAAACAGCAGGACATCGCGGATCGAAGGCGAGTCAGTGAACAGCATCACCAGCCGGTCGATGCCGATCCCCTCCCCCGCCGTGGGTGGCATCCCATGTTCCAGAGCGCGGACATAGTCAGCGTCGTAATACATCGCTTCCAGGTCGCCGGCATCTTTTTCGGCGACCTGCGCCCGGAAACGCTCGGCTTGATCCTCGGCGTCGTTCAGCTCAGAGAAACCATTGGCGATCTCGCGCCCACCGACGAAGAACTCGAAACGATCCGTGACGAATGGATTGTCGTCATTGCGCCGCGCCAGCGGCGACACTTCGGTTGGATACTGGGTGATGAAGGTCGGGTCGGATAGCCGACTCTCGACGGTCTGCTCGAACAGTTCAATCTGCACTTTGCCAAGTCCCCAGGTCGGTTTGACGGGAATTTTCAGCCGCTCCGCCGCCTCACGCGCCCGCTCCAGCGTATCCACATCGGCGGGTATCAGTTCAGGATTGAAGTGCAGGATTGAGTCGCGCACCGACATCCGGGCAAAGGGTTGGCCAAACTCGTAGCTCGCGCCCTGATAGTCGATTCGGGTGCGACCGAGTACCGCCAGCGCCATCTGGCGCAGCAGATCCTCGGTTAAGTCCATGAGATCCCGATAATCCGCATAGGCTTCATAGAATTCCAGCATGGTGAACTCAGGGTTATGCCGCGTCGAGAGTCCTTCGTTTCTGAAATTGCGGTTGATTTCATAAACTTTTTCTAGCCCGCCGACCACCAGCCGCTTGAGAAACAGCTCCGGGGCAATGCGCAGGAATAACTGCATATCCAGCGCGTTATGGTGCGTGACGAAAGGACGTGCGACCGCCCCGCCAGGGATTGTCTGCATCATCGGGGTCTCGACCTCCAGGTACCCCCGACCATTGAGATACTCGCGGATGAAGGCGACGATGGCAGTGCGGATGCGAAACGTCTCGCGGGTGCCACTGTTCATGATCAGATCCAGATACCGTTGGCGATAGCGGCTCTCCATGTCGGTCAGACCGTGGAACTTTTCAGGCAGTGGCCGCAGCGCCTTGGTCAGCAGGCTGAGACTGTCGCAGCGAATCGAGAGTTCATCGGTCTTGGTCTTGAACAGCACCCCCTCGACACCGAGGATGTCGCCGAGATCCAGATCACGCTTGAAGCGGGCATAGGCATCTTCTCCGAGCAGATCACGCTGCACGAAGATCTGGATCTGACCAGACAGATCCTGAAGATGCGCAAAACTGGCCCTGCCCATGACACGCCGGGTCATCAGACGTCCGGCTACCTTGACCCGCAGTGCTTGCGAGGCCAGCGTTTCGGCGTCCTGTTCGCCATAGGTAGCCAGAAGTTCACTAGCGACATGATCGCGCCGAAAGTCATTCGGAAAGGCGTTGCCCTGCTCGCGCAGGTGCATGAGCTTTTCGCGCCGTTGCGCGATCAGCTTGTTTTCGTCCTGTGCCTCGTCGGGCTTTGGCGGTGGATTCGTCTCGATCTGGGATTTATTCATTCGCTTGGAGGCTCCAGTCCGTTCGGCGATTTCTGGAAAAGCGCAGGTCAGAAATGCCATGAAAGCCCCTCTCCCCGCTGGGGAGAGTGGTTGGGGTGAGGGGAAAGCAGGAAATCGTCTTACAGACCGCTCTTCAGGCTGGCCTCAATAAAGGGATCGAGATTCCCGTCAAGCACCGACTGGGTATTGGCGGTTTCAACGCCGGTACGCAGATCCTTGATGCGCGATTGATCCAGCACATAGGAACGGATCTGGCTGCCCCAGCCGATGTCTGACTTGGTCTCTTCAAGTGCCTGCTGGGTCGCCCGACGTTTCTGCATCTCCAGCTCATAGAGCTTGGCTTTGAGCTGCTTCATCGCCTGATCTTTGTTCTTATGCTGGGAACGATCATTCTGACACTGGGTCACGGTGTTGGTAGGAAGATGGGTGATACGCACCGCTGACTCGGTACGGTTGACATGCTGGCCACCCGCGCCGCTCGCCCGATAGACATCGATCCGCAGGTCTGCCGGATTGATCTCGATGTCGATGCTGTCATCAACCTCAGGTGACACGAACACCGATGCAAAGGAGGTGTGACGGCGATTGCCTGAATCAAACGGCGATTTTCGCACCAGACGATGTACGCCAATCTCGGTACGCAGCCAGCCGAAGGCATAATCACCCTCATATTTGATCGTCGCTGACTTGATCCCTGCCACATCTCCCGGCGAAACCTCCATCAGATCGGTCTTGAAGCCGCGCCGCTCGCCCCAGCGTAGATACATCCGCAGCAGCATCTCCGCCCAGTCCTGAGCCTCGGTACCACCTGAGCCAGCCTGAATGTCCACAAAAGCATTATTCGAGTCCATCTCACCTGCAAACATGCGACGGAACTCCAGTTCAGCCACCCTCCCCTCATGGCGCTGGAGATCCGCAGCCAGTGACTCGACGGTGGCCTCATCGCCCTCTTCCACAGCCATTGACAGCAGATCATCGGCATCGGTCAGGGCTGAAGTCAGCTCGTCAATGGTGATGACCACCGCTTCCAGCGCAGCGCGCTCCCGACCCAGCGCCTGGGCGCGGCTGGGATCGTTCCAGATAGTCGGATCCTCAAGCTCACGCAGGACTTCGGTCAGACGTTCCTGGCGGTTAGCATAGTCAAAGATACCCCCTGAGAGACTCCAGGCGTCCCCGCAGGTCGTTGATCTGGAAAACAATGGGGTTAAGATCGAGCATGTTGACTCCTGGTCATGAAAACTTTTGATTATAGTGTGCCGACCTCAGCGATGGCCAGTGAGCCAGTTGCATAGGGTGCGACCAATAGTGATGCGCCAGGTTGATCTGTCATGCTGCTTGCTTGATCAGACAGAGCGTGCCAGTACCCCTCCCATTGACCGTTGGCGCGATTGACTAATCGTCAGGTGAACATGTGCTCGGCTTGCGCGATGGCCTACCAGGCACCGGGACGTTTAAGACGTTGCTGAACCACATAGCGATGGGCACTTTCGATCTCTCCGGAGCCAATCGGTCAGCCCTGCTCGCGCACGCCGTGCTCATCGAACGGCTCGCAACGGTTGCGAGCAACAGCGATGAGTGACCTGTGCCGTGACCGAGAAGGCGCGCTCCCTGTGCGAGCCCTGACGAAACACCGCCTCTTCGACTTCAATCGTCCCGAACCTGCTGTGTCAACAGCGTTGTTTTACCCCCT
>CAIUAY010000138.1 GCA_903897335.1 uncultured Chromatium sp. | reverse complement strand
CTGTTGCTGGCCACGCGGGCGGAACGCAGGATTCTGGGCATGGATCTGGTTGGTGATCAGGTACGGCGTGATGTGCCGCAGATGGCCATCAACTTCACCTCCCAGCGGCTGCTTGACCCGGCGGCAACCGAAGCAGAGAGCTGTCGTCAGTGGAAACGTCGCGCTCCAGGGCGTTGATGCGGTCATGCTCTTCACTGGTGACACCTTCGCGCATACCCGTGTCAATCTCCTGCTTGTTTTTCCATCCAGCAGACGGTTTTGTTGATGTCAGTGACCACGCGCCGGGCGTGTGCCATCTCCGTGCAGTTGGGTGATCATCGCTCATGCGTCCAGTCGGCTCCCCGATAGACCCGTGCCGGATTACCACGGATTAGACTGGTATGCTGCCGCCAGCGGGCAGCATCGGCGGCGTGCATCCTGGAGTCATGGCGTTCGGCGAGCAGATTCGCCAGACGGGCAAGCGCCAGACGACGATTCAGGTGTTGCGAACGTTCTTCCTGAGCGATCACGCTCAGTCCAGTGGGCACATGGGTCATCCGAACGGCGCTTTCGGTGCGGTTAACGTGCTGTCCGCCTGGGCCACTTGCCCGTAGCGTCTCGATCCGAATCTCGTGCTCATGCCAAGCCTCGGCCTGGGGTTCCAGAAAGGCGGCGACGCTGACGAACCAGTTCTTGCGCTTGTGACGTGGACGGTAGGGACTGTTGCCGATCCACTGGATAGTTCCCAACCAGGACGCGACCACCAGCGAGGCATCCGCGCCGCTGACTCGCAATAGGATAGACCGTGCATCGCCGCCATGTTCGCCCGGTATGCGGGCAATCTCGTCGACGGCCAGCCCCTGTTCGGTCAAGTCGCGGATCAGGATCGGCGCCAGACGCCCCACCACCCACTCGCATTCGGCTGGACAGCGACCGGCGGAAAGTTGCAGCCACAGCGTTGACTCGCTCATGATCGGTCTCGTTGAGGTTGACGCTGGCGCTGTCCCGATCCATGCCGAGGAGCCGGACGGCGGACTTTGTAGGTCAGCAGCGGTCGCAGGGTGGCGATGATCTCCATCAGCCCGAAATCGACCAGATCCGCCACCACGCGCTCGATGCCTTTATAGTTCTCCGGTGCCTCGTCATAGAGCAGTTCCTTGTCCTCGCAGATCACCCGTCCGCCGAGCGCCGTCGTGATCAAATCCTCGGGGCGTTGCCGACCGCTCAACCGACTCTGCGCCTCGCCGCGTTTCCACTTGCGTCCCGCGCCATGCGCGAGCGAATGCAGGCTTTGGTCGCAGCTTGTACGCGGTTGCACCAGATAGGACAAACTGCCCCGTGAGCCTGGAATCACGACCACTCCCCGGTCGGCTGGAGCCGCGCCCTTGCGATGGAGCCACAGCCGTTCGCCGTGCCAGTTCAAAGGCTGAACCAGGTTGTGCCAGACATCGAGCCGACGCTCGCCATCCGTGTTCAGGGCATCGCGCATCCGTCGAGCGATCAGTCCGCGATTGGCTTCGGCCCAGCGCAGCGCTTGATCGTGCTGGCGCAGATAGTCCAACGCTTCGGGGCTGGCAGGATCGAGTCCCTGATGACCCTTCTGATCGACGATTCCGCGCAGAATGGCTTCGCCCAACCCGCGTGAACCGCTGTGAACCAGGAGCAGCAGTTGATCCGGGTCAATGCCCTGCGTCGCCAAAACCGCCGGTTCCATCACCGCCTCGACACACTGCACTTCGGCAAAGTGATTACCGCCCCCGATAGTGCCGAGCGAGGCATCAAAGGCGGTCGGTTCCAGATTAAAGTGCGCCCGCCAGTCGGCCAGCTCGCCATTCCAAGGCATTTCGAGTCCTTGCAAACGCTCCGCCGCCCGTTCTGGCTTGAATTTGCGCCGCGATAGATCCGTCTGCCACAGCGCCATCCCGCAACCAATGTCGCTGCCAACCAGCGCCGGATAGATCAGCTCGCTCAAAAAGGCCGCGCCAATCGGATAGCCTTTGCCTGGATGCAGATCCGGTAGCCCAACGACCTGACGCATCCCCGGACGCTGAGCGATCTGCTCCAGTTGACGCAGGGCTTCACCCTCAATCCAGGTGTCTGGCGAGGCGATGAGGTGATAGGTCGGTGTCATATGGTCAACTCCTCGGCGGTTGGGTGGCGCTGATCGGGTCAGAATCAGACGCTGCGGCTATTCCGGGCACCGATTGCCCGCCCTGGATGTTAATCAACATGGAAAACTTCCCAGGGATCCGGGGAAATCAACATTGAATTTTTTCCACCCCGGAGTAGCGCAACCTACCGGCTTTTTGGCCGGAGCAACTTGGGGTGATCAGGATGGAATTCATTGCCGACATCAG
>CAIUAY010000137.1 GCA_903897335.1 uncultured Chromatium sp. | reverse complement strand
TGGGCTATTCGAGCCACATCGCCCTGAACACTTACATCAACAAACGGGGGCTCCATCACTCTGCCAGGATGTGATCGAACCCATTTCGATGAGGCCGCGCGAACCCTGACGGAATTTTCGGCGGTTTGGGCTTACAACCCCTACATGGAAAAATTGGCGCCGAGATAGACTTCGCGAACCTGCTGGTCGGCGAGCAGCTCGGCAGGCGTACCAGCGGCGATGACAGAGCCGTTATTGATGATGTAACCACGGTCGCAGATATCGAGCGTTTCGCGGACATTATGATCAGTAATGAGGACGCCAATCCGCCGCTCGCGCAGATGGGAAATAATCGACTTGATCTCGCCAACCGCGATGGGATCGACCCCGGCAAAGGGTTCGTCGAGCAGCATCACGGTTGGCTCGACCGCCAGGGCGCGGGCAATTTCCAGCCGCCGCCGTTCACCACCCGAAAGACGCAGTGCCAGCGAGTCGCTGACATGTGAAATCCCCAGTTCCTCAAGCAAACGCTCGCCACGCTGTTCGCGTTCTGGACGCCTGAGATCGCGGCGAGTCTCCAGCACCGCCAGGATGTTCTCGCGGGCGGTCAGCTTGCGGAACACCGAGGGTTCCTGAGCCAGATAGCTGAGTCCGGCACGCGCCCGGGCATGCATCGGCAAGCGCGTCACATCGCGTCCATTCAGCAGAATTCGTCCCTGATCCGCCGCGATCAACCCGACGATCAGATAGAAGCAGGTGGTCTTGCCCGCGCCATTAGGACCCAGCAGACCGACGACTTCGCCCGGATTCACGTCGACGCTGACCCCCTGTAACACCGGGCGGCCACGGTAACTTTTTTTCAGATGTTCGGCAGACAAGACGGTCACGTTGCATTCCTCACGGCCGTTTCTGCTGTTTCGGCGTGATCGCAATCTTCACCCGCCCTTCTCCGCCAGCCCGGAACTGCTGGTGGGCGCGGTCATAGATGATCCGGTCACTGGCGAGCCGGTCGGTGCCCTGGATCAGCAGACCTTCGCCAATCAGCACCAGTTCATCCTTGTCGGCATCGTATTCCATGCGTTTAGCGAACGCCTCAACCTCGCCCTGCCCGTCATCAAGCTGCTGTCGGTAGTGTGCAGGTGCGCCAAGCGCGATCAGGAAGCGGGGCTGACGGTTTTCCCGATGGTAGACGGTCACATGGTCGGCGAGTAGCCGCATACTGCCCTGATCGACCTGGACATTGCCCACATAGACGCTGATCGCGTTCGCCTCGCGCACTTCCACATCGTTGGCCTCGATGAGGATGGGCTGTTGCGAATCGTCCTTGAGCGCCCAGGCCGGCATTCCGAACAGCACGGACAAGAGCAGTCCGGTGATTGTCGCGCTACGCAACCACATCCCGGACTGATGACCTGAGAGAGCGATCTTTACCCGAATTGCGCGAGAAGCCCCGGCATTTATGCCGGGGAAGGATAGCGCACCGCGCAAAGCGCGGTCAGACGCTGGTTGATTTGACATGTATGTTCCTTTGTGAATATTATCGTCAATATGAAAACCACTCTGCAAATCAAGCTAATCCCGGATGACACGCAACGCAAGGCGTTGGAAGACACCATGCGTGTCTTCAATGCGGCGTGTGACGTCATTGCCGACGTGGCGTTTCGGGAGCAATGCGCGTCCAAGTTTGTTTTGCAGAAACTGGTGTATGCGCACGTTCGGAAGCAATTTGGTTTGTCGGCGCAGTTGACGATTCGAGCGATTGCCAAGGTCGTTGACGCCTACAAGCGCGACAAATCGAAACAATGCGTGTTTAAACCGACTGGCGCAGTCGTTTACGATCAACGGATTCTGAGTTTCAAGGGATTGGAAGCGGCCAGTATCCTGACCCTGCAAGGTCGGTTGACTGTCGCGATGCACATGGGCGACTACCAGCGCCTTCAATTTGGCCGTGGGCATGGACAAGCTGATTTGGTTCGGGTTGACGGGGTGTTCTATTTGTTGCTGGTGATTGAAACACCCACCGCACCGCCGATTGACCCGAACGGGTTTATTGGGGTTGACCTTGGCATCGTTCAAATCGCCTGTGATTCGGACGGCGAAGCGTTCTCTGGTGAAACGGTTGAGAATACCCGCCGTCGTGACCACGCACTCAGACAATCCTTGCAAGCCTGTGGATCGCGGTCGGCGCGTCGCCACTTGCAGCGTATCCGGCGCAACGAAGCGCGATTCAGGAGAAATCAGAACCACGTTCTTTCCAAGACGCTCGTCGCGAAAGCCAAAGACACCGGGCGCGGAATCAAACTTGAGCAGCTCAAGCATATCCGTGAACGGACGACGGTTCGGAAATCCGACAGAGCCAAACACAGCGGTTGGTCGTTCTTTCAGCTTCAATCGTTTATTGCGTACAAAGCGAAGCGGGAAGGCGTTGTTGTCCAGTATGTTGATCCTCGCAATACCTCGCGCCAATGCGCGGCTTGCGGGCATCTTGACAAAGCCAATCGCAAATCCCAATCCCGTTTTCAATGTGTCTCCTGTGGACACGTTGCGAATGCGGATCAAAACGCGGCGATCAATATCGCTGCAAGGGCGAATGTCAATTCGCCTCGCGTGGCGCACGATGACAACAACGGATGGTTCGAGTGCAGCCACAAGCCCCGTCCTTTAGGGCGGGGTAATTGACGGCTTGATCTCCTGTGCCGGGGTGCGTGATGGAATGTCGGGCGCAAACCGGATGCGAGCGCGGCCATGAAAAATGGTTCGTGACGGCTCGGCATACCAGAGCTGCATCCCGGTTGCGGTCAGCACATCGTCGTCGCTACGGATCAGTACCGGCAGATCCGTCTCGGCAAGCGACTGTTGACGCCAGATCTCGATCTGTTGGGTCTCCAGATGGGTCGCCCGCCGCGCTCCCTGGGCGGCTCGATCCAGTTGGACATCTCCGATCAGGCGGATCTGGTCGCCATCCGCGAAGACCAGCCCTTCCCGCGCCCGACCTTCCCAAGGTGAACCATCGGACTGGAACAGTTCCAGATGCGGCTGGTCAAGTTCAGAACGGTTTTCAGTGACAAAGTGACGCAGCTCAGTCGCCATCAGACGCCGCTCAGGCTGACCGGTTGCGTCGGTTTCAACGGCGACAAAGTTCAGCACCACATAATCAGGTTGACGCACCCGTTCGACTGGCGGAACGAGCACGTCGGAAAACTGCCGCAACAGCCACCAGGCTAGCAAGCCGGAAACACCAAACAGCGCACCCAGCAGCCATTGCCGTGGTGACCAGGCGAGTAGCGTGAACGCCGGACGCGTCAGTCGATGGCTCATTGGCCGCAGGGATGCATTAAAACTGTGCCATGACCCGCTCCAGGTTGCCCTGGGCATCCAGAATCAGCTCACAGACTTCACGCGCCGCGCCGCGCCCACCACCGGCCCGGGTATGCCAGTGCGCATGTTGCCGGACGCGCGGATGCGCATCGCTGACGGCAATCGCCAGACCGACACGACGCATGACCGGCAAGTCGACCAGATCATCGCCGACATAGGCAACCATCTCATTGGTGAGCGACAACCGCGCTTTTAGCTCTTCATAAGGCGGGAGTTTGTCCTGATAACCCTGATACACATTTGAAATACCAAGGCTTTCCATCCGACTGCGTACCACCTGCGAGGTGCGTCCGGTAATCACCGCGAGCTGGACGCCGGTGTCCTGAAGCAATGTCATTCCGAGACCATCACGCGAATGAAACGCTTTGTATTCCTGACCATCATCACCCAGAAACAGGCTGCCATCAGTCAGCACCCCGTCGACATCGAAGATCACCAGACGAATCCGGGCCGCACGTTCCTGAATATCCTGCATCGGTTGATGTCTCCTGATGAACTGACCGAAAACCGCAGAATTAAACCATGCCAGTCTGTGACAGGTCGCACCGATTTAAACATGGCTCATCCAATCTGATAGCTTATCCACGATTACACCACGCCAGCCCGCAGCAGGTCGTGCATGTTGAGTGCGCCGACCGGACGCCGCGCCGCATCGAGTACCAGCAAACCGTTGATTGATTTTGATTCCATCAACTGGAGCGCCTCGGCGGCAAGCGCCTCGGCAGAGACCGTGGTGCAGTGGCGCGTCATGACCGTATCAATTGGTGTCTGATGGACGTTGACCCTGCGATCTAGCGCCCGTCGCAGATCGCCATCGGTAAAGATCCCGGCCAGCACCCCCTCGGCATCAATCACGGCGCTCATCCCCAGACCTTTGCGTGACATCTCCTCCAGGGTTGCCAACAGTGGCGTGCCGAGGGTTACGCAGGGCAGGCGCTCACCCCGGTGCATGACATCGCTGACCCGCAGCAGCAGACGGCGTCCGAGCGCGCCAGCCGGATGCGAACGGGCGAAATCCTCTGCCGTGAAACCGCGACTTTCGAGCAGTGCAATGGCCAGCGCATCACCCATGACCAGTGCGGCGGTGGTGCTTGACGTGGGCGCCAGACCCAACGGGCAGGCTTCGCTGGCGACACTGATATCGAGACTGGCATCGGCCTCACGCGCCAGTGTGGACTCGCGCCTGCCGCTCAGGGTGATCAGCGGTACACCCAGTCGCTTGAGAATCGGCAGGATTCTCAACAGCTCTTCGGTCTCGCCGGAGTTGGAAATAGCCAGCACCACGTCCTGCGGGGTGATCATCCCCAGATCGCCGTGACTGGCTTCGCCGGGATGCACGAAAAAAGCCGGGCTTCCGGTACTGGCCAGGGTCGCGGCGATCTTGCCGCCGACATGCCCGGATTTACCCATGCCGAGTACCACGATACGACCCGCGCAGGCGAGCATATATTGACAAGCGATAACAAACGCGGCGTCGATGCGCGCCGCCAGCGCCGTGACCGCAGCCGCCTCGGTCTCAATCACGGCGCGTCCGAGCCGCTGGATCCGTTCAGACTCGCCAGGCGCGAGGTCGGCCTGTCGTGATCCCAGGTATCGTCTTGCTGTCATCCGTCACGCATCCTTCTAGGTTGTCTTGATTCTCGGATCATGAGGTTAGGCGAAATGCAGATGGCGGGCAATGTCCATGCGTGGCGACTTGACGCACCCCTATCCCCCCCCCAAAATGGCCAACTTTCGCCACTGCCGTCTAACCGGACACCTGAGCGGCGAAACCATGACGGAACCGGTCGAATGGATGGCGAGATCACACCCACTCTGTTGCAAAACACTCAAAGCGATGTCCCTGTCTCCGGGTCACACACCTCACATGCTGAGATTGTCACTGACGCTGAGGTGCTGGTCTGTGTCCGTGGTTTAACCTTTCGGCGCGGGTCGCACTTGATCTTTGATGACCTGAACCTCGACATCCGTTCTGGATCAGTGACGGCCATCTTGGGACAGAGCGGTAGCGGTAAGACCACGCTGCTCAAGCTGATCACCGGACAACTGCGTCCTGACGCGGGCACCATCACGGTGGCTGGCGAGGATGTGCAGCAGCTCGACAAAGCCGGGTTGTTCCGCCTGCGTCGCCGGATGGGGATGCTGTTTCAGAGTGGCGCACTCCTGACGGACCTGACGGTTTTTGAGAATGTCGCCTATCCACTGCGTGAACACACTGATCTGTCGCCGTCGATGCTGCGCAAGCTGGTGCTGCTAAAGCTGGAAGCTGTCGGTCTGCGCGGTGCGCGGGATCTGCTGCCACACGAACTGTCGGGCGGTATGGCGCGGCGGGTGGCGCTCGCCCGTGCGATTGCGCTCGACCCGTTGCTGCTGCTCTATGACGAACCCTTTACCGGGCAAGATCCGATTTCGATGGGAATGCTGATGACCCTGATCCGCCAGCTCAATGATGCCGCCGGTCTGACCAGCATTCTGGTCTCGCACGATGTTCAGGAGACCGCCAGCATCGCTGATCTGCTCTACGTGATTTCGGAAGGACGCATCATCGCGCACGGGACGCCAGCAGAGATCGCCGCCGATCCATCAGAGGAAGTGCGCCAGTTCATGGACGGTCTGCCAGATGGCCCCATGCACTTTCACTATCCGGCGCCAGCATTGCAAGACGATCTGCTGCGGGGGACGGCCTGATGCGCCTGAACGCGCTGGCGCGTCTCGGATGCACCGGGCTGGACGCGCTGGAGCGACTGGGACGGGCGCATCTGCTGTTTGTCCGCAGCGTCCTGGGCATCGGTGAAATCCTACGCCGTCCACGTCTGCTCTGGGCGCAGATCTTTAATGTCGGCGTCCTGTCACTGCTGATCGTCGGCATCTCAGGGCTATTCGTTGGCATGGTGCTTGGACTTCAGGGCTATTATGTCCTCGCCCAATTCGGCGCGGAGCAGAGTCTGGGCGTGATGGTGGCGACCTCGCTGGTGCGCGAACTGGGGCCTGTGGTCACGGCGTTGCTGGTGGCCGGGCGCGCCGGTTCGTCACTGACTGCCGAGATCGGTCTCATGAAGGCGACCGAACAGCTCTCCGCGCTGGAGATGATGGCGGTCGATCCAGTGCGGCGCATCCTCACTCCACGTCTGTTCGGTGGCATTCTGGCCATGCCGCTGCTGGCGGCCATCTTCAGCGCCGTCGGCGTCCTTGGCGGCTATTTCGTTGGGGTCGGGCTGCTGGGAGTCGATGACGGTGCGTTCTGGAGCCAGATGCAGGCGAAGGTCGATTTTGAGGAAGACATCCTGAATGGACTCATCAAGAGTCTGGCGTTCGGGGTGATCGTCACCTGGGTTGCGCTGTTTCAGGGGTATGACAGCGTACCGACTGCCGCCGGTGTCAGCAGCGCGACGACCCGCTCCGTCGTCCATGCGGCGCTGATTGTGCTGGGGGTTGATTTCGTGTTGACTGCATTGATGTTTGGAGGCTGACAGGATGGATAAACGACACCAGATCGAGGTCATGGTCGGTGCTTTCATGGCGGTTGGGATACTCGCGCTGTTTTTTCTGGCGATGAGCGTCAGCAATCTCAATCTGAACGCCAGCACCGAGGGCTATCGCTTGACGGCACGTTTCAGCAATGCCGGCAGTCTCAAGGTGCGCGCGCCAGTGACGATGGCCGGGGTGCGCATCGGACGGGTGGAAGCGGTTGGATTCGACAAAGCGACCTATGAGGCGATCGTCACCCTGCGCATCGACGCTGGCATCGACACCATTCCTGACGACACCTTTGCCAACATCTTCACTGCTGGACTGCTCGGCGAACAGTATGTTGGTCTGGAACCGGGTGGCAGTCAGGACTATCTGCACGACGGCGGCCAGATCACCAATACCCAGTCAGCACTGATCCTCGAACAGATGATCGGTCAGTTTCTTTTCAAAAAAGCAGGAGAAAGTGGCTGATGTTTCAGCGACGCGCCTTTTTACGCATGGTTTCTTGTGTGTTGCCGCTGTTATGGAGCGGCAATCTGTTTGCGGCGGCGGATGATCCTGTCGAGCTAGTCAGGCATACCGCAGAACAGATCATCAAAACGCTGGAGCAGCGTCGTAGCGAGGTCGAGCGTAAGCCTGCGCTGATCTATGACATGATTGACACCACCGTTGCCCCGCATTTCGATTTCGAGCGCATTACCCAGGGCGCGATGGGTCAGAACTGGCGTCAGATCACGCCTGACCAGCAGCGCCAGATGGTGAATGCCTTCAAGCAGGTGCTGATCCGCACCTATGCACGGGCGCTTCTGAGCTATTCCGGTCAAGAGATCCGCTATCAGCCAGCCAAGCCCGGCAGCAAACCATCAACCGTCACCGTCGCCACCGAAGTGGTCGCGCCTGGCGCGGCACCGATCCCGGTTGATTACCGGATGCATAACGGCAATGGCCGCTGGCAGGTCTACGATGTCGTGATCAATAACGCCAGTCTGGTCGGCAACTATCGCAACAGCTTCAATGACGAAATTCGCAAGTCCGGGGTCAATGGACTGATTGCCAAGCTGGGCGACATGAATCGTCAGGGACTGGAATGACACCTGCATCCGACTTGATCCCATGCGGTGCTGGCCGCTGGTGTCTGTCCGGGAATCTCGATTTCACCACCGTGACCAGTCTGATCGCTGAGATCACTGTCCTGTTACGGAATCAGGCCAGACAGCGCTGTACTGAGCTGGAGTTTGACCTGTCCGGTCTGGAGTCGGCCAACAGCGCGGGGCTGGCGTTTCTGCTCGAATGCGTCGAGCTGGCACAGGCACAGGGCATCCGTCTAACCTGGCGCCAGATCCCGGACGCACTCAAGCGGATCGCGGCGGTCTCGAACCTTGAGGGTATCCTGCCGGTCATGTCGTAGGCTTGCGACTATTCAGTCAAGCCGCTCGTCGCAAGTCTGTCGAACCATCTCCAATCATTCCGCCCCTCCGGTTTCATCATCATTCATGGACAAACTTCTAATCAACGGTGGCTCTGCATTGCAGGGTCAGGTGTGCGCTTCGGGCGCAAAAAATGCGGCGCTGCCGATCCTGGCCGCCACGCTGCTGGCCGATGCGCCAGTGACGCTCGCCAACATCCCGCGACTGCGCGACATCACCACCACGCTCGCGCTGTTGGTGCGTCTCGGTGCGCATTTGACACACGATACAACAACTGGTCAGGTACAGACCGAACCTGTCACGCTCACCAGCTTTGCCGCGCCCTATGAACTGGTTAAAACCATGCGCGCCTCGATCCTGGTGCTGGGTCCGCTGATGGCTCGCTACGGACACGCTGATGTCTCGCTGCCCGGTGGCTGTGCCATTGGTGCCCGTCCGGTCAATCTCCATCTCGATGGGCTGCGCAAAATGGGTGCCGAGATCAGCGTTGAGAACGGCTATATCCGGGCGCGGGCGCAACGTTTGCGGGGCGCGAATCTGGTGATGGAGATGGTGTCCGTGACCGGCACCGAGAATCTGATGATGGCGGCGACCCTGGCACAGGGCGAAACCCTGATCGAAAACGCAGCGCGTGAGCCTGAAGTCATCGACCTGGCCAATTTTCTGAATGCACTCGGTGCCCGAATCGAGGGTGCCGGGACTGACAGCATCCACATCCAGGGCGTCGAGCGACTCGCAGGTGGCAGCTATCGGGTGATGCCAGATCGGATCGAGACCGGCACGTTTCTGGTCGGCGCGGCCATGACCGGCGGACGGGTGCGGGTTGAACAGACCCAGCCGGATTGTCTGGATGCCGTGGTGCAGAAACTGCGCGAGGCCGGTGCCGACATCAGCAGTGGAAACGACTGGATCGAACTTGACATGCAAGGTCGCCGTCCGCTGGCGGTGGATATCCACACTGCGCCGCATCCGGCTTTTCCAACTGACATGCAGGCGCAGTTCTGTGCGCTCAACAGTATCGCCGATGGCGTCGGGACGGTTACTGAGGCGATTTTTGAGAACCGTTTCATGCACGTCCCGGAATTACAGCGCATGGGCGCTGACATCCGCATTGAGGGCAATGTCGCCATCTGTCGTGGGGTCGAGCGTCTGACGGCTGCGCCCGTAATGGCCACCGACCTGCGTGCTTCAGCGGGGCTGGTGCTGGCTGGTTTGGTTGCTTCCGGCGAGACGCTGGTTGACCGCGTTTATCATCTGGATCGTGGCTATGACAGCATTGAATCCAAACTCCTCGCCCTGGGTGCGCAGATCCGGCGCATTCCGGGCAGCAGCCAGATGACCACGCCATGACTCTAAACGCACCCCTGACCATTGCGCTCTCCAAGGGGCGCATCCTCGAACAGACCCTGCCGCTGCTCGCCCATGCTGGCATCGCTCCGCTGGAAGATCCTGAGACGAGCCGCAAGCTGATCCTGGATACCAGCCATCCGCAGGTCAGGTTCGTCATCATCCGCGCCAGCGACGTGCCGACCTATGTGCAATATGGCGCGGCGGATCTTGGCGTCTCCGGCAAAGACGTGCTGCTGGAACATGGCGGCGAAGGACTCTATGAACCATTGGATCTGGGAATCGCGCGCTGTCGCCTGATGGTGGCCGGACGTCCGGATACCCCGATGCCAACCTCACGCCGACTGCGCATCGCCACCAAATATGTCCATAGCGCAGAGCGTTATTTCGCCGCCAAAGGCCAGCAGGTTGAGATCATTAAGCTCTATGGCTCAATGGAACTTGCGCCGCTGGTCGGTCTGGCGGATCTGATCGTCGATCTGGTCGAGAGCGGCAGCACGCTCAAAGCCAACGGACTGGTTCCACTGGAACATATCGCCGACATCAGCTCGCGTCTGGTCGTCAACAAGGCAAGCTGGAAGATGAAGCATGACGCCGTGACCGCACTGCTTGAGCCACTGCGTGATGCCGTGGCACGACATGCCAAAAGCTGATTGCTGACATGACAGGATTGGTTCCAGGATGGCTGTTCCTCTGCCTGATGCTGTCATCGCTCGACGTCATGGCACAGGATGTCACGGAACCTGTCGCCTCCCCGACAGCAAGACCAGCCTTGATGCTGGCGAACATCTACGCCGAAGGCGTCGATCTCTCGGCGTATTGGGTCAGTGAAAAGCTCGACGGGATGCGCGCCTTCTGGGATGGCGAGCGGCTGGTCAGTCGTGGCGGACATCCGATCCACGCACCCAACTGGTTCACGGCTGGTTTTCCTGCGGTTCCACTGGATGGCGAACTCTGGATGGGGCGCGGCACCTTCGAACGTCTGTCCGGCGCGGTGAGACGACAGCAACCTGACCCGGATGACTGGCGTCAGATCCGCTTGATGGTATTTGATCAACCCACGCCTGACGCCACCTTTGGCCAGCGTCTTCAGATGCTCAGAACATTGATTCCTGCTGCCCGCAGCCCTTATCTCAGGCTTGTCGAACAGTTTCGGGTGGCCGGTCATGCTGAACTGATGCAGCATCTGGATGCCGTGATTCAGGCGGGCGGCGAGGGACTGATGATGCATCGTGACGACTCCCGCTACCGCGCCGGACGCACCGATGACCTGCTCAAAGTCAAGCCATATCTGGACGCCGAAGCGACAGTGATCGCGCAGCTTCCCGGCAGGGGGAAATATCAGGGGATGCTGGGTGCGCTGCTGGTCGAGGACGCCGCAGGTCGGCGTTTTCGTCTTGGCAGCGGTTTCACCGATGCCGAACGTCGCCGCCCGCCGCCGGTCGGCAGTCTTGTCACGTTCAAATATCAGGGTGAGACGGAGCAGGGTCTCCCGCGTTTTGCCTGTTTTCTGCGGGTGCGCGTTCCCGACTGACTCTTCGCTGACCACGCAACAGATTTTTATTGCTCTTGAACGACCGGCGCTGCCGGTGGTCAATGACTTTGCCTGACAGGTTAAAGGAAACAACTGATGACTGATTTCACGAACCATGCACCCCGCCGACCGGTGATTCTGATCATCCTCGATGGCTTTGGTCTGAATCCATCGAAGGCCAATAACGCCGTGGCGCTGGCGTACACCCCGAATCTTGACCGCCAGTTTGCGACTCATCCCCATACCGCCATTGAAGCATCCGGGCTGGCGGTCGGACTGCCAGATGGTCAGATGGGAAACTCGGAAGTTGGGCACATGTCGCTCGGTTCGGGCTGCGTGGTGCTTCAGGATCTGGTGCTGATCGACCGGGCAATTCAGGATCGCCAATTTTTCACCAATCCGGTGCTGGTGGCTGCTGCACAAGCCACTGCGGCACATAGCCGTCCGATCCATCTGATGGGACTGGTTTCCGATGGTGGCGTTCACAGTCATGTCAATCATCTAGTGGCGCTGATCGAACTCTGTCAGGCTCAGGGTGCTCGTCCGCTGGTGCATCTGTTCGCCGATGGGCGCGATACGCCACCGCGCTCAGTGCTCAATTATCTGGAACTGGTCGAGGCGGCACTCGAACGCGCTGGCGGACAGATTGCCACTGTTTCAGGACGTTACTATGCAATGGATCGTGACAACCGCTGGGAGCGCACCGAATTGGCCTGGCGGGCGCTGGTCGATGGCGAGGGTCGCGCTGCGGACAGTGCGCGTGAGGCCATTGAAGCCGCTTATGCTGCTGGTGAAGATGATGAATTCATCCGTCCCACGGTCATTCGCGGCGGCGAGCGGATTCAGAACGGCGATCAGGTGATTCACTGCAATTTTCGCAAAGACCGTCCGCGCCAGATGGTTGCGGCGCTGGTTCAATCGGACTTCAACCACTTCGACCGGCGTGGCATGACCGGCGCACAAGTCACCTGCATGATGGAATATGACCGGCGTTTTGGCCTGCCGGTCGCTTTTGATCACGACCAGCCCAAGACCACGCTGGGACAGGTTTTGAGCGAACAGGGTTACGCGCAGTTTCACTGTGCGGAGACTGAGAAATACGCGCATGTCACCTTCTTTTTCAATGGCGGGCGGGATGAACCCTTTCCCGGTGAAGACCGTGCGCTGATCCCCTCGCCTAAAGTGGCCACCTATGACCTGCAACCTGAAATGAGTGCGCCAGCCGTGGCTGACCAGGTGGTCGCGGCGCTTCAACGTCAGGTCTATCCGTTCATCGTGGTCAACTTTGCCAACGGCGACATGGTCGGTCATACCGCCGTGCGCGAGGCGGTGATTGCGGCGGTCGAGGCGCTGGATCGCGAGGCCGGACGGGTGATCGACGCAGCGGTCGCGGCGGGCTATTCGGTGATTCTCACAGCCGATCACGGCAACTGCGACGAGATGGTCGATCCGGTCACTGGCGCGCCGCATACCCAGCACACGCTGTATCCGGTGCCCTGTCTGATCATCGATGCGGTGCCCTGGCGGCTGTCGATTGGTGGCGGACTGAAGGATATTGCACCGACCGTGCTGACGCTGATGGGACTGCCAGTTCCACCCGAAATGGATGGACATTCGCTGCTGCTGGCCCATGAAATGATTCAGGAAACCGTCTGAGCGATGCGCAGCTATCTGGAACTGCTGCGCACGGTCATCGACGAGGGCATCGATAAACCTGACCGTACCGGCGTGGGCACCCGTTCGGTGTTTGGACGGCAAGTGCGTTTCGATCTGCGCGACGGCTTTCCGCTGCTCACGACCAAACGCATCCATGTCCAAAGCGTGATCCACGAACTGCTGTGGTTTCTGTCCGGCTCGACCGACAACCGCTTGCTGCAAGCGCAGGGCGTGAGCATCTGGAACGAATGGGCGACCGCAGAGGGCGATCTCGGACCGATCTATGGCGCACAGTGGCGTAGCTGGCGCTGTCCTGACGGGCGAGTCATCGACCAGCTTGCTGAACTGGTCGCCACCATCCGCGCCCGCCCGGATTCGCGCCGCCTGCTGGTGTCGGCGTGGAATCCGGCGGATCTACCCGATGAATCGCAAAGTCCCCAAAACAATGTCCATGCTGGACGCATGGCGCTTGCGCCCTGTCACTGTCTGTTCCAGTTCTATGTCGCCAGGGGGCGTCTGTCCTGCCAGCTCTATCAGCGCAGCGCCGACTTGTTTATCGGGGTGCCGTTCAACATCGCCAGTTACGCCCTGCTGACCCATTTGATCGCCCAGCAGTGCGATCTGGATGTGGGTGACTTTATTCACACCTTCGGCGACCTGCATCTCTATCGTAATCACCTGACCGAGAATATCGTTTTCACGCAGCTCACCCGCGAGCCGCGCCCGCTACCCAGACTCACCCTCAAGCGTCGTCCTGCCAGTCTCTTTGAGTATGACATCGCCGATATCGAGATCAGCGGATACGCGCCACATCCAGCGATTCGCGCACCCATTGCGGTCTAAACTCAACAGTAGGTCGATGGGCGGCAAACTGGCATGATAGTCATCCCATGCTGGAGCCAGTCGGCAGACCGCTGGTGGCGACGAAATTCACGAGGCTTCGATGACACACCTACTGCGCACGTTACTGATCTTAAGTTGCTGCTGGCTTGGTGCCAGCACGGATGCCGCAGCGGAGGAACAACTGCTCCCCATTGAAGACCAGGCGCCTGCGCCCGACTTTGCACTGCCCGACATCGCCGGCCAGACCATTCGGCTGGCGGACTATCGGGGCAAGCCCGTGATCCTTAACTTCTGGGCGACCTGGTGTCCGCCATGCCTCGCCGAGATGCCGACACTGCAACGCGCACATGACCTCTTGGCAGGTGATGGGATCGCAGTCATCGGGATCAATGTCGGCGACGCTGCCGACGCGATCAAAGCCTTTTTATCGACGACTCCAGTCAGTTTCCCGCTGCTGATGGACGCCGACACTGAGATCGCACAGCGCTATCCCGTCATCGGCCTGCCGACCACGTTTATCATCGACCCCCAGGGTCAGTTGGTCTATAGCGCCACCGGTGAGCTGGAATGGGATGCCCCCGCGATCCTGGATCAGGTGCGAGCACTCAAACGCTGATCGCCAGATCGATACAGGCGTCCTGCACGGCATCAGTTAAGATGCCCGCCAACCCGTCACATTTTCAGTGGTCTGTTTAGGGCTGTCCGGTTGCGATGCGGCGATAAAAATGGCCATATGCCATCATCATGGCCTTGATCGAAAACACATCATGGGCGCGTTGACGGGCGGCCTGTCCCATTTGTAAGCGCAATTCACCATCCGTAATCAGGCGACTGATGGCAGCGGAGAGATCAGCAACATCGTCCGGCTCGCACAACAAGCCAGTGTTGCCATCGACGACCAGCTCAGGATTACCACCAACCCGCCGGGCGATCACCGGCAGACCGCTGGCCATTGCCTCCAGGATCGCGTTGCTCATTCCCTCCAGACGGCTGGGCAGCACGAAGACATCTGCCGCCGCGAGATAGTCGGCAACCTGATCGCTCTTACCCAGCAAAGATACTTGTCGCGTCAGTCCAAGCTCGGCGATTTGTTGCTCCAGATGTGGCCGTAACCCGCCTTCACCGAGAAACAGAACGCGCACTCGTGGGTTATCAACCATCGCGGGCAGCGCGGCAATCGCCTGAACAAGACTGGAGTGATCTTTCACCGGAATAAGATTGGCGACCGTCAACACCAGCATCTCGTCAGGTTTAAAACCGAGTTGTGAGCGCAATTCCTCGCGGTTCTGAGACGGCGCAAAACGGGACATATCCACGCCGTTGTACAGCACGTCAAAGCGGCGTTCGGCAAGACCTGACGCGCTGGCATAGCGTCGTGCGGCATCATGACAGACCGCAAACAGATGGTTAGTCGCCCGTGCCAGTACACGGGAAGCCAGACGGCGGCGCAAGGGCAGCCAGTCGCGGTCAGTAAAACCGTGAAAGCTCCAGACCAGCGTCGCCCGGCGACCGCTCAGCCAGTGCGCAGCCACGGTATCCGGCCAGGCATTCCAGTTGCGGCAATGAATGATGTCTGGGCGCAGTTCGCGCAGTAACCGCGCCAGTCGCAGCGGAACCCGCAGGTCGTGACGACCACGATCAAGCACAACAATCGGCACCTCACGCTGGATGCGATCTGCCATTTCGCCGCGTTGATCCAAACAGCACACCGCCTGCTCAAACTGATCGGCAGGTAAATGATTCAGAAGATTCACGACACCATTTTCCAGCCCGCCGCGCTGCAATCCGTGGATGACGTGGAGGATCTTGATGGGACGCAGTGCGCTGTCTCTCTGCATGGAATACGTCATTACTTACCGGTTGGAAGGTGCTGGCGCTGCAATGTGCCAGCCGCTGCCTGAGAGCCTTTGCTAGAATGAGCCTGTTTGAACCTCCCCATGGCTAAAGCCAGGGGATTCCGGACGATGTCTCACGACATCCCTCGTGGCCCGTTCCGGGCCCGCA
>CAIUAY010000136.1 GCA_903897335.1 uncultured Chromatium sp. | reverse complement strand
TCAGCGGTGCTGGTTTCATAAGCGCGGCAACGTCCTGGCGGACTTGCCCAAGTCCTTGCAGAGCAAGGCCAAAGCCGACCTGCAGGCGATCTGGATGGCGCCCACTCAACGGGAGGCCAACCGTGCCGTTGACCGCTTTGTGAAGCGCGATGACGCCAAATACCCGAAGGCCACCGCGAAGCTGGTCAAGGACCGTGACCAGTGACTGGCCTTCTACGCCTTCCCGGCCGAGCATTGGATTCATCTGCACACCACCAACCCGATCGAATCCAGTTTCGCGACGGTGCGCCATCGCACCACGCAGACCACGAACGGCGTCACCCGCAAGACCGTCCTCGGGCTGACCTTCAAACTGGCCGAGGAAGCCGCCAAGTCCTGGCGACGGATTCGCGCCCCGGAGACGCTCACGGAGCGGCTGGCGGGCACTCGCTATGAAGATGGAATCCCGGTGACCGTGACCGACAACCCACCGGAGGAGATACGGGACGCCGCTTGATCCGACGCCCATTCACCTGGCATACACCAGAATAGCTCTACGCCCGCCGCGAGTGTCCTCATCTGTTGAGTGATCACCGCTTCGTTACCCTAATGCCAACGATGCTGATGCCATGGTGCGTCAACCTGACCACCCGCCGAGGGGTCAACACCAGGGTCGCCTTCATCGATTCCACGGCGTTGGTCGTCTGTCACAACCGTCGCATCCACCGTCACACGGTCTTCAAGCCGGTCGCACGGCGCGGCAAGACCGCCATGGGCTGGTTCGACGGGTTCACGCTGCACCGGGGGGAACGGCTGGCCTGACCCCTGGCCACGTCGACGACCGCCAACCCGTCCCGACCTTGACCCAAGGCGTGACGGGCACACTCATTGGGGATCGCGGCAACATGTCCCAGCGACTCGTTCAGGAACGCTGGGAACATGGCTTGCACGTGATCACCACGATCCGCAAAACCATGCAGAACACGCTCAGGCCGTTGATGGATCAGCTGTGATTGCGCAAGCGTGCGATCATCGAACCCATCAAGATCAGCTCAAAAACACCCAGCAGATTGAGCACACGCGCCATCGTCGCGTCATCAACGCGATGGTCAATGTCCTGGCGGCCTTAGTCCTGACACGTACCAGCCCACCAAGCCGTCCCTCAATCTCACCAAAAATCAGCTTATCATATTGAATTATTAAGATTCTTAAACAGAATTCACGTTGAATATCTCATTCGCAGGGCTTGCCCACACGCGGCACAAACCATAGCAGCCGAAGCGATTTTTGAGGAAGCGAAAGGACTGTTCGATGCAGGTACGCTGAGTCGTTCTTTCAGCGCAGTGCCCGCGGTATCCGGAATGGCAGCAAGGTTTGCACCCAGCGTGTGCTGAACCGATCGAGGCACACGCTCTCATGCATCGCGGTCACCGGTTCGCCGAGCAGGTGCGTCGCCAGCACAGACCGCGTGTAAAACGGCGTATTCTCCAGGGTGTCGGTCACGCGCGCGGTCTGTTGCGGGTCAACCCGAGTGCCGCGTTGCATCCGCCAGGCCGTGGTCGGCAGTTTCGCATGCGGCGGAACCTCAATCCGTTCCACGCCACCAGCCGGATCGAAGCGCAGGCCCAGCTCCGTGCGGTGCCCATCGCGCCGCGCCGCGTCATAGAGGACTGCGGTGCCGCCATCCTTCAGCTCGGCACGCGACCACTCCCAGTAGCGAAACGCCTTCTCCAGCGGTTCGTTACCCCAGTTGGAATCAAGGTAGCCGTGACCCGACCAGCGCAAGGCCGGTCGGTCGAGTTGCACCTCGACGCGCGCGCCCGGGGCGATCGGTGCCCAGCGATGGCGCCCTGCGCTATCAAGGAAATACGGCTGGCCGGCCACCGTGCGCGGATACAGCTTGACAGTGCCGCAGATGCGCCTGGGAATCGGCACCGCAATTTCATCGATCCGGATAGTCAGGCAGGTGCCGTCCCAGGACAGCGAACTCGGCCCGATCTCCAGCCAGGAAGCGTCCCGCCGCAGCGCGGAGCGGCCCCGCTCGGTCATGCTCCAGCGTTTGCACTCGCCGTAAAGCGCAACATTCAGCGAGTTATGGTTCAGCGGATCGCTGTCGCCGCGCCGGCGTGCCCGAGCGTAGTAGGGGGAAAAGCAACTGCCGACCTGAGCAATGAGCGTGATCCCATGCCGCTTGTCGTCGCTGAAGGCGTCGACATACCACCAAAGATAGCCCTCTGGCATGACCGGCGCGTCGAAGCGCGGTCCGCAGCCACACTCACAGCCGCCAGCCAGCGTGATTTCGTCGCTATTGACCCCATCGGCGCCGGGAGTGCGCCCTGCCCCTTGCGGGGAGGCGTCATTTCGAGCGATCTGGGTCTGGCCGCCTTCATTGCCCCCGGCCTGCGATGCATCGTCAGCCCGCAGCGATCCAAGTGGCCGAAAGTCTATTCCTCGCATAACGCCATCTCCGATACGGTAAAGGGTCGGACATCACCAGTGCATTGGTCACGCAGAGCATCTGCGCTGCCGGCGTGGGTGATTTTTGACTGCGCGGCGCTGTGCCGCTACGGTTCTGAGTCCAAATAGACAGGGTCGAGCCTGCGGACAAGCGTGATAAGCGATAATCGTCGAGTTCATGGGTGTCGATTGGACGAGAAGAATAGGCTGCGGCATCGCATCAGAAGTTCCGAGGCTACCGCCACCATCGATCTCAATCAGGGGAATGCGGGGTTTCCGAACTGGGCGACCAGCATCGGCTTCGCAGGCTTCTAGAACGAAGAGGCGCTGAAACAGGTGGAAAAGCAAACGATCATCTGTTGCCGTCGATAGCCCTTAATAAGACGAGGTTCAGACAGCGCTTTCCACAACATCGCGCCAAGCGGTCTTTATCTTAGCGTCACCAGTAGCTTGTCGGCTTGGCCACCATCCAATAGAGGCCAGCGAGCAGCGGTACCGTCGAGAGGAGACCCCAGACCAGCCATGTGCGGCTGTCTTTCCGATACTCTGGTGGCACTTCGCCGATGACCGCGAAATCCTGCGCGGCACGCGCCTGCCTGATCTGAATCGGCACGAGAATGCCCAGCCAAACACCCCCCGCCACAGCCAGCATGAGCTGTCCGAGGACGATCCAGGGGGTTCCGAACAGCGACCAGTGACCCACGAAGGCAGCGCCGTAGCCACCGACAACCATCAGAAAACCACCGAGTAAGGTAAATGAAAAGTCAGTCACAGTTACCAACCACTGGGCGAAGGCGATGATTTGCGTCTTGCTCGTGCGATCAGCAAACACTTTCCAGAGGGCGGTGACGGTGACATTTCCGGCCATTAATACAAGCCCTAGAATATGCAGAGATTTGAAAAACGCATATAACATAGTTAACGTTCACCGCGTGGGCTAAAGGACAGAAGGGTGACGATTTTAGTGCCGGATATGCGCCCTGTATAGGTATTTCTGCGGCATCATATGGGCGACTGTCGGCGTCGTTGTGCTAGACTGCGCTCCCGCGAAAATCCGCTTGCGCCGACGCTGGCCAGTTGGAATTTGCTTCGGCGATGGCTGGAGTCGTATTGGGCGCTGCAGATCGGCCAGACATCAGGAGGCCTGTTTTGAAAATTGTTGTTTTCGGCGCGACCGGCAAGGCCGGACATGCGATAGCTCTGACCCTGCTGGCTGCGGGACATCAGGTGACCGCCTTTGGACGCAATCGGGCGAGGCTCCCCGCGCACGAGGGGATTTCCGTGATCGTGGGCAATGCCCTGAGCGCCGCCGATGTGGCGTCAGCCGTGGCCGGTCAGGACGCGGTCGTGGTCAGCCTGGGTGATTCCCTCAACCCCGTTGTACTGAAGCTGGGGGCGAAGCTGGGAGTCAAACGCAACACCCCTCCCAACATCTGCGAGGTCGGCACGGCCAACGTGATCGCCGCGATGGCGAAAGCCTCGGTCTCGCGCGTGATCTGCATCACGTCCTACGGTGTTGGCGATACGCGCGAGCGGTTGTCGCCAGTGTTCAGGCTGTGGTTCCGTGCGCTGCAGCTGGGCGAACAGTTGGCCGACAAGGAGCGGCAGGAGACGCTGGTCAAGGAAAGTGGCCTGGACTGGACGCTGATCCAACCGGTTGGCCTGACCGACGGTGCCGCCACCGGGCGCTGGCTGGCCAGCACGTCGGGCGATCGGCGCAAGCGAACCGTCAGCCGGGTCGATCTCGCCGACTTCATTGCCGAAGTCCTAGAGGGTAGCCGTTACGTGCGGGAGACGGTCGTCTTGTCGCAACTGTCCATATCAGAACGCGATTTTGCAAACGATGCCGCTTGATATCGCCGGTCTTTTCTTCGCCATCGCTCGGTAGCCTGCGAGCATTCTTTCGCACGACAGGCGCCGAATGCCGCGCCTTTCACGCGAACCCTACCCCGGCCAGTCGCTCCGATGTCTCCCATAGACGAGCGGCTGCCGAGCCGTCCAGCGCCTTGTCTGGTATTGTCGCCAGTCCGGGTAGACCCTTGAGCTCGCGCCACCCCGTCGGCCCGTAAAACCCGCCGCCTCGCGCATCCGGCGACGTCGCGGCGAACAGGATCGGTAATGCCGCTAATCTGGCCGGCGGGCTGAACGGAAGTAAGAGCGGCTTCGTGATCCGCCATAGCACCCCTCGCAAGCCGCGCGAGGCGGGTCCGTTGCTGATAATGTCAGTGCGGGCATAGCCCGGATGAGCCGCCATGCCATCGATTCCCCAGCCTGCGGCCTCGCTGCGGCGCTGGAATTCCAATGCCAACATCAGCATCGCCAGCTTGGTCATGCCATAGGTTCGGAACGGGACATAGGCTCGCTCCGACTGTAGATCGGTGAGATCGATCAAATCCAGGCTTGCAGCCAGGCTGCTGACGTTGACCACGCGGGCGCCAGGGACACGCCGCAGCAGCGGTAGCAACCGAGCCGTCAAGGCAAAATGACCGAGATAGTTGGTAGCGAACTGAAGCTCGAAGCCGTCGACCGTCACTTGCCGTTGGGGTAGCGCCATGACCCCGGCATTGTTGACGAGCAGGTTGATGCCCTGACCTGCGGCGAGCAGCGTCTCCGCAAAGGCGGCGACCGAGGCGAGCGAAGCCAGGTCGAGCCGCTCGAAGCGAGCTGTCGCACCAGGATTGGTGGCGCGGATGCGTGCCAGCGCATGAGCGCCTTTGCTAGCGTTGCGGCTCGCCAGCACGACCTCGGCACCCGCTGCTGCCAGCGCGAGTGCCGTCTCGTAACCAAGCCCGCCGGTTGCTCCGGTGACGACGGTGAGCCGCCCGCTTTGCGACGGGATGTCAACAGTTGTCCAGCCCATCGTCCATTGATCTCCAATGATATAGAGGTATAGGCGTACTAAGTTACGGGGAAACTTTGGGCACTGCATTGACATTCTTGGAATCCGAGTCCGCCCCTCATGCTGAATTGCGTTTCGCCGGGCGCCAACACCTCGTGACTTATGTGAATTCAGTTACTTGGGATCGTCAACCTGTCGCGGTCTCGGTACTTGGCAGACGCGCCACAGCCAGGACGTAATCGAACCCTTCATTCAGTTGCGCCTTGGGAATGTGGCGAAGCAGCCAGCCCACGGGGCCAAGCCGGCGGCGCAGCCCGGGATCCTCAACCAGGGCACGGAACCAGCCCGGGAGCACTTGGTCGCGGATCGATTCCACCCGCACCGCCTCGAACCCGGCCGCAGCGAGCTTCGCGGCGTAGACATCGCGCGGGTAGACATTGGCGCGTGGAACCGCGAGCGCGGCGCGGGCAGCATCGTTCAGCAATGCCCGCAACGGGTGCCGCCATGGATTGACATCGGGTCCAGAAGGGATCGAGTCGGCGAGCACCAGGCGCCCGCCCGGACGCAGCAGGCGGGCGGCCTCAGCGAAAAAGCACTCGCGGGTATTGAAATGGAAGGCGCACTCAAGCGCAATAACCACGTCGCAACAGGCGTCCGGCAGCCCGGTCGCGGTTGCCGAGCCTTCGCGCAGATCAATCCGCTCCTCCAGGCCAAGCTCCCGAACCCGGGTTCGTGCCAGCCGCACTTGTTCGGGCGTGATGTTCACGCCGATAATCCGCTGCGGAGCAAAGTGCCGGATCCAGTAAATATCCTGCTCGGCGAAACCAAAGCCGACATCCACGACCTCGTCGGCACTCGTGAGGCTGGCCGTTTGGCCGACCAGCTCGACCATGGCTTCGCAAGCCTCGTCGATGGTCTTCGCCTCGGCCCAGTAGCCGAGATTCAGATACAACCCGCGCTCGGTGAACGCGTGGGTTGAGGCGATTCGGTAAAGCCAGCGCACCGGCAGGGTTGGGATTGTCAGCCCAGCACTGCCACCGAATGCAGCCTTGGATTTACTCTTGGATTCAGTCACGGTAGCCTCCTTACGACTGGCAGCCTGGAAACGACTTGCCTCGTCAACCTTTGGCCGAGTCTTGGCGACTCCGTTCTCGCCACCGTTGCCGCAGATCAACCAAGTGTATGAAGAGTGCAACGAGGAAAAGGGATGAGACCCAAACCCAGGAGGCACCAACGAGAGCCGTGCGTGCGGCCAGTAACAGACAGGTACCGGGGGCGAGGATGAGCAGGCTTGTGAGCGGCGGCAAGGGGCACAAGCGCATCCGCCACAGCACCATGAGTATGATCGCCTCCAGGCCAATCAGTAACAGAACCAAGTCGATGGAGCGCCCGCTTGCAAAGAATTCATTCATGGTCTGTCATTTACCCCTTCTACCTTGGGTGATTTCCGAGAGCTTTTAAAGCCGGACGCTCGGAAATCGATCCCAAGAAAATGTTTGGAACCGATGTTCATCCTGTCCATTTGCGGAACGTCATGCATGGCAAGGAGTTTTCAGGAAATCACCGTATCTTATATTTAACCCAAGTTGCCACCTTGATAGATCGGCGTCCATCGGAGTTTGCTAGCGTTGCGAGTACCCCTACTGCACAACGACCGGCGAGGAACCCCGATGGACACCCAAATTATATTCGTGTACTGCCTTTGTGATGATCTGTTGAAAGCACTCGGC
>CAIUAY010000135.1 GCA_903897335.1 uncultured Chromatium sp. | reverse complement strand
CCAGAAAGACCATTTGTTTCTCCAAACTCGAAACCATGCACGAAATTGTTATCGGCCTTTTCATTAACCGATATGAGTTTGGTTGCTGCGTGTAATATCCAGGTTTGGGGCACTACCCTTAGGGCGTTTCTAAGCGACTGATTCGTCGTTGCCGTACTTTGCCTCGGATCGTCCGATTTCGACACGTTGAGAGAACTGATAGGTGGTGAGGCACATCATCGCCCCTCAAATCGTCGGCAACGGGTTGAGATCACTGGATACGGGCTTATGTTTGACCGCACAAGACCGATTGATCTGCCAAACCCTAAGACTGGAGCATCACCATCATGACACACGAACTTCCCGCACTGCCCTATGCCAATCATGCGCTGGAACCTGTTATTTCGGCTGAAACCATTGAGTACCACCATGGCAAGCATCACCAGACCTATGTCACCAATCTGAACAACTTGATCGCGGGTACTGAGTTCGCGGACATGAGTCTCACGGACATCATTCTTAAATCTGCTGGCGGCGTCTTTAACAATGCCGCGCAGATCTGGAACCATACGTTTTACTGGAACTGTCTCAGTCCAACCGGCGGCGGTGCGCCAACGGGTACGCTCGGCGATGCCATCACGGCGACATTCGGCTCATTCGACGAGTTTAAGAAACAGTTCGCGCAATCCGCCGCGACCAATTTTGGTTCAGGCTGGACCTGGCTGGTCAAAAACGCCGACGGCGCCATCGAAATTTTTAATACTTCTAACGCCGGAACCCCGATGACATCGGGCAAAACCGCGCTCCTGACCGTCGATGTCTGGGAACATGCCTATTACATCGATTATCGTAACGCACGACTAAAATACCTTGAAAGCATCTGGGACAAGGTCAATTGGGCGTTTGTCGCCAGCAATTACGCTGACTGAACCGGCGAATGATGCGCTGAATTCTTGTATCAGGCGCGACTTTCACGTTATATTCCATGACTTCGCCTTCACGACCAAGGCGGTTTCCCATGCGGAGGAACCGCCTTTTTGTTTTTTGATTGATCGCTTAACCGGGCACAGCCGCCATGACCGACGCCTTGATGGCCACCTATAAACGCCTGCCAGTGACCTTTGCCCGAGGCGAGGGGGTCTGGCTTTGGGATACAACGGGCAAGCGTTATCTGGACGCGCTATCGGGGATTGCCGTCTGCGGACTTGGACATGCGCATCCTGCCGTGCGCGAGGCCATCTGCGAGCAGGCCGGTCTGCTGATCCACACATCCAATCTCTATGGCATCGCCGAACAGGAACGCCTCGGTGCCATGCTGACTGAACTGGCCGGCATGGATCGGGTATTTTTTGCCAACTCCGGCGCGGAAGCCAACGAGGCCGCGATCAAGCTGGCGCGACTCCATGCTCACCGGCGCGGCGTGGAGAATCCGGCGATTCTGGTTACTGAGGGTAGTTTTCACGGGCGTACCCTGGCGACCCTGTCAGCTACCGGCAACCGTAAGGTTCAGGCCGGCTTTGAGCCACTGGTGCAGGGCTTTGTGCGCGTCCCCTACAACGATGTCGAGGCGGTCGAGACCGCCGCTGAAAATCGCCCAAACATCATTGCCGTTCTGGTTGAGCCCATCCAGGGCGAGGGTGGTATCCGCATCCCAGCCGATGACTATCTGCCGCGTCTGCGGAAGATCTGTGACCGCGAGGGTTGGTTACTCATCCTCGATGAAATCCAGACTGGCATGGGACGCACTGGACGCTTCTTTGCCCATGAACATGCGGGGATCGCGCCGGATGTCATCACCCTCGCCAAAGGGCTTGGCAACGGCGTCCCAATCGGTGCCTGTCTGGCGCGTGGGGTGGCGGCAGACGTGCTGACTCCCGGCTCGCATGGCTCGACCTTCGGTGGCAATCCACTCGCCTGCCGGGCAGGACGCGCCGTGCTGGAAACCATCGTCGCGACCGCGCTGATCGAGAACGCGACCCATCAAGGTCAATCTTTGCTCGCTGCGTTCCGAACGTCGCTTGGACGCGTCAACGGCGTCGTTGACATTCGTGGTCGCGGCCTGATGCTCGGCATCGAGCTTGATCGCCCCTGCGCCGAACTGGTTGGCCAGGCACTCGACGCTGGCCTGCTTATTAATGTCACTGCCGATCGCGTGATCCGTCTACTGCCTCCGCTCATTCTGGAGCAGTCTGAGGCCGACCAGCTCGTGCGGGAACTGACCCACTTGATCGATGGTTTTCTTAGCCATGTCTGAGACGAACCTCGTCAGCGAGACGTGATTCCATGGATGCTCATCCAACGCATTGCCGACACCTCTTGACCCTGCTTGATCTGAGCGCAGTCGAGGTGCGTGCCCTGCTCGCCCGCGCCAGCGAATTCAAGCGGATGCTGAAGGCCGGTCAGGATTATCAGCCATTGCGACGGCGAACCCTGGCAATGATCTTTGAAAAGTCATCGACCCGCACCCGCGTCTCCTTTGAGACCGGCATGGTGCAACTGGGCGGCCATGCACTTTTCCTGTCGCCGCGCGACACCCAACTTGGGCGTGGCGAACCTGTCGAAGACAGCGCCCGTGTCCTCTCGCGAATGGTCGATGCGGTGATGATCCGCACCTTCCGGCAGGAAACGGTCGAACGCTTTGCGGCCTATTCCAGCGTCCCGGTGATCAACGGTCTGACTGATCGTCTCCATCCCTGCCAGATGCTGGCCGACATGCAGACCTATCAGGAATATCGCGGCGATATCCAGGGTCATCGCGTCGCCTGGATCGGCGATGGCAACAACATGTGCCATTCATTTATGGAAGCTGCACGACTGCTGGATTTCGAGCTGCGGATCGCCTGTCCCGAAGGGTTTGAGCCGGATGCCGTGTTGCTCGCTGCGGCAGGTGATCGCTGTACTGTCGTGCATGATGCTGAAGCCGCCGCCGATGGCGCCAGCCTCGTTGCCACTGACGTGTGGACGAGCATGGGTCAAGAAGACGAACAGGCGCGTCGTCAAACGCTGTTCGCGCCGTTCCAGGTGACTGACGCTGTCATGTCTCGTGCCACCAAACATGCGCTGTTCATGCACTGCCTGCCTGCCCACCGGGGCGAGGAAGTCGCCGCTTCAGTCATCGACGGCCCTCAATCCGTGGTCTGGGATGAAGCGGAAAATCGCCTCCACGTCCAGAAGGCATTACTGGAGTTCCTGATCCCACCTGTTGCCTGAAGGGTTCAGATAAACTGCTATCAATACGTTATACGTTCAGTCTCGTTCTGTCGCTACCGCGAGAACGAGGCGTAATACTGACACGGAACAGAGAAATGCTCGTGGGACGCTTGCCGCGCTTGTTACTCGCTGTTGTCGCCATCCTCATGGCTAGCATCGCCACGACTCAGGCTGAAACCCAGTATGTGACGGATCAGCTTGAAATCACCATGCGCGCAGGCGAAAGCGCGCGTTATAAAATCATCCGCATGTTAGCGAGCGGAACACCGCTTGAGGTACTGGATATCAAGCCAGGTGCCGAGTATGCGAAGGTTCGCGCTGAGAATGGCGTCATTGGCTACGTGCTTGCCAGTCAACTCCAGAAAGAGCCTGCCGCACGGACGCAGCTTGCCGAGCTGAAATCCAGGCAGACTGAGCTGGAGCAGGCACCGACAGCACTTACCGCCAGACTCACCGCGCTTCAGACCGAACACAGCACACTGCTTGACGATGCGCATGCGCTCAAACAGGCCAAGCAGCAACTGGAGCAGGAACTGGCAACCATCCGTCATGCTTCAGCAAATGTTCTGGGCATTACCGAAGAGCGAGATCAACTCAGAATCCAGTTCAACGAACTGCGACGCGAATACGAAGAACTCATCCAGATCCACAATGACACCCAACATCAGATTAAACAGCACTGGTTCATGATCGGTGCCAGCGTCCTCATCGGCGGGATCCTGCTTGGCCTCATTCTCCCCCATCTGTCATTTCGTCGGCGCAAGAGTCGTTGGAGCAGTTTTTGACATCAAGCATGTCGACATCGCTGCAAATGCCAGGGATTCTAGCGCCCAGGAAGGCTTTTCCGTGACGCTTTGGGTAGACTCCCCTTCCTTTTGAGTTACCCAGAAAAAAACATGAGATCTTCATTCATGCACCGCACCAGCGGCATTCTGCTTCATCCAACCTCGCTTCCCAGTCCTTACGGAATTGGCGATCTTGGATCAGGCGCGCATCGATTCGTCGACTTTCTTGCACAGGCAGGGCAAGGTTTGTGGCAGATGCTGCCGCTTGGACCAACCGGCTATCAGGATTCACCTTACCAATGTACCTCCGCCTTTGCCGGCAACCCGCTTCTGATCAGCCCAGAATTACTGCAACAGGCAGGCTGGCTTCAGGCTACTGACATTGATCCACCCGATTTTTCACCGGATCAGGTCGATTTTGGTGCTGTCAGTATTTGGAAGTCGGCACTGCTCCATCGCGCCATGAGTGGTTTTAATGCCACGGCCTGCGATGCAGATCATCGCGATTTTGTCCATTTTTGCGACATCCACCGCAGTTGGCTTGACGACTTTGCGCTGTATCACGCACTGAAAGTCCATCACGACTTGCGCCCCTGGACGGACTGGGCGCCTGCATACGCATTGCGCGATCCTGATGCGCTGCGCCAGTGGTCAGAAGCCAATGCCGACCAACTGGAACTCCAGCGTTTTATTCAGTATGTCTTTTCCCGACAGTGGTTTGGGCTGCGCGACTATGCGAAAGCGCGGGGCGTTCACCTGATCGGCGACATCCCAATTTTCGTTGCACATGACTCGAGCGAAGTCTGGACGCATCCTGAATGGTTTGAGCTTGACGCGCATGGTTATCCGCTCGTCATCGCGGGCGTTCCGCCAGATTATTTCAGCAGCACTGGGCAACGCTGGGGCAATCCGCTCTACCGTTGGCAGACCCTGGCGGCTGACGGTTACAGCTTCTGGGTTGAGCGGTTGCGGCGGGTGCTGGCACTGGTTGATCTAGTGCGGATCGATCATTTCCGTGGTTTTGCCGCCTACTGGGAGATCCCGGCCACCGAAGAAACCGCCATCAAAGGCCGTTGGGCGCCCGGCCCCCGCATGGATCTATTCATGGCTTTGCGCAGGGCGCTTGGCGATGATCTCCCGCTGATCGCCGAAGATCTTGGCGTGATCACCGAGGATGTTGAAGCCCTACGGGATGACCTGCAACTGCCGGGCATGGCGATCCTGCAATTTGGCTTTGAGGGCATCGAAGGCGATTTCGGGCGTTCCGCGTTTTTGCCTCACAATCATCGCCATGCGCTTGCCGTTTACACTGGAACCCATGACAACAACACCGTTCTTGGCTGGTGGGCTGACAGAGACAGCGCCACCCAACACGCAGTGCGCCGCTATCTCAACCATGGATCAGAGCTGAACTGGGATTTCATCCGTGCCGCCCTCGCCTCGGTCGCCGCGCTTGCACTTTTCCCGATGCAGGACGTGTTGGGTCTGGGTACTGAGGCTTGCATGAACCGCCCCGGAACCTCTGAAGGCAACTGGATGTGGCGTTATCGTGAAGAGATGCTCAGCGACGCCGCTGCCCTGCGCCTGCGAGAACTCACGCGACTTTACGGACGCCTCCCTTACCCGGCATCCTGATCGCGACGCCACCATGAAAAAATCGCTGATAACCGGCGCCAACATCGTTTAAAATCACAACTACGCTGCTGGCGTAGCTCAGTTGGCAGAGCAGCTGATTTGTAATCAGCAGGTCGTCAGTTCGAATCTGACCGTCAGCTCCATAAAATCAAGGGTTTGCCCGAAAAGCCAAGCCATTTTTCTTTTCCGTGGCGCACTCTAGGCGCACCTGGCCACAACAAGGCGCAACGATTGCGCCTTGTCCAACCCAACGAAACTCAACCGATCAACCCCGGCGAAATCGCCCCGAACGGGCGGATTTTTCGTGCGGCTGCGCCTTGAGTGCGCCACAGCGCCAGCGTTCGCCAGTGATTCAAAGTAAGAACAGAGAGATAGGAACCGGCAACACCTGATAGGGTATCCTCTGTTGCCGTTTTTCGTGGTTTGCGGTAGGCTTTCGCCATGCTCCGAGAAGGGGCGAGCCCCCGAGGTGCGACCAACACCCCGAGGACTCTTTACCACCACCCAACCTATACCGAGGTTCGGCCATGGCTACCATTACCAAGCGTACCGCGAAAGACGGCGCCACGTCCTACAAGGTGGAAATCCGTCTGAAGGGTTACCCACCGCAACGCGCGACCTTTGCCCGATTGACCGACGCGCGCCAGTGGGCGAAGGAGACCGAGACCGACATCCAGCGCGGGCGGCACTTCAAGACGGCGGAAGCCAAGCGCCACACCCTGGCGGATCTGATCGACCGCTACACCCGCGATGTACTCCCGACCAAGAAGGCCAAGACCCAAGGCCCGCAACGCCAACAACTGGCCTGGTGGAAAGCGGAGATTGGTAGCCATGCCCTCGCCGATTGCACCCCGGCATTGATTGCCGAGGCTCGCGACAAGCTGACCCGCGATCCCATCCCGCCCAAGACCCCCGAGAGTGAAACCCGCTACCGAAGCCCGGCAAGCGTGGTGCGGTATCTCGCGGTCTTGTCCCATGCCTTCAGCGTGGCCGTTCGCGAATGGGGCTGGACGGAAGATAACCCGGTTTTGAAGGTCAAGAAGCCCACCGAACCGCGCGGGCGCGTGCGCTTCCTGTCCGACGAAGAGCGCGAAACCCTCTTGAACGCCTGTCGGGAGTCGTCCAACCCCTGGCTGTATCTGGCCGTGGTTGTGGCGCTGTCCACCGGGATGCGTAAGGGCGAGCAAATGGGCTTGACCTGGCGCGACGTGGACTTGCCAGCCGGGCGCATCGTCCTGCAAGACACCAAGAACGGGGAGCGGCGCGTGGTGCCCTTGGCTGATCCGGCCCTGGCGCTGCTCAAGGACCATGCGAAGGTGCGGCGACTCGATACCCCCCTGCTCTTTCCCGGTCACTGCAAGGACACCCCGATTGACCTGAGAAGCCCATGGGAAGCGGCCTTGAAGCGGGCGGGGATCGAGGATTTCCGTTGGCATGATCTGCGGCACTGTCAATCACCATCCAAAAGTTACCAGGCATCAACATCGAATTTTTTCCAGTTGAACGAGCGACTCAGAGGGTCTGATTGGCCTTTTTGCGTTGCTTGAACCGGTAAGAGTCGTTGCCGGTTTCGAGGAT
>CAIUAY010000134.1 GCA_903897335.1 uncultured Chromatium sp. | reverse complement strand
CAACAGATCATCACAAAGGCAGTACACGAATATAATTTGGGTGTCCATCGGGGTTCCTCGCCGGGCGTTGTGCAGTAGGGGTACTCACAACGCTAGCAAACTCCGATGGACGCCGATCTATCAAGGTGGCAACTTGGGTTAACTTAATGGCAGTGAGGTCGCGCATACCTCAGAACGGCCCAGTGAGTGATACCATGACGCACAGACAGATTATCGGCGGCATGTCACTCAGCACTTGCATTGAGCCGGGTGTCTTGCCCCATTTGATTGATGATGCCGAGAACGAAATATGACTTACGATTCAACGAACATTAAAGTGCTGCGTGGACTCGACGCGGTGCGCAAGCGTCCCGGCATGTATATCGGCGATACGGATGACGGAACGGGTCTGCATCACATGGTGTTCGAGGTCGTTGATAACGCCATTGATGAGGCGCTTGCGGGTTACTGCACCAATGTCAACGTGATCCTGCATGGCGATGGTTCGGTGTCTGTCTTTGATGACGGGCGCGGGATTCCGGTCGATATTCACGCTGAAGAAAACCGCTCGGCGGCTGAAGTCATCATGACCGTTCTGCATGCTGGCGGTAAATTCGACGACAATTCGTATAAAGTCTCCGGCGGACTGCATGGCGTCGGCGTCTCGGTGGTCAATGCGCTCTCAGAGCGTCTGATGCTGCGCATCCGTCGCGGCGGACACGTCTATGAGCAGGAATATCAGCTTGGCGTCCCGCAGGCACCGCTACAACAGGTTGGCGACACGGATCGCACAGGCACCGAGATTCGTTTTTATCCATCACCGACCATCTTCACCAATCTTGATTTTCATTACGATATTCTGGCGAAACGGCTGCGTGAACTGTCGTTTCTCAATTCAGGCGTACGCATTTCACTCGTCGACGAAGACACTGAACGCCAGGATGTCTTTGAATATCAGGGTGGGATTCGCGCCTTTGTCAAGCATCTGAACCAGAATAAAGAATCGCTTCACCCAACCGTCATCTATTTCAGCACCGAACGCCAATCCATCGGCGTCGAGCTGGCGATTCAATGGAACAGCAGCTATCAGGAAACCATCTTTTGCTATACCAACACCATTCCACAAAAGGATGGTGGCACCCATTTAGCGGGATTCCGCGCCGCGCTCACGCGAACACTCAACGGTTACATTGAACGCGAAGGACTGGATCGCACCCAGAAGATACGCCCGGTTGGCGATGACGCCCGTGAAGGCTTGACGGCAGTGTTGTCGGTCAAGGTTCCCGATCCCAAATTCTCATCCCAAACGAAAGACAAACTGGTGTCTTCCGAGGTGAAAGGGGTCGTCGAATCGCTGGTTGCCGAGCAACTGGGCATGTTCCTTGAGGAGCAGCCGAACGAAGCCAAGATCATCGCCAACAAGATGCTCGATGCGGCACGGGCGCGTGAAGCGGCACGTAAGGCGCGTGAAATGACCCGGCGCAAGGGCGTCCTTGATATTGCCGGACTGCCCGGAAAACTGGCTGACTGTCAGGAAAAAGACCCGGCAGGCTCGGAACTCTATCTGGTCGAGGGTGATTCGGCAGGCGGTTCAGCGAAACAGGGTCGGGATCGCGCTTTTCAGGCGATTCTGCCGCTCAAAGGCAAGATCCTGAATGTCGAAAAGGCGCGTTTCGACAAGATGCTGTCATCGGTCGAGGTCGGCACACTCATTACCGCGCTCGGCTGTGGCATTGGACGCGAAGAATATAACCCTGACAACCTGCGTTATCACCGCATCATCATCATGACCGATGCCGATGTGGACGGGGCGCATATTCGTACCCTGTTGCTGACCTTCTTCTATCGGCAAATGCCTGAACTGATCGAGCGCGGCTATATCTATATCGCGCAGCCGCCGCTCTTCAAGATCAAAAAAGGCAAGCAGGAAGAGTATCTGCTGGATGAAGCCGCGCTCAATCGCGCCATGCTTCAGGGGGCGCTCGATGACGCCAAGCTGTTCGTGACGGCGGATGCTCCACCATTGTCAGGCACCGCGCTCGAAGCACTGGCGCACGATGACCATCTCATCGCCAGGATCATCAAGCGGCTGGAGTCGCGTTACGATCAGGCGTTTTTAGAGGAAATGATCAAACTGCCGCCGCTTGATGGCGCCATGATCGCTGACCGCTCGCGTTTTCAAGACTGGTGCGCCGTGCTTGAAGCGGGCCTGAATCAGCATGATTCGCTTTCGCTGCATTATCAGATTCGCATCAATGACCAGAATCCGGGCAGACCAGCCATTGAATTGATCCGTCTGATTCATGGCATCCCGGAAACCCGCGTCATTCCTCCCGAATTTTTCCAGTCGGTCGATTACGGAAAAATTATTGAGTATGGCCAAAAAGTGCGCGGGCTGCTCCAGCCGGATGCCTATGTCACACGCGGGGAACGCCAGAAACAGATCAGCGATTTTGGCGAAGCGATCCGCTGGCTGCTGGCTGAAGCGCAGCGTGGTTACAGTACTCAGCGTTATAAAGGTCTAGGCGAAATGAACCCGGATCAGCTTTGGGATACCACCATGAACCCTGAAACCCGCCGCCTGCTGCGCGTGACAATCGAGGACGCCGTGGCCGCCGATCTGATCTTCACGACATTGATGGGCGATCAGGTCGAACCACGCCGGCTGTTCATCGAGAAAAATGCGCTCAATGTCGGCAATCTGGATGTCTGATCTGAGATCCTCCACTGTTCTGACAAACAGGTCATTGATGATGGCTCTTCTGTTGCGTCTTGCGCTGATGATCGACGCCTTCAACCGTCATGTGGGACGCGTCGCCGTTTGGCTGGTGCTCGGCGCCACGCTCCTGAGCGCGCTGACCGCCACGCTGCGCTATCTGCTGAGCTGGGGCTCGAATGCCATGATCGAGGCGCAGTGGTTCATGTTCGGTCTGGTGTTTCTGCTGTGCGCGCCCCTGACGCTTCAGGATCAGGGGCATGTGCGGGTAGATATTTTTTATGGGCGCCTGCCCTGGCGCTGGCGGTTGATCATTGACATCCTCGGCAGCGCGCTGTTTCTGCTGCCGGTGTGCGTGCTGATCATCGTGGATTCCTGGGGCTATTTTCTGCTGGCCTATCATCAGAATGAATCGTCCATGAATCCCGGCGGACTGTTGTTGTGGCCAATCAAGCTAGCGATTCCGGTCGCCTTTACGCTGCTGGCGGCGCAGGGGATCGCCGAAATCATCAAGTGCATCGCGGCGCTTGCCGGACGCCAGCCGCGATCCGACGCAACAGGAACCGATTGACATGGAAACCTGGCTGATCGCCAATCTCGCGCCGGTCATGTTTGCGGCGCTGGTGCTATTTCTGCTGATCGGCTATCCGGTCGCCTTTTCACTGGCTGCGGTGGGGATGCTGTTCGGGTTCATCGGCATCGAACTGGGAATGCTCACCCCTGCACTGCTCCAGGCGCTACCAGATCGCATCTTCGGGATCATGCACAACGAGATTCTGCTGGCGATTCCGTTCTTCACGTTTATGGGACTGATCCTTGAACGCAGTGGCATGGCCGAAGATCTGCTGGATACGGTCGGTCAGATCTTTGGTGGCATTCGTGGCGGACTGGCCTATGCGGTGATCTTTGTCGGTGCATTGCTGGCGGCGACGACTGGCGTGGTCGCGGCATCGGTGATTGCAATGGGTCTGATCTCGCTGCCGATCATGCTGCGTTACGGTTATCACAAGCCACTGGCAGCCGGCGTGATCGCGGCCAGCGGCACCCTGGCGCAGATCATTCCACCGTCGCTGGTGCTGATCGTCATGGCCGATGTTCTTGGGCGCTCGGTCGGCGAGATGTATCAGGGTGCGCTGCTGCCGGGGCTGCTGTTGACCGGCTTTTATGCGCTCTATGTCTTTGGCGTCACGCTGGTGCGGCCTGACTATGCGCCACCGCTGCCGCTTGCAGCGCGGACTCTGCATGGTCGGGCGCTGGCGCTACGGGTGATGATTGCACTGCTGCCGCCGCTGGCGCTGATCTTTCTGGTTCTGGGAACCATCTTTATCGGTTGGGCAACACCGACTGAAGGCGGCGCCATGGGCGCAGTCGGTGCACTGATCCTGGCCGCTGCCAAAGGTCGGCTGAAGCTGGAGATGGTGCAGCAGTCACTGCTGACCACGGCCAGAATCACCAGCTTCGTGGTCTTTATCCTGATTGGCTCCAGCGTTTTCAGTCTCAGCTTTCGCGGAGTCGATGGCGATCTCTGGGTGGAACATCTGTTGACCGGACTGCCTGGCGGGGCATTCGGCTTTCTGATCTTCGTCAACCTGCTGGTGTTTCTGCTGGCGTTCTTTCTCGATTTTTTTGAGATCGCCTTCATCATCCTGCCACTGCTGGCGCCGGTCGCGGCAAAATTCGGCATCGACATGGTGTGGTTCGGCGTGCTGCTCGGAGTCAACATGCAAACCAGTTTCATGCACCCGCCATTTGGTTTCGCGCTCTTCTATCTGCGCTCGGTCGCGCCGCCCGAAATCCGCACTGCTGATATCTACCGGGGCGCGATCCCGTTCCTTGCGATCCAGATCCTGATGGTGATCCTCATCATCGCCTTTCCACAACTGGTGAACCATGGTCTTGACACGGCTGTCACGAACCGGACGCCAACCGAGATCGCCATCCCCAACCAGGCTGAATCAAGCCTGCTGGACACCGATGATTTCAATGGACTGTTCGCGGCGCCGCCAGCGACGGCCAAGCCCTAAAATCTGTTGGATCGCTGTAAAACATGCGATGCTATTGCACTCACCCGTCAATGACTCCCTCACCGTGTTCCACGACCTGAACACACGGAATCAACCCCAGCGAGAACCTCTTCGTACCATGATGCGCCTTCAGTTTGTATTGCTGTCCTGCGTTGGAATCCTGTTCGGTGGCTTGACCCTGGCTGATGAGGCACCGCCTACCGTTCCGAATCAGGAACAGACGCCAAACCTACCGCTTGACGAGCTGCGGACATTTGCCGATGTTTTCGAGCGGATCAAGAATGACTATGTGGAAGAGGCGCAGGATCAAACACTGATCGTCAGCGCGATTCGCGGAATGCTTGCCGGACTTGATCCACACTCTGCCTATCTCGATCAGGATGAATACCGCGACCTGAAAGTGGGAACCACCGGCGAATTCGGCGGGCTTGGCATCGAGGTTGGCATGGAAGACGGCTTCGTGAAGGTGGTTTCGCCGATTGACGATACGCCAGCGCAGCGGGCAGGCGTGCAGTCTGGCGATCTGATCATCCGCATCGATGACAAACCCGTCAAAGGGATGAGCCTGAATGACGCCGTGAAACTGATGCGCGGCGATCCGGGCACCAAAATCAGACTCACCATTCTACGCGGGAAGAATCAGCAACCGTTTGACTTGACGCTTGAACGCGCGGTGATCCAGGTTGACAGCGTGAAAAGCCACATGCTTGATCCGGGATACGGCTATGTGCGTCTCTCCAATTTTCAGAGCACGACCACGGAAGACATGCTGAAGGCAATCGAGGAACTGAAGCGTGCGAATAACGGCAGCCTCAAGGGTCTGGTGCTGGATCTGCGCAACAATCCCGGTGGCGTGCTGAACAGCGCGGTGAGCATCAGCGATGCGTTTCTGACTGGTGGCCTGATCGTTTATACCCAGGGGCGGGTCAAAGACAGCCGAATGCAGTTCAAGGCCGGCCCCGATGACGTGCTGGGCGGCGCCCCGATCATCGTGCTGGTCAACGGCGGCAGCGCCTCAGCCTCCGAGATTGTCGCCGGCGCGTTGCAGGATCACAAACGCGCCCTGATCATGGGCACCCAAACCTTCGGCAAGGGCTCGGTGCAGACCGTCATTCCGATCAACGACACCACGGCCATCAAGCTGACCACGGCGCGCTATTACACGCCATCCGGCCGCTCGATCCAGGCGCAGGGCATCACGCCCGACATCGTGCTGGAGCCCGGCGAGTTTAAACCGCTTTCCAAACAGGACATGACGCTGAAAGAGGCCAATCTGGTGGCGCATCTGGCTCAGGAAACACCGAATGCCGAACCGCAGGCCAGCACCGAGAAGACGCCGCTGGTCACAGAAGACTTCCAGCTTGCCGAGGCGCTTAATGTCCTAAAGGGTCTGAGCATCCTCAGCCACCCCGTCAACCCGTAAAGAGGCCAACATGCCGACCGTACTCGTCCCGCTTGCGCAGGGCTGTGAAGAACTGGAGGCCGTGACCATCATCGATCTTCTGCGTCGCGCCGGGATCGAAGTCGTCACGGCCAGTCTACAGGCTGGAGCCGTCACTGCCAGCCGGGGCACGGTGCTGCTGGCCGATACCACGCTAGATGCGGTTCTGGAGCGCGAATTTGACATGATTGTGCTCCCCGGTGGCCTGCCAGGCGCTCGCCACCTGGAGGACGACCCGCGTCTGATCGCCATGCTCCAGCGCCAGCAGATAGCAGAGCGTTATGTCGCTGCAATCTGTGCCGCGCCCCAGGTGCTGGCAAGCGCCGGTCTGCTTGATGGCCGGACGGCAACCAGTTATCCCGGTGTCATCAAGACCGCCGATTATCCGCGTGTCACCTTCGTCGAAACGCCGGTGGTGGTGGATGGACTGGTGATCACCAGTCGCGGCCCTGGAACCGCGATGGACTTTGCACTGCAACTGATCGAGCTGCTAGTGAACCACGAACGCCGCGACGACGTGGAACGCGCACTCGTCAGAACCCTGCACTAGTCAGCGAACGCTGTCGATGCTCGCTGCCGTGTCCGTGGTTGTGCCTGTGGCCGCGCTGCTGATCAGCCTGCTGGCCACGCGCTGGCTGGTGGCTGCCGGACGCGGCCCCATCGATTTGCCCAATGCCCGTTCACTGCATGACACTCCGGTGCCGCGTACCGGCGGTCTGGCGATTCTTCTGGGCGTGCTGATGCCATGGCTTGTCCTTGCGGCTCTGGGTGTTGACGTGCCACTGTTCGACTGGCTGTTCGCGGCGCTGATGCTGGTCGCCCTGATTTCATTCCTCGATGACCTGGGACATGTGCCGCCCTGGTCGCGCCTGCTGGTTCACGTTCTGGCGGCGCTGCTGTTGATCGCCGCCGGCCTGCACTGGCCGGTGTTCGTGCTGCCGGGGGTTGCACTGCATCTGCCTATCCTGATCACTGGTGTTCTGACCGTCCTTTATGTCGTCTGGATGATCAATCTTTACAACTTCATGGATGGTATGGATGGACTGGCAGGTGGCATGGCTGTCATTGGCTTTGCGGCGCTGGCCATCCTGGGCTGGACAGGTGGCGAACCACTGTTCAGTCTCATTGCGACGTCTATCGCGGCCGCGTCTCTCGGTTTTCTCAGCGGTAATTTTCCGCCAGCCCGCATCTTTCTGGGTGACGCCGGTTCGTCCAGCCTCGGTCTGCTGGCTGCCGGACTCTCGCTATGGGGCGTCGAACTCCAGCTCTTTCCACTGTGGGCGGCCTGGCTCGCTTTCTCGCCGTTTATCGTCGATGCCACCTGGACGCTGCTGACTCGCCTGATCCGCCGCGAGCGCGTCTGGGAGGCGCATCGCACGCATCATTATCAGCGTCTGGTGCTATCAGGCTGGGGACATCGCCGGACACTGTTGCGTGCCTGGCTGCTGATGGCGGCGGCGGCGGCCTGCGCGGTCGCCGCGCCACGACTGGCTGTTGACGAGCAGTGGTTCGTGCTTGCCGCCTGGTTAGTCATCTATTTTCTGATCCATCTGCGCGTCGCACTGATCGAGCGGACTGCGGGCGCGGAACCGCATCAGCCATGAACCCAATGATCGACCGGCTGCGTTCGCGCACTGCCGCTTTTGTTCATGATCTGCTGATGATTCCGGTCAGTTGGCTGGCGGCCTATTGGCTGCGCTTTAATCTGGATCAGATCCCCCCTGAGTTCGTCACTGGCGCATTGCAATCATTGCCCTGGATCATCCTGATCCAGGGCAGTATTTATTGGCTGTTCGGTCTCTATCGCGGTGTCTGGCGCTTTGCCTCGCTGCCGGATCTGATCCGCATCAGCAAGGCTGTTTTAACCGGCACGGCGGTGATCGTCGTGATGATGTTCATCGTCAACCGTTCGGCGCATATCCCGCGTTCGGTGCCAGTACTCTATCTGGGTCTGCAACTGCTGCTGCTGGCCGGCCCGCGCCTGATCTATCGCTGGCTCAAAGATCACCGTCTCAAGCTGGCGTCCGGCCAGCGAGTGCTGATCGTGGGTGCCGGACACGCGGGTGAGATGCTAGTGCGCGACATGCTGCGCGATCCGCGTCGCGCCTATGATCCGTTAGGTTTCGTCGATGACAAACTGCGCCGTCAGGGTTCGGAAGTCCATGGGATTCCCGTACTTGGAACGACGGCAGCTATCCCCGAAATCGTCGGGCGTCTTGGAATCGAGCTGTTGCTGCTCGCCATTCCCAGCGCCACCGCCAGCGAGATGCGGCGTCTGGTCGAGATCTGCGAACAGACCGGCCTGCCGTTTCGCACCATTCCCGAACTGCGCCGCCTGGTGACCGGCCAGATCCATCTTGGTCAATTGCGCCCGGTCTCGATTGAGGATCTGCTAGGTCGTGAACCTGTCCAGCTCGACTGGGATCATATTCATGCCGGACTCGCCGGGCGCATCATCCTAATTACCGGTGCGGGTGGCTCGATTGGTTCCGAACTGGTGCGCCAACTTGCCGCCACCCGACCGGCCAGACTGATCCTGCTCGATCATGGCGAGTTCAATCTTTATCGCATCGAGATGGAACTGGGTGAGTCTTATCCTGAACTCCAGTTTTCGCGCTATCTGCTGGATGTGACCGACACGGATGCCATCGCGGCACTCTTTCGCCGCGAGCGACCTGGCATCGTCTTCCATGCGGCGGCCTATAAACACGTCCCGCTGCTCGAAGACCAGATCCGCGCCGCCGTGCGCAATAACGTCATCGGCACCCGCATCGTTGCCGAAGCCGCTGCCGCCAGTGGCTGCGAGCGTTTCGTGCTGATTTCAACCGACAAGGCAGTCAATCCGGCAAATGTCATGGGCGCGACCAAACGGGTGGCCGAGGTCATCTGTCAGTCACTCGATGGACAGCGTGCTGATCATGCTGGCTGCCGCTTCATGACCGTGCGCTTCGGCAACGTGCTGGGCTCGGCGGGCAGTGTCGTCCCACTGTTCCAGCACCAGATTGAGCGCGGCGGGCCGGTGACGGTCACGCATCCTGAGATTGAGCGCTTCTTCATGACTATCCCCGAAGCCTGCCAGCTCATCATGCAGGGTGCCGTGATCGGCAGCGGTGGCGAGATCTTCGTCCTCGACATGGGTGAACCCATCAAAATCCGCTATCTGGCCGAACAGATGATCCGGCTTTCCGGGCGTGAGCTAGGCATTGTCATCGACTATATCGGTCTGCGTCCCGGTGAAAAGCTCTTTGAAGAGCTGTTTTATGCCTCCGAGTCACTGGTGACGACCCGCCATCCCAAGATCCGCGTGGCACGATGCGAGATTGCGCTGAGTTCAGCCGCGCTTGAACAGGTGCTGGATGCGTTGCGTGAATCCGCGGCATCGGATGACCAGCGCGGAATGCTGGCGGCTTTTGCCGCTCTGGGAATCTTTCTGCCTGAACGATCAGCTTGAACTCGGTCGCGCAACCACGAATGCCGTGGCGTTGGTTGATGCCATCCAGCCGACTGCGATCCCGTTGACGCAACATTCGGACACGCTTCACGCCTGACTCTGACACTCTACTGGTCAGCCAGATCAACGACACGCTGACGAATTTTGCCGACCATTGCGAGGCGTTCAGCCATGACGCCATTAACCGCCACCTGCGCAACGATCGTGTCACGCCCCGCGCGCTGTGGGAGGCCGTGGCCGCAGAGGTGGTCGTGACGGCGCGCGGCGACCTCCTGTTCGATGATACCGTGCTGGACAAGGACTCTTCACACCGGATCGACCTCGTGCGCCGGCAGTGGAGCGGCAACGAAAAGGCGGTGATCAAGGGCATCGGCGTGGTGACCTGCGTCGATGTCAATCCCGAGACGGATGCGTTCTGGCTCATCGACTTCCGCCTCGACGACCCCGACGGAGATGGCAAGAGCAAACTGGACCATGTCCATGAGATGCTCTCCAACGTGGTTCACCAGAAGCACCTGCCCTTTCAAGCCGTCCTGATGGATCGTTGGTCTGCTACCAAAGATCTGATGCTGTTCGTCGAGTCCCTCGACAAAGTCTACGACTGTCCATTGAAATCCAATCGCCAGGTCGACGATCGCGTCGCCGCTTCGCCCTACCGGCGGATCGACGCCTTGAGCTGGAGCCCGGAGGAGTTGGCGACAGGCAAGACCATCACAGTCAAAGGCTTTCCCAAAGAGGCCTTGATCATCGTTCCGGCCAAAACCCTGTAACCGAGTAGGTCATCAGCGTTGCTGAAGGTGGCGGCAAACGCTCCGCCCTTCTTTTACCCTTGGAAGTGACGAACAACCGAGGGGTGAAGCGATGAACGAAGCGT
>CAIUAY010000133.1 GCA_903897335.1 uncultured Chromatium sp. | reverse complement strand
CCCCACGGATGGCTTCCAACCCGATCTTGGCCTTGAACGCCGCCGCGTAGGTCTTGCGCTTTGCTTCACCCATTTTGATCAACCCTTTCGTGCCGGCTTGACAGCTTAAATGACTGTCCGGTTTTCGGGGTCCACTTTAATTAGATCTGGATGCACTGAAGTCCCAGTTGATGGATCTGGCGTCGGACTGTCGGGTGTTGTCCCGCGTACGGGTGATGTTGGATCATAACGGGCAGTTTTCCGTTGACGTGACGCCGTTAGAGCCAAATCCCAATATCGCCATCGTCGCCATCTATCCGCAACGCATTAATAGCCAGGATCGGTTTTTTCTGCACAAGACCACGCACCGCGATCTGTACGATCAGGCGCGGGCGCAGGCATTGAGCGAGGGTTGTTTTGAAATGCTCTTTGTAAACCAGGACGGTGACATCACCGAGGGCACCATCAGCAATGTGTTTGTTGAACGGCAGGACAGGCTGTTAACGCCGCCGATCCGTTGCGGACTGTTGCCTGGGATCTTGCGCGAATCACTGTTAAAGACTGGACGCGCCGTTGAGCCTGGACGATCTGCGGGAGGCCGATCAGATCGTCATCGGCAATTCAGTGCGTGGTCTGATTCGCGCCCAACTCAGATCTGAAACCAGCGAGCCGCGCTGAAATCACGGTCGCTAACACGTCGTGCGCTTCACTGAAGACAGTCGATCACAAAGAGCAAGGCTCTCTGCAATCGACCGCGTGCGATACGAGTTAGAGCGTCTTGGCCTGTTCAGCCAGATAGATCCAGGTATCGATGACGGTATCTGGATTGAGCGAGATGCTGCTGATGCCTTCTTTCAGCAGCCAGTCGGCCAGATCCTTGTGATCGGATGGCCCCTGTCCACAGATGCCGACATACTTCCCTTTGGCGCGGCAGGCTTTGATCGCCATCGAGAGCATCTTTTTCACCGCCGGATCGCGCTCGTCGAAGCTCTCGGCGACCAGACTTGAATCGCGGTCAAGCCCAAGCGTGAGCTGGGTCATGTCGTTTGAACCAATCGAGAAGCCGTCGAAATACTCAAGGAATTCATCGGCCAGCACCGCGTTTGACGGCAGTTCGCACATCATGATCAGACGCAGCCCGTCCTTGCCGCGCTCCAGACCCTGCGCCGCCAGCGATTCGACGACTGCTTTGGCCTGTTTGAGGGTGCGCACGAACGGAATCATGATCTCGACATTGGTCAGACCCATGTCGTTGCGCACCCGCTTCAGTGCCTCGCATTCCAGCTCAAAGCAGTCCTTGAAGCTCTCCGAGACATAACGACCGGCGCCCCGGAAGCCGATCATCGGATTTTCTTCCTCCGGTTCGTAGCGCTTGCCGCCGATCAGATTGGCGTATTCGTTGGACTTGAAGTCCGACATCCGCACGATCACCGTACTCGGCGCAAACGCAGCGGCCAGCGTCGAAATACCCTCAGCCAGCTTGGCGATATAGAACTCGCGTGGACTGGCGTAAGCCGCGATGCGCGGGGTGATCTGCGCCTTCAGATCGGCAGGCAGTTGATCAAATTCAAGCAGCGCCTTGGGATGGATGCCGATCATGTTGTTGATGATGAACTCAAGCCGCGCCAGCCCAATGCCGGCGTTGGGCGTCGCCGAAAACGCAAAGGCGCGATCCGGGTTGCCGACGTTCATCATGATCTTGACCGGAATCTCCGGCATGGCTGTCAGTTCGATGGTCTTGTAATCGAATGCGAGCTTGCCATCGTAGATGTAACCGGTGTCGCCCTCAGCACAGCTCACCGTCACCTGTTGGCCTTCTTTCACCACGTCGGTCGCATTGTTGCAGCCGACCACCGCTGGAACGCCCAGTTCGCGGGCGATAATTGCGGCGTGACAGTTGTTGACTAGCACCGGCGAATAGCGATCCGTGAAGACGATGTAATTGTGATGATCGGCGACCGTGATGTTGTAAACCGCTTCCTCGGCGCATTCTTCGATCAGCCGCGCCCGTGATTGCCGGACATCGGATGCGAGCAGTGTTTGCAGCCGGGCGGTCTGTTGGAAATCCAGTTGTGGCAGCAGCTCGGCAAGGGTGCGTTCGGCAACGAGATAGCCTTTTCTGACCCGGTTGTTGATGTCGGAATTGACCTCAGGCTTAAACAACTGGCGGGCATTAAAGAAGCGGCTGCCGACCTGACGCTCGTCACGACAGGCGACGCGCTGGGTGTACTGGCCGATGCGGTTAAGCTGTTCGACGATCTGGACGTTGTGGATATGCCGATTGCGCGTCACCTGCGGCACCGTGCCAAGACGCAGACAGGCCACGATGACGGCTTGCAGCGTTTCCTCGTCAGAGACGTAAAGATTCACCCGACCCTTGTAAAAACTGCCGTCGCCATCGATCAGTCCAGCGAGAAAATGCGCGGCCAGTTCAGCGTCGCTTTTCAGCAGCGTGGTGACGATGCTGTCCTGCTCGCTCAGAAGATCTTCGGCAATCGCCTTGGAATAGCAGCGGTAGGCGTTGGCTGAACCGACAACCTGCGCGCCCCGGATAAAGCCCTGTGAGACCTGTTTGGTCGAAACACTGAACGCCTTGCCGTAGTTTTCCACCAGCGCCGCATTCATGCGCTCAATGAATTGCTGTTTTAATTCAGTCGGCTTCTGAATAAAGGTGACTTCGCCGTGAGTGCGGGTGAGATGGATGTGACCATCACTCATCAACCCACCGAGCAGATAGGCCAGCGACCGCTCTTTGCCAGTCGAACTGGACAGTTGCGGCAGATGTTGCGCCAGCAGCACGGCGTCGCCATCAGCCAGCATCTGCTGCATGTCGGTATCGATCAGCGCCGCATCACGCAGATTGAGCATCTTGTGATCGGGCGTGAGTGTCAGCGTGTTGCCCGCCATCCGCCCAGTCTGCGAAACCTCAACGCGGATGGTCTTGGCCTGCTTTTTCATCACCGCTTCGACCGACTTCCACTCGACTTTGAGCGTGTCGCGGTGCAGCGCCGGGACGCTCAAACCCTCGTGGCCCTGCTCATTGACCTCGGCGAAGGACATGAAGCCCTTGTTGGTCAGGAGCCGGGTGTCACCGGAAAAACAGGTGCGTCCGCCGCGATTGGTGACAATCGCCGCCGCGCGCTTCATGATCGGCTCCCAGTCGGGGTCGGTCATGTCGGTGATCAGCACGTCGCCGGGCTGAACGCGGTTCATGTCGGCGATGCTGGCAACGACCCGCGCCGTGCCCGCGCCGATGCGGCTGCCGATGCTGCGCCCAGTGGTCAAGACGGCCGCTTTTTCGCGCAGAACATAACGCTCGATGACATTGCCAGAGCGGCTCTGAACGGTTTCAGGACGCGCTTGCACCACGTAGAGCTTGCCATCAATCCCGTCCTTGGCCCATTCGATGTCCATCGGGCGACCGTAGTGCTGTTCGATCTGCATCGCCTGCTTGGCGAGTTCAAGCACCTCGTCATCGCTGATGCTGAACAGCGGGCGATCCGTTTCCGGCACCGGTTCAGTGCGCACCGGGCTGGCTGAACCTTCCTCGCTGTAGACCATGCGAATCGCTTTGTCGCCGACGGTGCGGCGCAGAATCGCAGGGCGACCAGCGGCCAGCGTCGGCTTGTGAACATAGAATTCGTCAGGATTGACCGCGCCCTGCACCACCATTTCGCCCAAGCCGTAGCTGGCGGTGATGAACACGGCATCGCGGAAGCCGGATTCAGTATCGAGCGTGAACATCACGCCAGAGGCGGCAAGATCGCTGCGCACCATGCGCTGAATGCCCGCCGAGAGCGCGACGTTGCGGTGTTCAAAACCCTGATGGACGCGATATGAAATGGCGCGGTCATTGAAGAGCGAGGCAAAGACTTCCTTGATCCGGTGCTTGATGTGGTCGATGCCGTGGACGTTGAGGAAGGTTTCCTGCTGCCCGGCGAATGAGGCATCAGGCAAATCTTCCGCCGTCGCCGAAGAACGCACCGCCCAAGAGACATCGGTTCCGGCGTCAGCAGTCAGGCTGGCATAGGCGTCATCAATCGCGACTTCCAGCGCGGCGGGGAAGGGCTGCTCCAATACCCAGCCGCGAATGCGCGGTCCGGCTTCGGCCAGCGCGGCGACATCGTCCACGTCGAGATCATCGAGAACCGTCTGAATGCGTTCGTCCAGACCCTCGTGGGCAAGGAATTCACGATAGGCATCGGCGGTCGTCGCAAAACCGCCCGGCACCTGAACGCCAAGATGGGTGAGATTCTGGATCATCTCGCCGAGCGAGGCGTTTTTGCCCCCCACGACAGGCACATCGTCCATCCCCAAGTCGCTCAGCCAGCGGACATAATCAGTCATCGTGTAGTTCTCCGGTCTTTGATTTTAGATACTGAGGGACGCTTGGCTGGGCGCGTGATGCGCCAGGCAAAGTCGACGTGTCATGGGTCAAGGCTGCGATCTAATTGAGTGCGAAGACCTTTTGATAACGGAGTAATATAACGCACTCAATAAGCAGCCGTCCTCGGACTACCTCAATCCTGATGATTTAATAACCCATTCACTGAAGCCGGATCTCCTGCTTCAGGAAATCTCCCGAAATGAGTCAGCAACGCACTGTCTGACGCCAATTCGACCAAATTCTCGCTTGAACCAATGCGCTCCTTCAGGCAGCCTAGCTGTGCTTAAACAGTCATCCCAAATTGAGAACAACCGTTGAACAAGAGGATTAATCCGATGAGTGAAGTCGTGCCCGGACTCGCGCAAGCGCGAGCCATGTTGGGGAATATGGATAGCAGCAAGATCGTCGTTGGTGGTGTCGGTCTGCTCGTTGTCGTGGGGACATTTTATGCCGTGTCCACCAATAAACTGGCTGATCACCAAGCTCCATTGAGCACGGCACAGATTGCCGTGAATCTCGCGCGGGTTGGATCTGTGGCATTGGTCAAGCCGCCTGCACCACCCGCGCCCACTACTCCGGCTCCAGAAAGTGCACCTGCTCCGGCTGATATGGCCAAACCCGCATCTGCACCCACCCAGGCACCGGCAGCAACCGCCCAGGCAACCCAGACAGAGATCGTGAGCGCACCCGCTCCTGTGGCTGAAACGCCAGCAAAAATGCCGAATGCAAAGCCAATGCATCTACAACAACCCGGGCTGATTCATTTCGCGCCACTTCCAGCAGGGCATCCTGCCAAAGCGTCGAAACATGAATCATCTGCCGTGTCAGTGACGACTGAAGCACCTGTTGCGCCAGTTGCTGCTGAGGCCGTTGCACCGGTCGCTGCTGAAGCTGCCGCGCCAGTCGCCGTTGAAGCTGCCGCACCGGTTGCTGCTGAGGTCGTTGCGCCGGTCGCTGCTGAAGCTGCCGCGCCAGTCGCCGTTGAAGCTGCCGCGCCAGTCGCCGTTGAAGCTGCCGCACCGGTCGCTGCTGAAGCTGCCGCGCCAGTCGCCGTTGAAGCTGCCGCACCGGTTGCTGCTGAGGCCGTTGCGCCGGTCGCTGCTGAAGCTGCCGCACCAGTTGCTGCTGAAGCTGCCGCACCAGCTGCCGCACCAGTTGCTGCTGAAGCGGCTGCGCCGGTCGCCGTTGAAGCGGCTGCGCCGGTCGCTGCTGAAGCTGCCGCGCCGGTTGCTGCTGAAGCTGCCGCGCCAGTTGCTGCTGAGTCCGTTGCGCCGGTCGCCGTTGAAGCTGCCGCGCCAGTTGCTGCTGAAGTTGTCGCGCCGGTCGCCGTTGAAGCTGCCGCACCAGTTGCTGCTGAAGCTGCCGCGCCAGTTGAAACGAAGGCACCACAGGTTGCAGCGCCTATCGTTCGTCCTCAGCCAGGCTGGATGATCCATCTGGCGCCAAACCGGTAGCACGACATTTTGGAATGGTGGGTCGCGCTGCCATCGTCATGCCATCCAGGCATCACGGGATTTGCCTGATGTTGATGCGACATGGCCGCTCGACCCTGTTCCACCTGGTACTGATACTGTTTGCTGGTGATTCAGCCAACGCCGACTGTCAGCCTGGTGACACGCTTACCCTGCTGCATTTCAACGATTTTCACGGTCAACTCGAATCTGTCTCCACGCCTGAAATGCCTGCTGGCGGTATCGCACGTCTGGCAACGGTGGTGAGGCAGGTGCGCGCAGAACAACCTGAGCATCCGGTCATGCTCCTGTTTGCAGGCGATGTCCTGCAAGGAACGATCACCTCCAGTCTGTTCCTGGGGCTCCCTGATATTGCACTGTTCAATCGCTTAGGGGTGGATGCCGCCGTCATGGGCAACCATGAACTCGATGATGGCCAGGAGGTTTTTCGTCGCCTGGCCGAACAGGCTAAATTTCCCTTTCTTTCAGCCAATGTCCAATCTCACCCGGTACCCTTGCCGGTGCAGTCGACGCTTGTCATGACGACATCGGATGGATCAGAGATTGCTGTGCTGGGACTGACCACGCCGGAACTGACGACGGCTATCCATCCGCGTCATGCGATTGGTCTCAGCGTTGAAGATCCGGTCAGCGTCGCCCGACGGCGGCTGCCTGAATTACAGAAACATGCTGATCTGGTGATTGTCCTGTCGCATCTTGGACTGGCCGATGATCAGCGTTTGGCACAGGCCGTTCCCGGCATTGATCTCATCGTGGGAGGTCATAGCCATCATGCACTCGAACAGCCGGTGATGGCGGGTGATGTGGCGATTGTCCAGGCGGGTGAACGGGGGCAGTGGCTCGGTCGCATGGATCTGGATTGTCGGAATGGCCATCTGGAACCAACGGCGTACCGTCTGCTGCCCATGGATGCCAGTGTCCCGGAAGATCCCGACATCGCGGCGGAAGTTGCACACATCCTTGCGGAAGCAGAAGCGGGTTTGATGGATGAAATTGGCGTTGCCGCTGTCGAATTGAGCGCACGGCGCGAAGAGATTCGGCGCACTGAGGCAGTATTTGGCAATCTGGTTGCGGATCTGGCGCGCCAACTGACCCAATCTGACGTGGCTTTTTTCAATGCTGGCAGTTTTCGGGCAACCATTCCGCGCGGGACGGTCACGCTCAGGCAAGTCTCTCAGGCGTTCCCGTTTCACAATGTGCTGGTCGTGGGGCAGCTCAGTGGCGCGGCCATCATCGCTGCGCTACAACGCAGCGCCGCGCTGGATCCCGACGAGAATCCAGGTGGGTTTCTGCAAGTGTCGGGCATCCGTTACAGCATTGCCGACAGGCGTCTGTCATCCGCCAGTCTGACGACTGGCTCCATCGACCCACAACACCTCTATCAGGTGGTCATGCCGGATTTTCTGGCTGCCGGTGGTGATGGCTATGTCGAGTTTGCGGGAATGACAGATCAGGTGCTGACCGGACGTCTCGTCTCGGACATGCTGATCGATGCCTTGCGTCACGAACAGACGCTGGCTCCTCGGCTCGATGGTCGAATCGAGCGCCGTCATGGAAGCTGAACCGCAACCGGGAGCTGCCAGTCGGGGTGACGATGTTCGACGACCACCGTGGTATAGATGCCGCCGCGCACGTTGAAGTCGGCGCTCAGACGCATGAAACGCGGCGCAGTCGCCTCGACCAGATCGCTCAGTATCCGGTTTGTCACGGCCTCGTGAAAACCGCCTTCATCCCGATAAGACCAGACATAGAGTTTGAGTGCTTTTAGCTCGACGCAGAGCCTGTTGGGGACATACTCCAGGGTTAATTCCGCAAAATCAGGCTGTCCGGTTTTGGGGCACAGACAGGTGAACTCAGGCACCCGGATACGCACGGTATAGTCGCGCTCAGGCTGCGGATTGGGAAAGGTTTCGAGCGATTTGCTAGGTGCGCTGGGCATGATAAGCGTCTCGATGCTGTTGGTAAGTCATTGCACTGGCTGGATTCATATTCGCCGCGCATCAGCGTGATGTGCCCCTTGTTCACTGCCGCCATTCATGGCGCCGACGGCATCGATTAGAACAGTGCTGCGATGCTGGCCACGGTAATCGGAGAGTTTAACGCACGGCTTGCCGGGAATCGTGACGGGATTGGCCGTTGCGTAGCGGAATAGTCCGATGTCACCCATTCTGGTTTTCAGCCCTTGAGTGGTTCGAGCACGGCATCCAGGTTGAGTCCGTCGCAATAGTCCATGAACTCTTCACGCAGTCCGGCGATATGGATGTCTGCCGGAATCCCGACAGTGATATGCACCGAAAACATGGGAGTTCCGGTATGGGCGGCAGCATAGGTGCTGGTCGCCATGTCCTCGATGTTGATCTTGCGATCTGCAAAGAAGCCAGCCAAATTGTTAATGATTCCCGGATGATCCATGGACACCACATCCACCGCGTAAGGAAGCAGATTGCGGTTGGTCGCACGCTCGCCGGTGCGTTTGGAGATGATGGTCATGCCGAGCTGGCGTTCCAGTTCGGGAAGCGTGTTTTCAATCTTGGCCAGTGTGTTCCACTTGCCTTCGACGAGCAGCATCGCGGCAAACTCGCCACCGAGGACGGTCATGCGGCTGTCCTCGATGTTGCAGCCATGTTCCAGCACGGCTCTGGAAATCTGATTGACGATGCCGGGATGGTCTTCGCCGAGCGCCGAGATCACGAGATAGGTCTTCTGCCTGGTCATGTCCTTGCCGAAGGTGTTGGTTAAAGGGGGAGGATGAAATGGCGGCTGAGTGTAACATGGAGCTCATGGCGACCATATCCGGGTCTTGCGATTCATCAAACCCGGCCAGCAAATCATGACGAGGCGCAAAATGATCCTGAAGGCTGTCATCGACGATCAGACCCATGAGATCCATGTGCCGGATTCACTCCTGAATCAGGCGCAGGCATTTTTCGATCAGATGGATGTAGACATGCGTCGTGGCTGGCAGATGAGCCGCGACTGGATTGCGACACCGGATCAACAGCAGCGATGCCAGATCGTTGCCGATAAACTGCTGACGGCATTGGAGTCCAGCAATCAAAAACTGGCCATGATGATGGCAGGTTACATTCTGTCACGTCTACCGGGGGTGGCATCCGTAATGCTGGATGTTCAGGGCGAGATGCAAAATCATGCGTTTCAGTTTTCAGAGCAACCGCTTACACCGGTTAATCAGGTACGTCAGGGGTTAAGCAAGCTGGATGCGCTGGGGCAGGCGGGGCGGGATGTGACTGACGTCTTCAAGGTCGGTCGCGGCTACCGCTTTTCCACTTTTGATCATGCCGCTGGCATCTGGCGCGATTCGCCGTTGGCCATGACCGAACCAGAGGCGGCATTGCAGCGTCAAGCGGCATTCAAAGCGCGTTATGAGACGCTTTTGCAGGGTTTTTCGGGAACTTCTGAGACAAATCGCCAGGGCGCGTAGACATTTTCAGTCGGCTGCCTTGGCCTTCAGGTGCATCGCTGTGGTGGTTGGAGACAGGATGCCGAGATCAGGCTCGCGCCTGTGCATCCTGGCGATTCATTGGCACGTTAGGTGCGCGGAACCGCGAAAAGAGGCGTGTTCCGCAGCGTATTTTAGTTTTCGGCGTCTTTCATGGTGTTGATCTTGAGCGGGACATAAGCGGGGCAGAATCCCAGCCATCCGGTGGCGAGAACGATCAGACCCAGAATATCAAGGATGATCCTGCCAGTTATGAGTCCTAACAGAATGAGTACGCCAGCGACAGCCAGACGAATGTTGCGATCCATGGTGCCGACGTTCTTGGGTAGTGTCATAGCTTTAACTCCTGATGTGTTGGAAACGGGATGCGGATTTTCAAAAAAACATGCACGGGGCAGGCGACCCACCGCCCCATCTTTCAAGATCACATGGTCGCAAACATTATATACCGAAAGGCACTGCGCCATGCTCAGGCTGAGCGGCGTTCAATAGAGCGCATGGGAGCTGCTCACATATTTAGTGAGTTCGACATGTTGTGCGTTCATGCGTCTTAGAATGTCCTGGCTAACCTGCACGATCGTTTGCATGACACGGTAGACCAGCCAGGGATGCTCCGTCAGTAGTGACTCAAAGTTCTCGCGCTCAAAGCTACAGACCTGGGTACGGCCGAGCGAGCGCAGCGTGGCGGTATGTGGTCGGCCACTGATGAATCCCATTTCGCCAGCCAGATCACCAGTATGCAGGACGTGGATGGTCGTGTACTCACCCTTGCCGACATCGCGCGTGACGGCCAGCGCACCCTCGGTGATGACATGCAGACTGTTGTCCACCTCGCCCTCCTTAATCAGGGTTTCCTGATCGGAGAGCCGACGGCAGCAGGCGATGCCGGCCAGTGCTTCAACCTGTTCATCGGTGAGACTGGACGTTAGACTGGATCGGCGAAGCAAAGCGAAATCGTGCTCAATGCTCATTCATTGTCTCCCTTTCTAATATGTCGTTATGGCATCAGTGTGATCCAGGGCGGTCTTTTGATCAAGCGGGTTGAGGTGAAGAATTCAGCGCAGAGGGGTTTAAAAAACCATGATTTCAAGTATCATGATTGATTCCCCGGCGTGTCGGGGGACTCCTTGCCTTACCGTTATTACGGAAGGCTGTCAATCCGAAAGGGGCAGCAATGCGACATTACGAAGTCATTTTTCTGGTGCATCCAAGCCAGAGCGAACAAGTACCCAGCATGATCGAACGCTACCAGGGAAACCTGGAAAAACATGGCGGGATCGTCCATCGTCTGGAAGACTGGGGTCGGCGCCCGCTCGCCTATCCTATCAATAAAGTACACAAAGCACATTATGTGCTGATGAACGTCGAGTGTGGCCAGGAAGCCATTAACGAACTGGAGAACGCCTTCCGGTTTAATGACGCCGTTCTGCGCAACCTGATTATCCATCGCAATGCCGCCGTGACAGAACCTTCTCCGCTTGCCAAAGGCAGCGAAGAGCGTGAGCGTCCTGAAATACCGGGCGAGGATTTCCGTCGTGACGATGCCGGTCATGACGACTAACTCCAGATCCTTCAGAAACAACGCTTAAGCTTTTCCACGGAGCATCACCCATGTCACGCTTTTTTCGCCGTAAACGCTATTGCCGTTTCTCCGCCGAGGGCATTGCCGAGATCGACTACAAGGATCTCAACCTGCTTAAAGCCTATGTCAGTGAATCGGGCAAGATCGTACCGAGCCGCATTACCGGCACCTCTGCTAAGTACCAGCGCCAGCTTGCGCAGGCTGTGAAGCGCGCACGCTTTCTGGCGCTGCTTCCCTATACCGACGGTCACTGATTCGTTCTGATGTTCAGACAACTGGCCGGAGGGAACCGGCGAGATTTAGTTTCTGGCGCTTTGTCTTATTGGTTCTCGTGCAGATGCATTCTGTTTCGTGCTATCTGTTTCTAGCGATCCTGCATCGAATCGGAATCACGGCGATGAAGTGGCTGGCTCAGTTCATCATGCGAGGTTACTCGCAGGCGGCGCTGGTTGCCGCAGTCACCGCGCTGTTAGCTTTGCTGATACCGCTGTTCGGATTGATCAGCGCGGCGTCCATCGGGTTGATGACGTTACGTGGCGGCTACCGTCAAGGTTTAGCAGTCATGCTGGCGGCAACCCTGGGCGCTGGTTTCTTTGCCATGCTGGTGCTGGGTTCGCCTTGGTTGGCGGTCGGAATTCTGTCCGTGCTGTGGCTGCCGGTCTGGATGCTGGCAAGCCTGCTGCGATTTTCACGATCCATGACCCTGACCGTGCAGTTTGCCGCGATGTTGGGGATCGTTCTGATCTGGGTGTTTCATGCACAGGTCGCTGATCCAGTGACATACTGGCTGGCACTGCTGGAACCGATGCGCCAGACACTGATCACCGATGGCGTCGTTCAGGCTGAAACCAGCCAACTGATTTTTCATGCCATGGCGCAGTGGATGACCGGGAGCTTTGTCGCCGCGCTGCTCTTTCAGCTTCTGATGAGCCTGTTCATTGCACGCTGGTGGCAGGCCATCTTATACAATCCGGGCGGATTTGGTGATGAGTTCCGGTCTTTTCGCATGCAGCGGATCGCTGGCGTTCCGATCCTGCTGCTGATGGTCTGGTTTGGGATCAATCAGGGTTCGGGGATCATTGCCGATATGCTTCTGGTACTGGGTATCCCGCTCGTGCTACAGGGCTTCGCCGTCGTGCACGGAGTGCGTCAGATCATGGGCGCACGTGCGCTCTGGATGCTGGGATGGTATCTGCTATTCGTGTTTTTTATGCCGCAGGCGCTCGTGCTGGCGGCCTGTACTGGATTGGCCGATATCTGGCTGGACATCCGCGCCCGTGTCGGGCAGCGTGTCAAAGATCGCCGTTGAGGCCACAAGCTGCAATCTGTAGACGCATTTTGAAGAGGAATCTATACGTGGAAGTCATTCTGCTGAAAAATATTGCCAACCTGGGCGTTCTTGGTGACAAGGTGAAGGTGCGTTCAGGCTATGGCCGGAATTATCTAGTTCCCGGTGGTTTTGCGGTCTCAGCAACCGCTGAGAACCTGGAGGCTTTCGAGGTACGCCGCGCTGAATTGGAACGTGCGGCAGCCGAGATCCAGGCCGCCGCTGAAGCTCGCAAGTCACAGCTTGACGGCGTGATGCTGACGCTTGCCCGCAAGGCCGGCGATGAAGGTCGTCTGTTCGGTTCAGTCGGCACTGCCGATATTGCCGCCGCCGCGCTTGAGGCCGGATTCCAGATCGACAAATCTGAAGTCCGTCTGCCCCACGGCGCATTCCGTGTTGCTGGCGAATATGACGTGACACTCCATCTCTACACGGATATCGATGCCGTGATCAAGCTGGCGATCATCCCCGACGCTTAAACCTCCCGATGCCGCCCCGGCCTGGTCGGGGCTGACAGTTTGCCTGACATCAATGGGTCATGATGAACGGATAGCTCCGTCCGTGCGAGGGGGGGAGATCATGTTTGAATTCGATGACGCCATGGCGATGTCACAGACTGTGCCAGAACTCGAAACATTGCGTGTCCCGCCTCACAACATCCATGCCGAGCAATCCCTGCTTGGTGCGCTGATGCTTGATAACAGCGCCTGGGATCGGGTAGCCGATCTGGTCGCTGAAAATGATCTCTACCGGCGCGAACACCGTTTGATCTTCGACGCCATCTCCAGACTTGCGCAAACTGATCAGCCATTTGACATCGTCACTCTGGCTGAAACGCTGGAGCGCAGTGCGCGTCTCGCCGATGTCGGCGGTCTGCCGTATCTCGGAACCCTCCTCAACGAAACGCCCAGCGCCGCGAATATCACCCGGTATGCCAGGATCGTGCGGCAGACTTCGGTGCGGCGGCAGATGATCGAAACCGGGATTGCGATTGCTGACAGCGCCTACAATCCCCGTGGACGGGAGGCGGCGGAACTGCTTGATGAGGCCGAGCGGCGGGTCTTTGCGATTGCAGAACAGGAATCGCGTGGTGGCGGTGGTTTCCAGCCCGTCAAGGATCTGCTGATCCGCGCCGTCGAGCGGATTGATACGCTGTATCAGCGCGGTGAGTCAATCACTGGTCTGGCCACAGGATTCACCGATTTTGACGACATGACATCCGGGTTACAGCCTGCGGATCTGGTCATCGTCGCGGGTCGCCCGTCGATGGGTAAAACCAGCCTGGCGATGAACATGGCTGAACATGTGGCGATCCAGTCTGGACGTCCGGTGGCGATTTTTAGTATGGAGATGCCGGGCGATTCGCTGGCGATGCGCATGATGTCCTCGCTAGGCCGGATCGATCAGCATCGGGTGCGCTCCGGCAAGCTCGAAGACGACGAATGGCCGCGTCTGACCTCAGCCGTCAACATTCTTTCTGGCGCGCCCATGTTCATCGACGACACCCCGGCGCTATCGCCCACCGAGGTGCGGGCGCGGGCGCGGCGTCTGAAACGCGAGCAGAACGATCTGGGATTGATCGTTCTGGACTATCTGCAATTAATGCAGGCGTCCGGGTCAAACGAAAACCGTGCGACCGAGATTTCGGCGATTTCCCGTTCGCTCAAGGCGCTGGCCAAGGAATTGAACGTCCCAGTGATCGCGCTGTCGCAGCTCAACCGCAGTCTCGAAAACCGTCCGAACAAGCGTCCGGTGATGTCGGATTTGCGGGAGTCGGGTGCAATCGAACAGGATGCGGATCTGATCGTGTTCATCTATCGCGATGAAGTCTACAACGAGGACACCAGCGACAAAGGCATCGCCGAGATCATCATCGCCAAACAGCGTAACGGGCCGATTGGCACCACGCGCCTGACCTTTCTCGGCAAGTACACCAAGTTTGAGAACTATATCGGCAACTATTATGGCGAAGGCGATTCCTAACCATCCTCCGATAAACATCTGGAAATGGCGACTATCCGTCACCAAAGCAGTTAGCGTAAACTCTGCGTCTTAATCCTAAAGACAACAAACCACATCAAAATAATGAACAGTCCTTCCACAGAAATCAGGGAAACATTTTCCCGGCGTCATCCATTAGTCATCATTTTTCTGCACTGGTTCAGCGTGGCGTTGATCCTCGCCGCTGTCGCCTTCGTGTTGACCCGCGAGGAAATGGGTGCGCGCGACCTGAAGCTTTTGTTGTTGGAACAACACCGTTCTTTAGGAATTCTGGTGCTTGTCCTGGTGTCGCTGCGACTCGTTTCACGCCTCTGGCACCGCCGCCAACTGGTTCGGCATGATCTTCCCTGGGCACTCAATCTAGCGTCAGCGGTCGGTCACTGGGGTCTGTACATCCTGATGATTGCAACCCCGCTGTTGGGCTGGGCGCTGACCAGCGCACATGGACAGGATGTCAGTCTGTTCGGGTTAGTAAGCCTGCCGCCCCTGGTGCCCCCGGATACTGATTTAGCCGATACCCTCGCGGATTGGCATGAACTCAGTGCCTGGTCATTGCTTGGGCTCGTCGCGGCTCATGCCGTCGCCGCCATCTGGCATCATTATGTGCGCCGGGATGGCGTTCTGCGCGCCATGTTGCCGTGGACACCCAACAACACCGCCCAACCAGTCGATCAGTTCACGCAAGACTGATTCTCACACCGCCTGGCGCACAGCCGGTCGGTTTATTCAACCGTTCGCAAGGCTTTTAGAAGTCTTCATTTCTGACGAGGCTTGGCATGCAATTCCCCAGACGTCAATCCACCGCTAGCCAGCGGGGCGGTATGCGTTTCCTGCTGTTCTCAGGCGGGATAATCGCTCTAACGGCAACGATGAACCAACCGGCTCAGGCGCTGCCAAGTTATGCGCGCCAAACCGGTCAGGAATGCACGGCCTGTCATGTCGGTGGCTTTGGCCCTCAACTGACCGCCTATGGAACCCGATTCAAGATTGGCGGCTACACGGACTCGAACGGCGAATCCGGGCATTTACCACTCTCTGCGATGTTCGTGGGTTCCTATACCCATACTGCAAAAGATCAGAGCGAAGATGCCGGCCCTTACGCTGGCGCGAATAACAATCTGGTCGCTCAGGAAGTGACGGCTTTTCTCGCCGGTGGCTTGACAAAAAACCTGGGAACCTTCGTCGAGGCGGGTTATTCCGGCGTGGATAACGTGTTTGCCTTGGGCGAGATGGACGTTCGCTTCGCCAGTACCGTCCAGCTTGGTGGCAAGGACACGGTCATTGGCGTGACGCTGAACAACAATCCCTCCGTGACCGATCCCTTTAATACCCTTCCAGCCTGGCGCTTCCCGTATGCCAGCTCCGATCTGGCACCAACCCCCGCCGCGTCAACACTTCTGGAGGGCGGACTGGACGGCCAGGTTCTCGGTATTTCGGCCTATGGTTTCTGGAATGACTCGGTCTATGCGGAGCTTGGCGGCTACCGTTCACTCTCGACCAGCTCACTGCACAGTCTGGGGCTGGCTGGCGACGCGGGCGAAATCGATGGCATCAGCCCTTACTGGCGGCTGGGCTACATGAAGGACAACCGCAAATCGGCCTATTCGTTCGGCGTGTTTGGCCTTTATAGCAAGCTGCAACCGGATCGTCTGTCCAGCGAACCGACGAATAACTACCAGGACATCGGTGTCGATGCCTCTTACCAGTTTCTGGGGACGCGCAGGCATATCTTTACCCTGTTTGGCAGCTATATCCATGAGCAGCAGACCCTCGACAACACCTTTAGCGCGGGCGATGCATCCAGCCGCGACGTGACTCTGCAAAACTTCAGTCTCAACGGTTCCTACACCTACGATCAGACCTATGGCATCACGCTGGGAGTGATCAATACCTGGGGCGACAAAGATGCCCTGCTTTATCAGAGCGACAGTCGCACTGGCAGCCCGAATTCAACCGCATGGATACTGGATGCGAATTGGACGCCCTTTGGCAAGGAATCATCCTGGGGATCACCCTGGGCCAATCTGCGTCTCGGTTTGCAATACACGCTCTATACCGAGTTCAACGGTGCCAGCTCCAACTATGATGGCTCTGGACGCGACGCAGGCGACAACAACACGCTCTTCACCTATGTCTGGCTTTCACTCTAAAGACACGAGATACCCATGATGAAAACCCTTACCACGATCAGATTTTTTAAGCCTCTGGCCTGTGCGAGCCTGTTCTGTTTGCCCATGCTGACGACTGTCCCAGCCATCGCCGCTGGCAATGCGGTCAGCGGTGCCGATGTTTACAACGCCGAATGCGCGGATTGTCACAGCCTGAAGGCAGGAAAAAACAAGAAGGGGTCATCCTTCGTCGGACTGATCGGGCGTACCGCAGGAACGGTTCCAGGCGCTAAATACTCGGACGCCATGAAATCCAGCAAGATTGTTTGGACGCCAGAACGGATCGATGCCTATATCACGCATCCCAAGCAGGTCGTTCCGGGCGGCAGCATGAAGTATGACGGTCTGGATGATGCCAAGGCGCGAGCGGATCTCATCGCCTTTCTTGCGACCAAGAGCTGATTCTTGGAGGAGATCACTTCGTTAACGCACCGTCATGGTGCGTTTTTGATTCTATTATGATCTTTTTGGGACAGTTTGATGGCGCATTCTTGCCATCCTGCCCAGACCCGCCACAGGACAGGCGCACTGCGCTAAATTGACAAAAAATCGCCTGACATGGCGTGTTTCTTGATTGTCCTTGATTAAAAGAGGCTTGATCGAGGACGTTTCTGCCATGCTGACACCATTCCAATCCGCTGGCTTAGGTCGCTTACCAGCCCACTCTGAAGCGTCGACGATCGCCTTTCATGAATTCTACGGGGACGATTTCCGACCCCGCGATCACTATCTTCCGATGTGGGAACACATCCAGATTGCCGGGCAGCAGATGCTTCGAGCCAAAACCCGCGACGCGCATCTGGCGCTGCACAGCGAGGGCGTGACCTTCACGGTGTATTCCGATACCGATGAAGGAATCGAGCGGGTCTGGCCATTCGACATTCTGCCGCGCATCATCCCGGCCAGCGACTGGACTCACATCGAATCAGGGATCAAGCAGCGTATCCTTGCACTGAACCTGTTTCTGAAGGATCTCTACCATGGCCAGCAGATTCTGAAAGATGGCGTGGTGCCGCCAGAACTAATCTATCGTGGCAAGGATTTCCGGCACGAAATCATCGACATCGACCCACCACACGACATCTATACGCATATCAGCGGGGTCGATCTGATCCGCGACGAGGATGGGCGCTATCTGGTGCTGGAGGACAATCTACGCACCCCGTCCGGTGTGTCCTACATGATCGAGAACCGCATCATCGAACGCCGTATCCTGCCCGAATTTTTTGCCCGCTATCGGGTGCGTCGGGTCGAGCATTACCCGGCGCTGCTGTTGCAGGCGCTGCGCCACCTGTCGCCGCGTGGCGCGGATGCGGCGGTGATCGTGGTGCTGACGCCGGGGGTCTTCAACTCGGCCTATTTCGAGCATACCTTTCTAGCCAAGGAAATGGGTGTCGAGCTGGCTGAAGGACGCGATCTGGTGTGCAGGAATGACAAAGTCTATCTCAAGACCACGCTTGGTCTGTGTCAGGTAGATGTCATCTATCGGCGCGTTGACGATGACTTTCTCGATCCGCTGGTGTTCCGGGAGGATTCCGCGCTCGGCGTTGCAGGCGTCATCAACGCCTGGCGCAAGGGTCATGTGGCGCTGGCGAATGCACCGGGTGCCGGGATTGCCGACGACAAGGCGGTCTATGCCTATGTTCCTGAGATCATCCGTTATTATCTGGGCGAGGAACCCATTCTCGACAGCGTCCCGACCTATCAGATGACTGACCCCCAGGATCGCGCCTATGTGCTGGACAATCTGCAAACGATGGTGGTCAAGGCCGTGGCCGAGTCAGGTGGCTACGGGATGCTGATGGGGCCGTCCTCAACCGCCATCCAGCGTGCCGAATTCACCCGCCGGATCACCGAAAATCCGCGCAACTACATTGCGCAACCAGTGATCCAGATTTCGCGTCATCTCTGCTATCTGGAAGGCGAGCTGGAATCGCGTCATCTGGATCTGCGTCCATTCTCCATTTACGGCAGCGGGATCGAGGTGGTGCCTGGTGGTCTGACCCGCGTCGCCATGACCCGAGGCTCGCTGGTGGTGAACTCCTCGCAGGGCGGGGGGAGCAAGGATACCTGGGTGCTGGCGGACTGATGATGTTAAGCCGAATCGCTGAATCACTGTACTGGATGGCGCGTCATCTGGAGCGGGTCGATAACACGGCGCGTATTCTGGACATTAATGTCATTCACATGCTGGAGGCCGACGACGGCATCACCGAAGCGATGCAGTGGACACCGCTGCTGGCCATCGTGGGCATGGATGAATGCTATGCAGACTTCTACCCGGATGGTCAGATCACTGTCCAGCGCGTGATCCATTTGCTGACTCAGGATCGCCACAATCCCGGCTGTCTCTACAATAGCCTGAAGCTTGCACGCGAGAATGCGCGAGCGGTGCGTGACCGCATCTCCAATGCCATGTGGGAAACGCTCAACCAGTTCTGGCTGACGACTGACAGGCATCTGGCCGCGACCCTGCCGCCCTGGCGAGCCGCCGAGTTCTATGCCTTTGTGCATCGTGAAGTGGCCACATTTTTCGGATTGAGCCAGAGCACCATGATGCGCAGTCCAGCGTATGGCTTTACCATGCTCGGCAGCCTTCAGGAACGCGCCGACATGACCGCCCGGATTCTCGACGTGCGCTATCATCTGCTGCTCCCTGACCTGAGTCTGGTGGGCTCGCCGCTGGACTACTACCAATGGGGCGCATTGCTTAAATCGCTGTCCGGCTTCGAGAGCTATCGCCGTCAGTATCAGAACGGCATCCGTCCCATCGACGTGGTTGAATTCGTGGTGCTAGAACCCAATTACCCGCGCTCGCTGAGTTACTGCCTTGAAGGCATGGAGCGGGCGTTTCAGCGGATTGGCCATCGTCCTGACGGAGCGGTGGCAGAGCGCCTGTACGCTCTGCGCGAGCACCTGTCAGGGGTCGCGGCGCGGGACATCCTGGATCAGGGATTGCACGAATATCTGGATGAGTTTCTCGTGCGTCTGGCTGATTTCAGCGAGGCGTTGCAATCTGATTATTTCGATGCCGATCCGGGAGATGGCTCTGGCGTCATGTCCTGATCCACCAGACCGAGCCTGATCTGTTATGGCGACACCCGCAGCATCCAGTCTGATCGGACGCATCACTGACATTCAGGGCGGTCGCCTGATCGCCACGCTGTTTCCAGCCGCCGAGGGCTTTCCATCGTTCGTGACGCTGGATCAGGAAACCCTGCCGGTGGGTCAGTTGGGCAATCTCGTCGAGGTGCGGGATCGCGCCGGCCATCTACTTGCTGAGGTGTCGCGCAGCCTGGAAGAGACCATCGAGCGCCAGGCCGTGCAGGAGCCAGGTGCGCCAGAACAACGGCGGGCAACGCTCCGCGAGCGTCGTCTGGAACTCGTGCCGCTGGCCGAGATTAACGCCGAAGGCCGGCTTGAACCGGGCGTCAGCCGGTTTCCGCTGATCGGCGCCAGCGTCCAACTGATTCCCAGTCGTCGTCTGGCCGCGCTGCTGGTGCGTGATCAAGCCGGTCATCTGGAACTTGGATATTTGTCCACCCGCCCGACGCTCACCGCCTGTCTCGACCCCTCCGCGCTATTTGGCCGCCATCTGGCCATTCTCGGCCAGACCGGCGCAGGTAAATCCTGGACGCTGACCAGCCTGCTGCAACGGGTGGTCACGACCATGCCCCGCTCACACATCATCCTGCTCGATCTGCATGGTGAGTACGGCTGGCGCACCACGCCTGACGCGCCCTATGATGGCGTGTTTCCGTCGAATGCCGCCCGTCATCTGGACGCCCGCGAGCTGGAAATTCCCTATTGGCTGCTGACCTATGCCGAGCTGGTCGATCTGTTCATCGACCGTTCAGATGCTAATGCGACGGTGCAGATTGCTTTTCTGCGCGAAACGGTTTATAGCCTGCGCCGCGAGGCCAATCAGCATCTTGGTCTGGAACGCCTCTCGGTGGATTCGCCGGTCTATTTTTCAATCGACGAACTGTATCAGCGGTTCAAGAAGGCCAATGAGGAGAAGCTGGAATTCGGCAAGGTCAAAGGCCCGCTCTATGGTGCATTTGATGATTTTCTGGTGCGCTTCCAGTCGATGTATAACGATGCCCGCTACGATTTTTTCCTGCATCCACGGCAGCACAGCAGCTCGGCCAGTCTTGAAACGTTGCTGCGTGATTTTGTCGGGCTGGGCGAACCGAAACGTCAGGTGACGGTAATCGACCTCAGCCCCATTCCAGTCGATCTGCGCCCGGTCGTCTCGGCTCAGATCGGACGGTTGGCCTTCGAGTTCAATTACTGGAATCCGCAGCGTCACCAGTTCCCGATGCTGCTGGTCTGCGAAGAGGCACATCAGTACATCCCGCGTGACGCCGATACCCAGTATGTCGGCACCCGCCGGGCGATGGAGCGCATTGCCAAGGAAGGGCGTAAATACGGCGTCACACTGTGCGTCGTCAGCCAGCGCCCGACTGAACTCTCCGAAACAGTGCTCTCGCAATGCGGTAACTATCTCTGTCTGCGCATCTCGAATGCTGACGATCAGGAGTATGTGCGTCGTCTGTTACCCCAGGGCGCGAAAAATCTGGCCGACATGCTGGCCGCGCTGCGGCGTGGCGAGGTGCTGGCGGTGGGCGATGCCTCGCTGCTGCCCACGCGCATCCTGGTGCACCCGCCGAATCCAGCTCCAGCCAGCCATGACGCGCCACTGTCGCAGAGCTGGCGCGACAGTCCAGAGGATCTGGATGTAGCTGACATCATCAATCGCTGGTGGCGGCAAGAGCGTTAATCGGGCACCCATGCATATCTCGCTCCGGCAACTGCGGGTCTTTACGGCGGTCGCCCGGCACCTGAACTACACCCGTGCTGCCGAGGCGCTGCATCTGACCCAGCCGGCGGTGTCGATGCAGGTCCATCAGCTTGAGGAAACCATCGGATTGCCGTTGTTTGAGCGTCTGGGCAAACGCATCCTGCTGACCGAGGCCGGGCAGGAACTCAATCACTACAGTTTATCCATCGACCGCTCGCTGCATGAGCTGGAAGAGGTCATGGAGTCACTGAAAGGCATCAACCGGGGACGCCTGCAAATCGCAGTGGCCAGCACCGTCAACTATTTCGCGCCGCGCCTGTTGGCGATCTTTCAACAACGCTATCCCGGAATCAGCCTGAGTCTCGATGTCACCAACCGGGCAAGTCTGGTCAACCTGCTGGAGACCAATGCCGTTGATCTGGTGCTGATGGGGCTGCCACCGCAGGATGTTGAAGTCGAGTCCGAGATCTTCATGGAGAACCCGCTGGTGGTGATCGCGCCGCCTGATCATCCGCTGGCAGGGCGTCACGCCATTCCGATGACGCAACTCGCTGAAGAGATCTTTGTGATGCGTGAGCCAGGTTCCGGCACCCGTCAGGCGATGGAGCGATTTTTTGGCGAGCGTGGCCTGACGATTCGTCATGGAATGCAGATGACCCGCAACGAGGCGCTCAAACAGGCGGTGCGTTCCGGTTTGGGGCTGGGCGTGGTGTCGCTGCATACCATTGAGCTTGAACTGGAGACCCGCCGTTTGGTGACGCTGGATGTCGTGGGCTTTCCCGATCTGCGTCACTGGTACCTGGTCTACCGCTGCGGCAAGCGTCTGTCGCCGGTGGCCTCTGCCTTTCGTGCATTCGTGATGGCAGAAGCGACATGGATTGCCGCGCCGATGCTACGAACGGCGTCAGCACTGAATCGGTGAGTCAGCAAAGTAGGCGGCCTGACAGCCTGTTGCAGCCTGACCAAGACCAAGCGTTTCAGGCAACAATTCCATTGGGCAGTCCGGCGTTGATTCGTCTAAACTACCGGGTCTGTCAAAAAATAGACATTGCCATCATGCCACACCGCACTTTGAGCGATTCCGGTGCCTCGCAGCGACGCCTGCTCCTCGATCTGATCGACAGCCCCGCCGACCTGCGCGCCCTGTCCCAGAGCCAGCTTCCCGAACTTGCCAGTGAGTTGCGCGGTTTTCTGATCGACTGCGTGTCCAGAACCGGCGGTCATCTGGCAGCTGGACTGGGCGTGGTGGAACTGACCATCGGGCTGCATTATGTCTTCGACACTCCGCGTGACCGCCTGGTATGGGATGTCGGTCATCAGGCGTATCCGCACAAGATCCTCACCGGACGCCGCGAACAGATGAGCTGTCTGCGCCAGAAGGGCGGCCCTTCGGGATTCCCGAAACGCAGCGAGAGCGCCTACGACACCTTCGGCGTCGGTCACTCCAGCACCTCCATCAGCGCCGCGCTCGGCATGGCGCTGGCGGCCAGACAACGCGGCGAACGGCGCACCGTCGTTGCCGTCATCGGCGATGGGGCGCTCGGCGCGGGCATGGCCTTCGAGGCACTGAACCACGCCGGGTCGATGGACATCGACCTGATCGTTATCCTCAACGACAACGAGATGTCGATCTCGCCGCCAGTTGGCGCCATCAGCGACCATCTGGCGCGGCTGTTGTCCGGCAAGCTCTATACCTCAGTGCGCGAGGGCAGTAAGCATGCGCTCGCGGGTCTGCCGCATCTGCGTCATCTGGTTGGTCGCTGGGAAGAACACATGAAAGGGATGCTGATGCCCAGCACGCTGTTCGAGGAGCTGGGTTTTAACTATATCGGCCCCATCGACGGCCATGATCTCGATTCGGTGATCAAGACCCTGCGCAATATCAAAGACATGCCGGGGCAGCGTCTGCTGCATGTCGTTACCCACAAGGGACATGGCTATGAGCCTGCCGAAGGCCAGCCGACGACCTATCACGGTGTCACGCCCTTCAACTGTCGCACCGGCGAACTGCTCAAGAGCAAAGCCGCAGGTCCGAGCTATACCCAGATCTTCGGTCAGTGGCTGTGCGATGCCGCCGCCGCAGATTCGCGCCTCGTCGGCATCACCCCGGCGATGTGCGAAGGCTCTGGACTGACGGCTTTCTCCAAACACTATCCTGACCGCTATTTCGATGTCGGAATCGCCGAGCAACATGCTGTCACACTGGCTGCTGGCATGGCCTGCGAAGGTCTTAAGCCGGTGGTTGCCATTTATTCGAGCTTCTTGCAACGCGCCTACGACCAGCTCATTCACGATGTCTGTCTCCAGAATCTGGATGTCACCTTTGCGGTGGATCGTGGTGGACTGGTGGGGCCGGATGGCGCGACCCACGCGGGCAGTTTTGACCTGAGCTTCAGCCGCCCGATTCCCAATCTCATCATCCTGGCGCCATCAAACGAAAATGAATGCCGCCGGATGCTTAAGACCGCCTTTGAATATCCAGGGCCTGCGCTGGTGCGCTATCCGCGTGGCGGTGGAACCGGCGTGGCCATCGACCCGGAGGCACCAGTCTTCCCCATCGGACGCGGCGAGATCATCCGGCGCGGCCAGCAGATCGCATTGCTGGCCTTCGGCAGCATGGTGGCACCGGCGCTGGAGGCGGCTGTCACCCTGGATGCAACGGTCGCCAACATGCGTTTTGTTAAACCGCTCGACGAGGCGCTGATTCTGGAGCTGGCGCAGGGTCACAGCTTGCTGGTCACGCTCGAAGAAAATGCGGTCGCGGGCGGGGCGGGTAGCGCGGTCGCCGAATTCCTGTCTGAACACGGTGTGCTGGCGCGCTGTCTGCATCTGGGTTTGCCGGATCGCTATATCGATCATGCCGATCATGCCGAACAGCTTGCCAGTTGCGGTCTGAACCCGGCGGGCATCATTGAGCGGGTGCTGGCTGAACGCCATCGGGTCTGATCTGAATCCGAACCGTACGGAGAGCGGGCAAGACTAATGATCAACCGGTTTCTGCTGGGCTGAATTCTGGTCATGCGCCTCGCTCAGTCAACCGTGGCGGCAAGATGATTGCCGCCATTTCAGTTTAACAACCCGGCTGATACCGCAAATCCAGCGTATACGGATGCTCGCCGGCGGGCACGTCTGGCGGCGGATCAATTTCGCCTGGCGTGTGTCCCATCACGCGAAAACGGGCGATGCGCCGACTTTCCGCTTCGTAACTGTTCACCGGAAAACTGGACTCGCTGCGTCCGCCCGGATGCACGACATGATAGGTGCAGCCGCCGAGACTGCGCCGGTTCCACAGATCGACAATCTCGAAAATCAATGGATTATGCGCCGGAATGGTCGGATGCAAACCAGACGGCGGACTCCATGCCTTGAATCGAATCCCCGCGACAGATTCCCCCTTGCGTCCAGTTGGGCGCAGTGGCACCCGCCGCCCGTTGCAGACCAAAACATGCCGCTCACCGACCAGACCGTTGACCTTGACCTGTATTCGCTCCACTGAACTATCGACGAAACGCGAGGTGCCCTGCGCGGTGACTTCTTCGCCCAGCACATGCCACGGCTCAATGGCTGCCCGCAATTCCAAATGAATGCCGTCAGCCGTGACGAGATCGCCATAATGCGGAAAGCGGAACTCGAAAAATGGATCAAACCACGCCGTTTCAATCGGATAACCGGCGCGGCGCAGATCGCAAATCACATCTTCAAAATCCAGCCGCGCAAAATGAGGCAATAAAAAGCGGTCGTGTAATTCAGTCCCCCAGCGAATCGGCTTGCGCGTGTAGGGTTCTTTCCAAAAACGGGCAACGAGCGTGCGCAATAACAGCATCTGCGCCAGACTCATCTGATAATGTGGTGGCATTTCAAAACCGCGAAATTCAACCAAACCTTGCCGTCCCGCCGCGCTGTCCGGCGAATAGAGTTTGTCAATACAAAACTCGGTGCGATGGGTATTGCCGGTCACGTCGGTCAACAGGTTGCGCAGGATGCGATCCACCAACCACGGCTGCGGCACTGCGCCGGTCGGCATCTGCTGAAACGCAATATCGAGTTCATACAGCCGATCATCGCGTGCTTCATCGACCCGTGGCGCCTGACTGGTCGGGCCGATAAACAGACCCGAAAACAGATAAGACAGACTGGGATGATGCTGCCAGTACGCAATCAGGCTTTGCACCAGATCGGGCTTGCGCAGCAGCGGGCTATCTGCCGGCGTCGCGCCGCCGAGCGTGACGTGATTGCCGCCACCCGTGCCGGTGTGCCGCCCGTCAAGCATGAACTTCTCGGTACCGAGTCGCGCCAGCCGCGCTTCGTCATACAAAATACGGGTATCGCGCACCAACGCATCCCAGCTTTCAGCCGGATGAATGTTGACCTCAATCACGCCGGGGTCGGGCGTCACCGCCAGTTTGTGCAGACGCGGGTCTTTTGGTGGTTCATAACCTTCGATGATGATCGGCAACTTCAGTTCTGCCGCTGTGTCTTCGATGCACAGCACCAGATCCAGCCAGTGTTCCAGATGCGTCAACGGCGGCATGAAACAATACAGCCGCCCGTTTCGTGGTTCGATGCACAGCGCGGTGCGGATCAAATCCGGGTGCAGATCATCTGGTAGCGCAATTTGCTGACGCAAGTCTTGATGTGTGTCATCGGCGGGCGCAAGCCGACCATAGCGGGCAGCCAGATCACGCGGTTGCATACCCTGTTCGCGGATCGTTTGTGGCGACTGCGCAGGCGCAATGTGCTGGCTATAACGCCGCGCCACCTCATCAAACGGCGAACGTAGCGGCGCGACCGGTTCAAACGGATTGCGTTCCGGCACCTGATCCAGTTCGGCATCCGGGACATAGGGCAGCGCATCGAGCGGCAGCCGGAAGCCTAGCGGCGAATCGCCCGGAATCAGAAACAGATTGCCATCGCGCAGCGTCCAGCGTCCGCTCTTCCAACTGCCGTGCGCGCCAAATCCCCACCAGCGCAACGGCAACACGAATCCGGCGGTCTGGTTTAGACCCGCGTCGAACAGTCGCGCAATGCGCTGGCGTTCATTCGGATTTTGCAGTTTGTTATCCAGCGGATTGACGTTGACCGGCAGCCGCGCCTCGCGCCACAGGTAATACCACACGTCCTCATGCGCTGGCGCGGCGTGGTCGGAATCAACGTCGAGATGACCGGCGAGTGTGCGGATAAACCGCTCCGCCTCTGCCGCGCCATGACCATAATGCTGGTTTTCCTGACCGAATAGCGCCGGATCGCGCCACACCGGAGCGCCGTCTTTGCGCCAAAAACATGACAGCGCCCAGCGCGGCAATTGCTCGCCTGGATACCATTTACCCTGACCGATATGCAGCAGACCGCCGGGCGCAAACCGCGCTTTCAACCGCCGCATCAACTCTTCAGCCAGCGGCTTTTTGGTCGGCCCAAGCGCATCGATGTTCCATTCCGCGCCGTCCATGTCGTCAATCGAGACAAAGGTCGGCTCGCCGCCCATCGTCAGGCGCACATCGTTGTTCACCAGCTCCGCGTCCACCTGATGACCAAGCGCCTCAATTGCCGTCCACTGTTCAGCGGTGTAGGGTTTGGTGACGCGCGGGTCTTCATGGATGCGGCTAATTTCATTGTGGAAATAAAACTCCACTTCGCATTCATCGGTCGCGCCATCGATTGGCGCGGCACTGCGCGGCGCGGGTGAGCAGGCCAGCGGGATATGTCCTTCGCTGGCAAACAGGCCAGAAGTCGGATCAAGCCCGATCCAGCCGGCACCGGGTACGTACACTTCAGCCCAGGCGTGTAAATCAGTGAAATCTTTCTCAGGACCGGAAGGACCATCGAGCGCTTTCACATCTGCGGTCAACTGCACCAGATAGCCGGAGACAAACCGCGCTGCCAGTCCAAGATGGCGCAGAATCTGCACCAACAGCCAACCGGTATCGCGGCAGGAACCCTTGCCAGTACCCAGCGTCTCTTCACAGGTTTGCACCCCAGGCTCAAGCCGGATGACGTAGCCAATGTCCGCTTGCAGCCGCTGATTGAGATCAACCAGAAAATAAACGGTCTCGCGCCGCTTGCGATCAACACCGGCAAGCCATTTGCGCAGCAGCGGCCCGTCTTCGATGAGTTCCAGATAGGGCGCGAGTTCTTTCCGCAGTTCCGGTGCATACTCGAACGGAGAATAAAACGCATAGTCTTCGAGAAAGAAGTCAAATGGATTGATCGTAATCATCTCGGCGATGACGTCGACTTCAACTGACAGCTTGCGCGTCTTTTCCGGGAACACCAGCCGCGCTAAATAATTGCCATAAGCGTCCTGCTGCCAGTTAATGAAATGCTCAGCAGGCTCGATTTTTAGCGAATAGGAACGAATGGCGGTGCGGCAGTGCGGCGCGGGGCGCAATCGCACCACATGCGGTGAGAGATTAACCGAACGATTAAAGCGGTATTCGGTTTTGTGATTGAGGGCAACCAGAATCGACATCGGAGATTGATTTCCTTGGCTGAAGTCAGGAGATTAAGCAAAAAATGCCGCCACAGTGGCGGAGGTTGGAATCAGATGGTGCTTGGATTCTAAGATCCCACAAAAGCCCAGACCGGTTTTTAACTCGCGTGACAGGGGGCACATGATTGATCGCCTTTGTTGTGCCAGGTCACGTCTGAAGCGATCTGGACGCGGCTGATCGGAGCATTTTGGGACAGTGATTGCGAGACCAGCCTGATCTTTTCAAGGCCGCCCAATCAGGACATAGATGGTACTGTCACCCGACTGTGACAGTCCTAGCCCAAGATAAGCCGGTCCGATCCAGGTATCCGAGCCGAAGAAGAGACTTCCGCCCATACGGGTTGCCTCTGAACTCAGTAGGATATCCTTGCCGGTATTGCTGTTGTAAATCGTGCTATCGGACAGCCAGCCTGCCTCCAGCGAGGCGCCCAGATACAGTCCGCGTCCAAGTGGCGGTGGCAGGCTGGTGATTTGGCGATAATAGACCAGCGAGGCGAAGGCCATGTCATTGCCACGGAACTGCTCGTTGGCATAACCGGAGAGTTTGAGAAAGCCACCCAGGGGGAACTGGTCGTAGTAGGGCATGTTGCCTCCGAAGCTGCTCCCAGCCTTGATGGTTCCTGCCAACGTATTCTTCCCGTTGCTCTTGGTGGTTTTGGCGCTGAATAAAACGCGGCTGTAATCGACATCCGCGCCCAGAACCGTGAGCGGCGTCATCGACTCCAGCGATAACCGGCTGCCCGAGGTTGGCAGGGCGGCGTTGTCGAGCGTGTCGTAAATGATGCGCCCACGCACGCCGGTATCGGTGATCCGTTCCTGCGGAAGCGCCAGGGAACCGGTGTCCAACGCCATGTTCGTTTGACCCAGATAGGCGCCGATCCGCATCTCCACGCCATGCAGCGTCATCCCCAGATCCGCGCCAGCCCGCTCGCGTGTCACGTCGTAACGTGCGACCCGCTGATCCCCCAGGAACACGCTGTCAGGGCTAAGGCTATAGTCCAGATAGGGCGCGACGAAGGTTGCCCGATCCAGATTCAGTGGCTGGTAGAGTTCGGTGTGCAAGCTCGGTGCATTGCCGAGTTTCAGCGCGGTACTCCATTCTGCACCCAGCGCATTGATCCAAGTCTGATTGTAAGTGGCTTTCAGGCCAAAACGGCTGTCACCTTTGTTGTCGCTCGACAGACCCAGTCCAAACCCCAGATATCCAGGCCCCCAAGCCTTTTCGACGGCATCGACGATCAGCCGATCCTGCCCATTCCCCTGCGGCTCGAAACGATAGCTGATGCGCTCGAAATCATCACGTCCATACACCTTTTGAATATCCTGTTCCAGACGCTCACGATCCAGGGGTTGTCCGGCCTGATGTTCGATGATTCCGTCAAATACCCCTTTGCTGACCTGATGCAGTGCTGCGATCTTCACCTCACCCACCTGCTGCACCGGCTGACCCCGTCCGAAACGCTGGCGCTTCCAGTTGGCATACTCAGATTCGCTCAGGCTGTAGCGCGCAAGCTGGCGTCTGGCTTTGTTAGCGGCGGTGACGCCGGTGGCAATGGCGTCGGCGGCACGCGCAAAATCACCGGATCCGATGTCACCCAGATCCGGAACGATTAGGATATCGCGTGTGTGATCAATCTCTTTGAGCGAGTTGGCGACGTTCTGTTCGGTCAGGATGGCGATCATCTGGCCGGTGACGCCGAGGATGTTGGTGAGCTTTTCACGCGGGAGAAAACCGGAACCCAGATTGACCACAATCAGCATATCAACACCCATCGAACGCGCCACGTCCACCGGCAGGTTGCGCACCAGCCCGCCGTCCACATAGATATGGTTATCCCACTCCATCGGCGCAAAGATGCCTGGAACCGCCATGCTGGCGCGCATGGCGACCGGCAGCGAGCCGTGATCGAAGACTTTCATCTCGCCATTTTCCAGATTGGTTGCGACGGCTCGGAACGGGATCGGCAGTGCGTCGAAGTCCTGAACAGTTTCGACGCCCTTGACCAGATCATTGAAGAACAACTGTACCTTCTGGCCGGAGATGGCGCCTTTTGGTAACTGCATTTTGCCTTCGCGCACCCCAATCGTGAAATTCCAGGTTGGCGTCATGGAGGCGTCTTTGCGTCGCGTCGGCCAGTCTTTGCGTGGTGGGTTGTCGTCGAAGAGTTCGTTCCAGTCAACCTGAGTGACGCGCCGCTCCAGTTCGTCAGCCGAGAGACCAGCGGCATAGACGCCACCGACCAGCGACCCCATGCTCGTGCCCGCGATGGCATGGATGGGGATGCGCAGCTTTTCGAGTACCTGGAGCACGCCGATATGCGCCGCCCCTCTGGCGCCGCCGCCTGCCAGTACCAGACCGATGCGCGGATGCCCGGAATCACGCTGGCCAGCCGCTGCCGGGGCGATCACGGCAAACGCGGCGACCATGACGACACAACAGACAAACAGCTTTCTCATGAGGGTTTCAGTCTCGTCTAGTCGGATCATGGGGTTATCGCTGCGCTTCTGGCGGCACAAACGCTCGCGCCAATCCGCCCATCATACTGGCATGGCAGGTTGCACAGAACGGCGGTTTGAAACCAGCCGATCCAGTTTATGACATCGCCTGACGGAACCAGAAAAATTCGTTTATCCTGATCGAACGCCAAACGATCACGGCGTGATCGAGATCCAGCCAGCCTGTGAGACAGTCCGGTGTCAACATCCATGATCTTCGAACATCCACTCAATGAACGCATCCGCACCTTTCTGCGGATCGAACACCTGTTCGACCAGCTCCAGCACTTTCTGCGCCAGCAGGACGCGCCGGCCAGTCGGGTTGCAATCATGCAGTTACTGGATATCGCCACGATCACGGCGCGCGCGGATATCAAAAACGAAATTCTGAAAGAACTGGAACGCCATCTCGACATCCTTGGCCGACTTGCCAATCAACCCGGCGTCGATCCTGCCGCGCTGGAGCAAATCCTCAGTAATCTTGACGACGCCGTCGATGATATCCAGAGCATCAGCCATCCCGTTGGTCAACATGCCCGCGAGGATGAGTTTCTGAAAGCCATTGCCCGACGCAGCAGTCTTCCGGGAGGAACGTGCAGCTTTGATCTGCCCTATTTCCAATGCTGGCTGAACCAGGCGCCAGAATTGCGTCAGGCGCATTTCGCGCACTGGCTGCATGACCTGGTTCCGGCGGTCAAGGCGATCCGTCTGATGCTGTCACTGATCCGCAACAGTGCATCGGGGCGCCCGATGGTCGCCGAGGAAGGATTTTTTCAGGAATCACTGAACCCTGAATCACCATCGCAGATGCTGCGCATCAGCCTGGACGCCGCGCTGCTGGTGGTTCCCGAAATCAGCGGCCATAAAAACCGCTTCAGCATCCGTTTTATGTCCGCCCAGCCTCCGGAACAGCCCGTGCCCTGTTCCGATGACATCCCCTTCAAGTTAACCTGCTGCGTGTTCTAGTCATGATGGTCGCCTGTCCACATTGCGGAAAACCGGTCGCCTGGACGGCGGCTTCAACCTGGCGACCCTTTTGCAGCCGCCGCTGCCGCCTGATCGATCTCGGCGACTGGCTCGCTGAGAATCATCGCATCCCCGATGCGCCGGATGCACCCGACGACGAGTTACCGCCTGCCACCAATTCGTCCCCGCACTAATGACTGTTCTGATCGTCAGCGTTTTTTTGCTGGTTTATCTGGGAATGCTGTTGGGTGGATTGCCGTTTTTGCAACTGGATCGCACCGGCGTCGTGCTGTTGGGCGCGATGACCTTGATCGCCAGCGAAGCGGTTCCGCTGGAGACCGTCTGGCAAGCTCCGCCGTGTTCAGTCATGACATGGTGTGTTGAGCGATGGCGCCGACGCTGGTTGACGTCTGTCTGCACCGGCGTCTCAACCCTGTTCCATATCTGCTCGGTCTGGCGTGTGCGGCCAATATCGGCTCGGCAGCAACCTCATGCTGGCGAGCAGGTGAACACACGCGCAACGTCGCATCCCGCTATAGGCGAGGTTTCCGCGAAAACAGCGCATCTCATGCTGGACGCGGTTTAGAATAGAAAAATCGTCTCCAATCGGTCACGCAGGGTTCAGGATGGAAAATTTTCGCGGCACGACAATCCTCTCGGTGCGACGCGGCGGTCAAGTCGTGATCGGCGGCGACGGCCAGGTCTCATTGGGATCGACGGTCATGAAGGGCAATGCCCGCAAAGTGCGCCGGCTTTACAAAGGACAGGTGCTGGCTGGATTCGCTGGTGCCACGGCGGATGCCTTCACGCTGTTCGAGCGATTCGAGGGCAAGCTCGAAAAACATCAGGGTCATTTGACCCGCTCGGCGGTCGAGCTGGCGAAAGACTGGCGCACCGACCGGATGTTGCGGCGTCTGGAGGCGTTGCTGTGCATTGCTGACGCCACGACTTCGTTGATGATTTCAGGCACCGGCGACGTGGTCGAGCCAGAACATGACCTGATGGCGATTGGTTCGGGCGGATCGTTCGCCCAGGCCGCTGCCCGTGCCCTACTGGAAAATACCGAACTTAGCGCCCGCGAGATCGTCGAGAAAGGTTTGCACATCGCCGCCGACATCTGCATCTACACCAATCATAATCTGGTCATCGAAGAACTCGACGCCGTGACCGGCGAGCAGCAGTAAGGGCGCTGCGCGATGGCGATCCCTGATTTTCAAAGCATCATGCTACCGCTGTTGCGCCTGGCCGCCCGCCACGGCACGGAGATCAGCACCAATAATGTCATCGAGACGCTGGCGCAGGAGCTTGGTCTATCTCAGGATGATCTTCAGGAGAAGCTGCCCAGTGGAACGCAGCTAACATTTGTTAATCGCGTGAGTTGGGCGGTTACTCATCTCAAAAAAGCCGGTTTACTGGAGCCAACGCGGCGCGGGTTTTATCGCATCACCTTACGTGGCCAGGAACTGCTGGCAAAGCCGCCCGATAAAATCGACGTTAAATTTCTGGAGCAGTACCCGGAATTTCTGGCCTTCAAAGGTTTGAAGGGTACGCGCTCAGTACGTTCAAACGCGGATGCCACCAGCGATAACCTCAATCTGGAAGCCACTAACGCCACGCCGCTGGAATCATTGGAAGCGGCTTATGAAAACCTGCGCGATGAACTGGCCGAGGAACTGCTGGCAAAACTGAAGACCGTGACGCCAAGCTATTTTGAGCGGATTGTCGTCGAGCTTCTGGTCAAGATGGGTTATGGCGGATCGCGCTCCGATGCGGGCAGAGCGATTGGACGCAGTGGCGATGGCGGGATCGACGGCATCATCAAGGAAGACAAACTCGGTCTGGACGTGGTGTACATCCAGGCGAAACGCTGGGATAGCAATGCCGTGGGACGCCCCGATGTGATGCAATTCGCCGGTGCGCTTCAGTTGCAGCACGCCAACAAAGGGATTTTCATCACCACCTCTCGCTTCACCGAGGAAGCACGGACTTATGTTGCCCAGATCGGCAGCAAAATCGTCCTCATCGACGGCGCACAGCTTGCAGACCTGATGATCGATCACGATGTCGGTGTTTCAATCGTCTCACTTTACCCGGTCAAACGAATCGACTCAGACTTTTTTAATGAAGCGATCTGACGCCCTAGCTCGCTTCAAGCAATGGATACGAAGACATGTCCGAAATCACGCCCCAGCGCATCGTCGCGGAACTCGATAAACACATCGTCGGTCAGGATGACGCCAAGCGTGCCGTGGCGATTGCGCTACGTAATCGCTGGCGACGTTCACAGATCGACGAACCGATGCGCTCGGAAATCACGCCGAAAAATATCCTGATGATCGGGCCGACCGGCGTCGGCAAAACCGAGATTGCACGGCGGCTGGCCAAACTGGCCAACGCGCCATTCATCAAGGTGGAGGCGACCAAGTTCACCGAGGTGGGCTATGTCGGGCGGGATGTCGAATCCATCATCCGTGATCTAGCTGATATTGGCGTCAAGATGGCGCGTGAACAGGAGATGGCCAAGCTCGCCGATCAGGCCGATGCCGCTGCCGAAGACCGGATTCTGGATGCGTTGCTACCACCGCCATCGGGCTTCGAGGAAGAGACACGCTCTAGCGTCAGCAATGCGACCCGCGACAAGCTCCGCGACAAGCTGCGTACCGGCGAACTGGACGAGCGCGAGGTCGAGATCCAGGTATCAGCCACGCCGCTCGGCGTCGAGATCATGGCACCGCCCGGCATGGAAGAGATGTCAAGCCAGCTTCAGGGTTTGTTTCAGAACCTGGGTCAGGGTCGCACCAAGCGTCGCAAGCTGCGCATCCGCGATGCTCGTCAGATCCTCAAGGACGAAGAAGCCGCCAAGCGGGTCAACGATGACGAGCTAAAGCTACGCGCCATTGAAAACGTCGAGCAGAACGGCATCGTCTTTTTAGATGAGCTGGATAAAGTCACCAAACGCGGTGAAGGCATGGCTGGCGCGGATGTCTCGCGTGAAGGGGTGCAGCGTGATCTGCTGCCGATCGTCGAAGGCAGCACGGTGTCCACCAAGCATGGCGCGGTGCGTACCGATCACATCCTGTTCATCGCCTCTGGTGCCTTCCATCTGTCCAAGCCATCGGATTTGATCCCAGAGCTGCAAGGTCGCCTCCCGATCCGGGTTGAACTCAAGGCGCTGACCACCGAGGACTTCGTGCGTATCCTGACCGAACCGGATGCCTCGCTGACTGATCAGTATCGCGCCCTATTGGGTACTGAAGGTGTGCATCTGGATTTCACCGAAGACGGCATCCGACGACTGGCCGAGATTGCCTGGCAGGTCAACGAGCGCACCGAGAACATTGGCGCACGCCGTCTGCACACCGTCATGGAACGGCTGCTGGAAGATGTCTCCTACAACGCTTCCGATCTGGATCGCGTCACCATCACGATCACCGCCGCCTATGTCGATCAAAATCTCGCCGGACTGGCGGCTGACGAAGACCTCTCGCGCTACATCCTCTGAAACATTCGTTGAATGTTTTAGCTCACTGATAACTTAAAGACCTGATCACTCAACTATGCCCACGCCAACTGAACTGAATCTGCACCGTCAATCCCGCGTCCTCGAAATCGCCTATGAGGATGGCGTTCGTTTCAACCTGCCTTGCGAATATCTGCGCGTCTACTCACCCTCGGCAGAGGTGCAAGGTCACGGGCCAGGCCAACGCATCCTCCAACTCGGCAAGGAAGAGGTCGGCATCGACCGCATCGAGCCGGTGGGTAACTACGCCGTCTGTCTGCATTTCGACGATGAGCACAACACCGGCATCTATTCCTGGGACTATCTCTACCGGCTCGGAACCGAGCAGGAACAGCTCTGGCAAACGTATCTGGACGAGCTGGAAAAAGCCGGACAGACGCGCAAAAGCAGGCCATCCTGACGGGAGATCACCGGGACACAGCTCAGGGACTCACTTCCAGCCATTTTCCAAGCGCCTCGGCCAGTGTCTGTGGACGTACTGGCTTGGAGACATAATCGTTCATGCCTGCCGCCAGACACTGTTCGCGGTCGCCCTGCATCGCGTTAGCGGTCATGGCAATAATGGGAATGCCATGATCCAGCACGGCACTGTCTGGATCACGAATCTGGCGCGAGGCGTCCAATCCATCCATGACCGGCATCTGCACGTCCATCAGCACCAGATCGTAGGGGATGGTCGTCAGGGCGGTGAGCGCCTCCGCGCCATTGGCAACGGCATCGGCCTTCAGTCCGAATTTTTTGATAATGCCCAGCGCCAGTTGCTGGTTGACCGGGTTGTCCTCGGCCAGCAGGATGCGCGCCCCGGTTCCGGCGAAGCGTCCGGCGCTGGTCTCCCACAACTGCTCGCGGGTGGAATGGCGGGTCAGGATCGGCGACGCCTGCGGCGTCTGATCGACGCGCAGCATGGCTGACAGCAGATCTTTCAGTTCCTGCTGACGCACCGGCTTGGGGAGATAAGCGGCGAAGCCACACGCCTGAAAGCGCCGCGAATCGCCGGGTCTGACCAGCGAGGGCAGGATCGCCATCCGCAGCGTGTTCAGACGCGCATCGCGCCGAATCAAGCGTCCCAACACGTCACCATCCATGCCAGGCATCCGCAGATCGATCAGCGCCACGCGGAACGGGTCACCGTCAGTCAATCCCTGTTCGAGCCTCTCCAGCGCCGCTGCACCATCGGACACCGCAACCGGACACATTCCCCAGGCGAGCAGGCGCTCGACCAACAGCTCGCGGCTGGTGGCATTGTCGTCGACGATGAGCGCACGGACATTGTGCAGTTCGGCTGGCGCTGGACTTTCAGCGGCCAGCGATTGTGTCTGTCTGGCAAGCCGCACGGTAAACCAGAACACCGAGCCGTGACCGGGGTTGCTGGTCACGTCAATCGTCCCGCCCATCAGTTCAGCCAGTTGTCTGGAAATCGCCAGCCCCAGCCCGGTGCCACCATACTGGCGCGTCGTCGATGCATCGACCTGGCTGAACTTGTCGAACAGCGATCCGAGCTTGTCTGCCGGAATGCCAATCCCGGTATCGCGGATCTCAACGCGCAGACAGACCTCCGCCGCAGTCTCTTCAAGCAGCGACACAAATACCGCGACCTCGCCATGCGCGGTAAATTTGATCGCGTTGCCAGTCAGATTGGTGAGGATCTGGCGCAACCGCCCCGGATCGCCGCGCAGTCGCGTTGGTACCGTGAGCGCGGCAGCGCACAGAAATTCCAGACCCTTTTCGTCGGCGCGCTGCGCTAGACTGGCCGCAAAGTCGTCCAGCAAGGCGGACAGATCGAAGTCGAGGATTTCCAGCTCCAGCTTGCCGGCCTCGATCTTGGAAAAATCCAGGATGTCATTGATCAGCGTCAGCAGCGCCTCGCCACTAGCGCGGATGGTTTCGGCGTAATGCTGCTGTTCTTCGGTCAGCTCGGTATCCAGCAGCAGGCCGGTCATGCCGATCACGCCGTTCATCGGGGTGCGGATCTCGTGGCTCATATTGGCCAGAAACTCGCTTTTCGCGGCATTGGCCGACTGCGCCTGAAGCGCCAGCGCATTGGCGCGGGCATTGGCTTCCTGGAGCAGTGCGTTCGATGCCAGCAGCTCCTCACGCGCCGCCGCCTCGGCGGTCAAATCTTTGCTGACGCCAAAGATGCAGTCCAGACCATTCCATTGACCACGCCAGACCCGGCTCTCGACGGACAGCAGTCGGCCATCCCGGGTTGCCAGCGGAATCAGACAGGCGTCGCGCTCGCCAGCCAGCAGCGCGGCAAGCATGGCTTGAGCGTCCTGGTGACGCTCTGCTGGATGGAGATTCAGCAGTGATCGCCCCAACAGTTCCTCGGCGCGATAATTCAGCTTGCGTTCAACAGCCTGATTGACATGACAGATCTGACCTTCGGGCGTGGTCACGAAGATCAGGTCATCCATGCTCTCGAAGAAAGCGCGGAAGTTGGCTTCACTGTCACGCAGTTGTTCTTCGGCATGCCAGCGCGCTGTGATGTCGCGGCTGATTCCAAGCAGTCCGGCCAGCTTGCCATCGGTGCCCCAATACGGTGTTTTCAAGGTATCGAGCAGACGCAGGCGACCATCTGGAAATCTGACCCATTCTTCGTTCTGGCAGGGTTCGAGCAAATCGAGCATGCGCAGATCATGGGCGCGGAAGTCTTCAGCGACTTCTGGCGCGAACAGTTCGTGATCAGTCTTGCCGACGATTGCATCCTGTGGACGCCCGACGAATTCGCCAAACATCGGATTGCAGCCCAGATAGACGCCTTGCAGATCCTTGAAAAAAATCAGGTCGGGGCTGGCGTCCAGGAGCGTCGCCACCAGTCCGCAGGGGCGAGTCTCAGCCGTTGGAGACAGGGTTGGGAAGGGCTGACCCAACAGCAGACCAGGAACCGCCTTGACCAGGCTGCCCAACAGCTCGCGCTGAGCTTGTTCAAGCCGATCCTTTTCACGTTGATAGTCAGTGTTCATTTACACTTGCAGCCATGAATGCCAATCACCACTCCAGTCCTCCCAAATCACTGCTGCGCCAGGTTGGACGCGCCATCGCGGATTTTCAGATGATCGGCGACGGCGACCGCATCCTGCTTGGCGTTTCGGGCGGTAAAGATTCGCTGTCGCTGCTCCAGATCCTCAGACATCTTCAGACCTATGCCCCGGTACGCTTCGGGCTGGCGGCGCTGACTGTCGACCCTGAAGTGCCCGGTTTCGATCCGCAGAGACTTAAGGCTTATTATGACCAGCTTGGCATCCCCTGGCACTACGAACAGCAGCCGCTACTGGAACAGGCTAAAGCGCACATGGACGGCGATTCATTCTGCGCTTATTGCTCGCGCATGAAGCGCGGCATCATGTACCGTATCTGCCGCGAACAGGGTTATAACGTGCTGGCACTGGGGCAGCATCTGGATGATCTGGCTGAAAGTCTGCTGCTCTCGCTGTTTCACGGCGGACAACTGCGCACCATGAAGGCGCATTATGCCAATCAGGATGGCGACGTGCGCATCATCCGCCCGCTGGTCTACTGTCGTGAACGCCAGATGGCCGACTATGCCAGCCGCGCCGCCCTGCCGGTGATCCCAGATTCCTGCCCCGCCTGTTTCACGATGCCGACCCGCCGCGACCACATGAAAGCACTGCTGGCGCGTGAAGAGCATGAACACGGCCATCTGTTCGCCAATATTCTGCACGCCATCCGACCGCTCATGACTGAAGGCGGACTGCCGCAGCCAGGATGGCCGTCGGCTGATCGCCGTCCAACGGATGTTGGATGACAGCACCCTGAAAGTGCATGCCCCAACCCCTTTTGCACTGAATTCGATCACGCTGGCGTCAGTTCTGCCAGCGTGACGCTGTTTGCTGTCTCAGGGTCATTGCAGCGTGGCGATTGGCCTGATCCATGCTTGTAGACTCGCTTCCAAACGATCACGCGAGACGAGAGATGGGAGCATTGCAGGCAGGTACTGACGTTTTATTCATCCTGACCGGTGCCGTGATGGTGCTGGCCATGCACGCGGGTTTTGCGTTCCTCGAACTGGGCACGGTGCGCGCCAAGAACCAGGTGAACGCACTGGCAAAGATCATGAGCGACTTTGCCATTTCCACCATTGCCTATTTTTTCATCGGCTACAGTCTGGCCTATGGCATCGATTTCTTCAGCGGTGCCGGAACGCTTGCTGAGAAAAACGGTTATGCGCTGGTCAAGTTCTTTTTTCTGCTGACTTTTGCCGCCGCAATTCCGGCAATCGTTTCGGGCGGCATCGCCGAGCGCGCACGTTTCTATCCGCAATTGCTGGCGTCATTCCTGATCGTCGGTCTGCTGTATCCACTGTTCGAAGGCATGACCTGGAATGGCAACTTTGGGATGCAGACCGTTATCGAAAACGTCTTTGGCGCAAAATTTCATGACTTTGCCGGATCGGTCGTGGTTCATGCGTTTGGTGGCTGGATCGCGCTGGCTGCCGTGCTGCTGCTTGGTTCGCGCGCCGGTCGCTATCGCCATGACGGGAGCATGACTGCCCATCCGCCCTCGTCGATTCCGTTCCTCTCGCTGGGTGCCTGGACGCTGACAGTCGGCTGGTTTGGCTTCAATGTGATGTCTGCCCAGACCGTCGAGGCAGTGAGCGGTCTGGTTGCGGTCAACTCATTGATGGCGATGGTCGGCGGCATTCTGGCGGCGCTGGTTGCCGGCAAGAATGACCCCGGCTTTCTGCATAACGGGCCGCTGGCCGGTCTGGTCGCGGTTTGTGCCGGGTCTGATCTGATGCACCCGTTAGGTGCGCTGGTGACAGGCGCGGTTGCTGGTGCATTGTTCGTGTATGCCTTCACCCTGACCCAGAATCGCTGGAAGATTGATGACGTGCTCGGCGTCTGGCCACTGCACGGACTCTGTGGACTCTGGGGCGGCATTGCCGCCGGTATCTTTGGTCTCAAGGCGCTGGGCGGGATCGGCGGCGTGTCCGTCATGGCGCAACTGGCAGGCACCCTGATCGGGGTGTTGATCGCCTTTGCGGGTGGGTTTGCGATCTATGGACTGATCCGACTGACTATCGGGATGCGTCTGTCCGATGAGGAAGAATATCTGGGCGCAGACCTCAGCATTCACAAGATCACGGCACAGCCCGACTACAATCGCGGCGAAGTCTGAGAATCGTCAGGCTGCTGGATACGTAACGCCTCAAACTGCGCAACAAAGGCTTTGAGCTGACCGGCTGCAATCGCCTCGCGCAGTCCACGCATCAGGGTCTGGTAATAATACAGATTGTGGATGGTCGCCAGACGCGCCCCCAAAATCTCTTTGCATTTATCCAGATGATGCAGATAGGCACGGCTGTAGTGACGGCAGGTATAACAGTCGCACAGCGGATCGAGCGGACGTTCGTCGGTGCGATGAGCGGCGTTGCGAATCCTGACCGTGCCCTGATGGGTAAAGAGATGGCCGTTGCGGGCGTTGCGGGTCGGCATCACGCAGTCAAACATGTCGATGCCACGCCGCACAGCAGCCACGATGTCCTCCGGGGTGCCAACGCCCATCAGATAACGCGGTCGGTCGGCAGGTAGCCTGTCAGCCAGAAAATCCAGCACCCGCAGCCGGTCGGCTTCCGGCTCGCCCACCGAGAGTCCGCCGATGGCATAGCCATCAAAGCCGATCCGGGTTAGCCCGTCCAGCGATTCGGCGCGTGGCCGCTCGTGCATTCCACCCTGGACGATGCCAAACAGCGCGGATGTATTATCGCCGTGCGCTTCACGCGAACGCGCTGCCCAGCGCAGCGAGAGTTCCATCGAGGCGCGAGCCTGATCCGCATCGGCAGGGTAGGGGGTGCATTCATCGAAGATCATCACGATGTCCGAACCCAGTTCGCGCTGCACCTGCATCGAGACTTCAGGGCTTAGAAACACCGGGCTGCCGTCAATCGGCGACTGAAAATGCACGCCCGCTTCAGTGATCTTGCGCAAGTCACCCAGACTGAACACCTGAAAACCGCCCGAATCGGTGAGGATGGGCTTGTTCCAGTGCATGAATCCGTGCAGATCGCCCAGCCGCCGGATGACCTCGGTGCCGGGACGCAGCATGAGATGAAACGTATTGCCCAACACGATCTCAGCGCCGACCTCCAGCAGTTCTTCCGGCGTCATCGCCTTGACCGTGCCATAGGTGCCGACCGGCATGAAGGCGGGGGTTTCGACCGTGCCACGCGCAACTGTCAGACGGCCACGGCGGGCAAGTTGATCCTGTCCAAGCAAAGCAAATTCCATCGTCTCGATTCCTAAAAAGGCTCGATCAGCCGCGCAAACGGGCGCAGAGATTGGCGAATGCGGTGTGATAATCCTGATTACCCCGACTGTGCGGGGCGTAGTCGCGGATGGGGCGACCGGCGGCAAACGATTCGGCGAGCTTAATGTCACTGCGGATGCAGCCGAGCAGCCGTTCCTGACCGAACTGACTGATCACCTGATCCTGCACGCGGCGATGCTGGCCAATGCGCGAATCGATCATCACCGGCAGCAATCCCAGCAAGCGCAGATTGGCATTGCTGCGCATGGCAACCCGGAAGAACACCCGCGCCAGTTGGCGTACGCCCTCGCCGGACAGTGGATGCGGCACGAATGGAATCAGCGCCCAGCGTGCGGCGGTCAGCGCGTTGAGCAGCAGACGGTCGAGCGAGGGCGGCGAGTCGATCAGAATCCGGTCATAGCCGTTGATGACCGGATTGGCCAGTGCGCGACTAAGAACCTGATCATCGTTCAACGCCGCGTCATGCTGAAAATCCGGGTCGGCGGGGATCAGATCAAGCCGCTCGCAGGCGCTCGGCAGGATTGCTGCGGCCAGCAGATCCTCGGCGGCTGGTTCGCGGAACAGATGATGAACGGTCAACTGCCCCTTGCCGGGTGTCAGACCCAGACCCAGGGCGCAATGGTTCTGCGTATCCAGATCAATCAGCAGGACGCGCTCGCCGCTGGCGGCAAATTCAGCCGCGAGGTTGACCGCCGTGGTGGTCTTGCCGGTGCCGCCTTTGCGGTTAGCGATGACGATGATGGTAGGCATCGGGTTTTTTCACCCATCTTGCGCGAGAGACCCTGTCCTTTAGGGCGGGGAGGGATGGCGCATCGCCCACAGGGCGAACATGTCAGCATTGTCCATTTTTGGATGGCTCCACGCAAAACCAAACCGGGCAGGGCGGATGCCTGGGCTTCAAATCCCGCCCATCCCCTCGATAAAGGTCTCGATGAAGGCGTGTATCTTTTCCTTGATTCGCTGAATGATTCCTTTGCGCTCCAGAATCTTGGGCTTGAATGTCAACGCACTGACAATCTCCTGCTCACGCGGCAGGCGGTTGGCAAAGGCGTAGGTACTCAGGAGCTTTTCCAATTCAGCCGGATGAAGCTGCTCTTCTTCACAGAGTGTGCTGAAAGCGGCTTGCTGATGTTCACCCCAATACACTTCAAAGGCGCTGGTGACATTTTCGCCGGGCTTCAGTTTGGGCAGATTGTTTTCAATAAATGCGGTGATGAGTTCGCGCTTGCTGCGCAGATTAACTTCACCGGCCAGCAGGTCGAGGATTTCGCGCTGGCGTTGCGTCGCCTCTTCCGGTTTCAGCGTCTTCAGCGCCACCAGCAGGCCGAGGATGTAGGCGACATTGATCTCATCACGGTGAATCAGGCTCAGTTCAAAATCCACATCCTCTAGGATGGATACCGTGTCTTTGTCTTTGCGCTGCTTCACCCGGTCATGGAAGTCAAGGTATTTACTTTTGTAATCCTCGAAGGTCTGTGGTGCCAGCGTCAAGTCCGCATCCTTGAAATCGGCGAAGGTCGAGAGGATATTTTTCAGGCGTAACAGTTCGCGGAACTTGGTGATAAATGCCAGTTGTGCCGGTTCATCGGGTAGGTCATCGACGCTGTTCACGGTCGGTGCCAGCGTCAGTAAGTCGCTGCTGGCCGCGTTGAACTTGGTGACGTAATCCTCATACGGATCAAGCAGGACGGTTTCCTTGGCATCCTTGTTCGAGAACAGTGCAATCGCGTCATCCGTGGCCTGCTTCAGATTGCGGAAGCAAATAATATTGCCGTGGGATTTCTTGTCGTTGAGGATGCGATTGGTGCGGGAGAAGGCTTGCACCAGACCGTGAAAATTCAGGTTTTTATCGACATAGAGGGTATTGAGGCGCGGGCTGTCGAAGCCGGTCAGGAACATATTCACCACCAGCAGAATGTCCACCTGCCCTGCCCGAACTCGTTTGGCGATGTCCTGATAGTAGCTGTAAAACGACTGCGTATCGTGGGTGCTGTATTGGGTGCCAAACAGGGCGTTGTAATCGGCAATGTAACGATCCAGCGTATCGCGGCGGCTGGGGTCGATCTTGGCGGCGGTCGGGATGTCGGGGCTTTCTTCCGGGATCAGACCGTTGGCATCTGGGCTTTCCTCATTGGCGGCATAGCTGAAGATGGTGGCGATCTTGAGCGGTCTGGTCGCGTCCTGCTGTTTGTCTTTGAACAGATCGTAGTAGTACGCGCTTCCGTTTAATCTTGCATAAGCCTCATTGTAGACACATCTCGTCAGGCAAGTTCTCAAGAGGTGCATCCAATGATCAAGTATGTTGTCCGGCTCAGCCTTCCCGCCCGAGGAGGCACGCCGGCTCTTGAATCGCCTGGAGATCCATTACACGCCCAAACACGGCAGTTGGCTTGACATCGCCGAGATTGAACTGAGCGTGTTTACCAAACAATGCCTTGCCCGCCGCATCGATG
>CAIUAY010000132.1 GCA_903897335.1 uncultured Chromatium sp. | reverse complement strand
TGCTGTGGTGAGTGCGCTGGCTTGGGCGGTGGTCAGGGCGACGATCTGGTCGGTGCTCAGGGCGTTCGCCTGATCGGTGCGCAGGGCGGCGATCTGGCTGGTCTTGAGGACGGCTAGGTCGGCGGTTTCGAGTGCCTGAAATTGGGCGGTCGTGAGTGCCTGGATCTGCGCGGTGGTCAGCGCTGGAATCTGCACGGTGCTGAGCTCAACGATCTGAGCCGTTGTCAAGTTAGCGACTACATCGGTCTTTAAGGCCGCAATTTGCTCTGTACTAAAAGCTGAAATGAAGCTCATGATTGCGGCCCCCAGAAAAGACCAGTGAATGAATGGGACAAAAAATGCGACCTTAGGATCTGTTTACAGTAATCGTAATCGAATTGCATTTAAGTCCCAATATTTATTTGGATGCAAGCGATAAAATGACCAATAATGTTAAGCGATGCGCATGTCTATCCAAAATGCTCCCGGACAAACCCACTGACAACGGGGGGACGAGCAGCAGACAACTGTCAAGTCCAGTGAGGTCGTCGACACCCGTCGTCCTACTGCTTTCGCGATGACCCGAAGGCTCAGATCTTGCTGGCACCCACGTGTAAATCGCATGCCGCTTTTTCACACTCAACATATTTGTTGTACCACTTTCCCATGACAACACCATACCAAAAAATCGGTTTAGTTTAGAGACTGCGCAGTGTTTCCTTAGGTTCGTACAGTAATAACGGGCATCACCGATAAAACTTTAATGCGCTTTACGCGATGTTCTACATTTAGTAAACGTTGATTAAATGCCTTTTGTGTACGAATTTTTGTAACTTCTCAACAAGTCACGGCACAGCATTCGCCGCCAACGCCGGTTCACGAACGCTCTCTGACAAGGGCGGGATAGCACCGACCTGCCCAATGCGGTCGTTGAGGTCGTCCCAGAAGGCGATTCCGAGCGTGCGGCAGGTCTTTTTCAGACTTTGCAAAGGTGTCACGACAGCGTCGCCCCAGGTCGCTGCGCGTCCCGCCACTGATCTTGCGCCATTTCACGTCGCCGCGACTGTCGTTCTCGCTGCCGTTGGTATGCAGCGGGCTGTCCGGACGCAGGCGAACCAGGAGCAACTCCGCCTGGTGGGCATGCAGACGCGTCAAGGTCTGATTGAGGGTGGCGAAGGATGTCTTCTGGGTGAAGGTGGCCGTCAAGCGGGCGCGCAGTTCGGCGATTGCCTCCGGATGGGGGGCGCGTTGATAGGCTGTCAGGTCGGCATAGCACGTCCAGATCTCGCCGCGCACCCGCTGCTGTTCCTGGCGCTGGCGCTCATTGCGCGGGATCAACGTGTGAATCAGGCGTTCGGCGTGCACCCCACACCAGGCATGGAGCAGGATGGCGAACGGTTCGGCGCCATCACTAACGATGGCACGCTCACGCGCGAACCACTTGGCCAACAGCCCGCCCAGCAAGGCGCCTTCGGTGGCGATGCGGCGATGACGCTCAGTGACGAGCCCCAGGGCGCTACGCGGCACCCCGGAGAGATCGCCCAGGGTGCGGTCTCGCAACGCCCGTGGCCGTGCTCGGCAGTCTCCAGGAACGGCGAGTCAAGCCCCATATAAGCGTTGGCGTCGGCGTCGATGAACGCCTCTTCGACTTCGGCGGCCAGCGCACCCTGATTGCCTTTGAGCGCTAGTAGATCATTCCAGCTTAACTAGTGGGTAGAGGCGATTGAGTTTGATGCGGGCGTCTTCGGTGGTGAACTGCCAGTCCACGCCGGTTTGGGAGGCATTGCGGCGTTCGGCCCACGCTTTGGCCTCGCGGCGCAG